>CAZXLJ010000005.1:0-59887 GCA_964641175.1 uncultured Cellvibrionaceae bacterium
GGAATGGTTATGGCGCTCCGCCACTTATTTTCGTTGGGCTGGCCTGCGGCGCGAACCACAACCATGCTGACCGCCATAACCGGTCCTGGCGTTCGCCCGGTGCTGACCGTTGCGGTATTGCTGGGCGCAACTCTCGCCGCAACTGCCGGATGGCTGCCGCTGGTTAACCTGGCACTTCTGGTGCTGTTCGCTGGGTTACTTGCCACGCTGTACAATCCGCGCATGCCCCTGACGCTTCACTTGCCCTTGTGGTTTGTAACAGTCGTTATCGGATTCGCGGCAGCCATATATCGCCCGGAAGGTTTTCACTATCCGCTGATACGGGGTTTCGGTGTACTCCACGAAGGCGGCACGCCTTTCAAACTGTTTGCTAATATCAGCAAAGCGGTGGGCGGCCTGCTGATAATCCTGTGGTTGTGGGAGCGCATAACGCCGGACAACCTTCCACAATCTTTGGATGCTATTGCTCAACGTGCCAATTCACACATTGAAGGCGCAAAAGGTGAAAAATCGCTTCCAGGCAAATCCGTGGCGGTTGCCACCATCGGCATTGGCTTTATGCTCGCCGTCGCTCACTGGCTGTTCGGATTCGCGGCAGCAGTCAAATTTCCCGAAGGTCTGATTTATTTTGTTGCGGTAAATCTGGGCATTACCGTGATGGCTGAAGAGGCGTTCTTTCGATTATTGATACAGAAGCGGATAGCAGCATTCGGCAACAACACCCTATGGGCCGGCATGCTGGCGATGGGTATTGCTTCGATTATTTTCGCACTCGCGCACACGACACAACTCAATGCCGCCTTTGTACTGTTCCAGCTGGCAGGCCTGCTTTATGGCGGTATCTACTGGTATACCGGTCGATTCTCCATGGCGCTCTACGTGCACTTCGGCGTGAATATCGCGCACTTTATTCTGCTCGCCTATCCGGCTCCGGTGTAAACGGTTTTCTCAACCCATGGCCGCTAAAGCCTGTTGACGCTAAAACATGCCGCCATTGATCGAAATCACCTGCCGGGTGATGTAGCCCGCCTGCGCAGACATAAGAAAACTGACCAGGGCTGCTACCTCTTCCGGCTGCCCGATGCGGCGCATGGGAATTGACGGCAGGGCCTCCTCGATGACGGTATCGCTGAGCATTTCACTTGCGACAAGTCCTGGCGCAACGCAGTTGACCGTGATTTTGCGTTTGGCCAGTTCAATCGCCAGTGCCTTGGTGGCGCCTATAATCCCCGCTTTGGCGGCACTGTAATTGACCTGCCCCCGGTTTCCCATAAGCCCGGAAACCGAGGACATGGTGACAATACGGCCCGGCGCGCGGCGTTTGATCATTGACATGATGACCGGATTGAGCACGTTATAGAAACCGTCCAGATTGGTGCGCAGCACTGCATCCCAGTCTGCGCCACTAAGAGCCGGGAACGCGTTGTCCCGAGTTATACCCGCGTTGCATACCACCCCGTAATAGGCACCGTGGTCGCTGCAATCTTTCTCCAGCGCACTGCGCGTGGCCTCGCGATCAGTAATGTCAAACTGCACCAGTCCGGCCGAACCCGCCGCGGCGCAGATCTCATCCACCACCTTTTCGGCCAGCGCCCGCTGCTCGCGAAAATGCACCGCCACCTGATAGCCATCCGCTGCCAGACGCAGGGCAATGGCCCGGCCAATGCCGCGGCTTGCTCCAACAACCAGTACACGCTCTGATGTCATTTCATTCTCCATTTGAATCGATCACGGATTTATGCAGTTTATCGGGCTCAGAATTCTGCGCCCGGACGCGGATCAGCTTCAAGGAGTTTGCTTTCGACGCGCAAACTGAAGCTGCCGTCGGCACGACGGTATTCTGTGACGCTCTGCCAGGGATCGACATCGTTGTAGTGAATGCTCGCGACCTGCTTCCCGGACGACCGGACCTGTCGACCCTCGTCCAGATCCATAAATTTCCAGCCGACGGGCGCAACGTCTTGCAGGTCTTCGACTGGCCAATAAACCCAGTACACCGCCTCAATTAATCGGGGCCACAGGGATCTGACCGGGTGCGACTGATGTGCATCGATTTTCAACGTTCCCTTTGAGTCTTCGATGGTCACCAAGCGCTGGCCAAAATCGTTCATGACCACCACCTGTAATGCTTCGGCATTCAGACTCAACATGGCCGGAAGACGGTAATTTTTACCCTGATATTGCAGATGCCACAACTGCTGTGCAACGACCACGTCGTAGTCGGAATTGATTGCCGCCCGCTGTACTTTTGAGGTGGCACAGCCCGCCTGCACCATCAGAACCATGGTCAGAAATGCCATCCATGCCCGGGCTCGCCGAGATCGATCTGCGCCGCGCTCACTCATCATCCGAACCATAGATCGCTTCACGCACTGCCGGCCCGATGATCGGCGCCAGCGCCCAGTTCATGATACTGCCCATCAGTAGCATCGCACCGAAAGACTGCACCATGGGCGTTGTACTCAGAGCCAGTAAACCGAATGACAAAGCACTGGTAACAGCCGACAGGAAAACCGCTCGCCGGCAGCTGTCGTCAGCGGATTCCGGCTGGCTGGAAAAAATCCCGTAATCCATCCCGAGCCCAAGGATCAGAAAACTTCCGAATATATGAAAGACATTGATGGGAATCTCAAACAATGCGAGTACGGCCAGAGAGGTTGCCGTCGCCACCAGCGGAATGGTCACCAGCAACAGCGCCTTTAATTGCCGGAAATAAAGCCACATCAGCGCCAGCACCGCCAGATAGGCTGAGCCCAGCAGCTTGATCGCGGATTCCTGAAGTTGCTTCAATATCACCGACAGCGCGGCCACCTTGTCTACCCACATGACCCCCTCAACTTTTTCAGCCGCCGCCTGTAGCGCGCTGACATCCGTAATCCCCCGCAGAGCGACCATGCTTGCCACAGTGCCGTCGATCTTGCCCAGCCAAAGCATCTGCTGCTCGGGTCGTGCCACCGACAACCATTCGCGCAGCCGCAGGCTCTGGGTGCGTGAACGTGTGAACTGCCGCTGCAAGCCATCAATGGTCGCGTCATCGAATCCAACTTCCCGCATGAACTGTTCGGCCAGAGCGTTGTTTTTGTAAACCTGTTCACTGAGCACCGAATAATTGCGCCACTGCGTCTGGCGCGAAGGGACTATCTGCGTCAAGGCGGAATAGCCACTGAGCACGTTTTCCTCCACCAGGCGGTCCAGCGCAGTTTCGACAAACCGTTCCTCCTTTTGCAACAGTGCTTCCTCGGATTCTGCCCTGATCAGGAAAAACTGGTTGGGAGCCACGCCCTGAAGCAGTTCCTGCAGCGTCTGTTCCGATTGCATGAGTTCCGGTGATGGCTTGTAGAGCACACGCATGTCGCTACTCAGACGAAGCTGTGAAAGCCCCATGCCCAGAATGATGAACAGCACCGGGATGCTCCACCAGAACAAGCGATGCCGACGAAGCCCGCGCAGCGCCTCCCAGGGAACGAGAGTCAGCCAGTGGATCAGCGCCGTCGGCGGCGGCAAGGGCGCCTTCAGGGCGATGGGAAACACCGTGATGACAAACAGCCAGGCGGCGGCCAGCCCGATCATCGAAAAGCTGGCGATCTGCTGTAACCCTGGCAGCTTTGCCTGCAGCAGGCAGCCGTAGCCGAGCAGCGTTGTGATCAGTCCCAGGGCGAGTGCGCCGATCAGGCCATCCAGAATGTGCTTGCGCTGAAATGCCGACCGACGGGTCAATTTCACCTGGTGCCGACACAGGTAGTGCACCGAATAATCCACAGACACGCCGATCAGGCTCGCGCCGAACACCAGCGTCATCAAGTGCAGATAACCGTAGATGACATGGTTAAAAACCACAGCCACCAGGCTTCCGAACGCCACCGAGGCCACCCCCAGCAGCAGCGGCTGGAGACGGCGAAACGTCAGCAGATAAATAATCAGAATGCCGAGGCCGGAACACAGACTGATGATGGTCACATCGCGCTTGGCGGCGGCAGAAGCTTCCGCCGCGTGAAATACGGCGCCCGACAGCAGCAGTTCCACATCCACCGCTTCCTGCAACAGGCGCTGGCGCAGTTCGTCCACCCAGGTGCGGACCTGTTCATGGGTATGCAGGCTGAAAGACGGAATGGTCAGCTGCGCGCCGACGATGACAAAGCTGAAGTCGGCCTCGTCAATGAGCAGGCGGTTATCCACCAGTTCCCCAGGCATGACCGGCTGCAAGCGTTTCGCATATTCGCTGTGGAGTGCCAGAGGGTCCTCGCGCGGATCGAGCGTGTTGAGGGTGGACAGACCCAACAGGGATGCCTGCGCGCGATGCCGAATTTCGTGCAGGTCCCCACTTTCCAGTTGTGCCCGCTGCGTACGAGTCAGCAACTGGAAACGGTGATCCTGCAGGAGGTGCCGCTGATCATCAACGGACTGGAGCTGATCGCCATCCAGCGACCGCATAAACCCGCTGTCATCAATGGCCGCCGTCACCAGATCCGCGGCTTTGGTGGCCTGACTCCGGTCTGGCGCCCGCACCGCAACCAAAAGCCTGTCACCGAACAGATCTGCCAGCCGCTCGTCGGCCTTGTCTGCAAACGGGTCGTCGCGCTGCTGGGGAAACAGGGCACGAAGGTCGGCTTCAATTGCCATGCCGCCCCGCCACTGGTGAACCAGCAATGCCAGACAGCACACCGTAATAATCGCAGTGAACGTGGATGCCCAGCGATACCAACCGGGTAATATGGCGCGCGACACGGCCGGCGGCGCCTAGGGAGACAAGACAGGCGGAAAGCGCGCGCACTGTGTCGTCGCGTCCCCCAGGAAGAACGACCGGCACTGCCTTGCGTCAGGGCCTGCTTGCGGCTTTATGGCGTTGAAGGTCATTTCCGTAATATCTCCATTGGCGGCGATGACGCTGACATTTTTTATGTACTCACCGCCGCGTAAGGTCACGCTGCGCATATGCTTGCGAACCAGTTCCTGACGCGGGGCCAATGCCAGTTCCCAGCGATTCTGCTGGAAACGCCACTGGGTCAGGAAGCGGTCCTCCAGCAGTTCCAGATCTGCACTGAGAAATGCCAGCAGGGTTCTGCTCACTTCTCTTTGTACAAGACCGCTGGGTTCTTCCGCCAGCGCGCCAGTACCGTCTTCGCGCCAGTGAATAATACGGTCCACTGTAATCGTAGTGGCATTGTAAAAAGGCTCACGGGTTAACAGATACAGACCCTGGCCCCGCCAGAATACAAACTCGCCCTTTGACTGCAGCGGCACCGTCATCCCTTGCAGCTGCTTCTTCTGCTCAAAATTTCCGGTCAGCAAGACCGCGTCATTAAGACGTTGCACCACCTTCTTGATGGCCCCGGCTTCCTTACCGGAGCCCGCTTCCTTGGCACACAGGTCACCCGCAAAAGCTGCCAGCACGACCATTAGCAGACCGGGAACACCGCGCCGATGCAGCCTGCGCTGCACTGACTTTAAAAACAGACACACGTTCCGGACATAGTTGAACCTGCTAATCATTTTATCCGCCGGTTTTGCTGCTTGAGCTGAATCCGAATCCTGCCGATCATCATTCATCGGCGCCAGTGCCGACTGAGCAGCGAAGGGCAGCGCACCAGCATTCCAAAAAACAGTTTAGTGTGCATCAGGACGATCCGCAGATTGTCCTTCACCAGGTTGAAATGGGAAGCGATATCGCGGTGGTAAACGATGGCGGTTGGCAGATTTTTTACGTCCAGTCCCTGCCAGTAAAGGCGCACCATGATGTCCGTGTCAAAATCCATGCGCGATCCGACTTTTCTGCGCTCCAGTAAATTCACGGTATCCTGCAGCGGATAGAGCCGGTAGCCACACATGGAGTCGTGCACCTGCCACGAAAGCGTATGCACGCACACCCAGAAATCCGTGAGCATCCTGCCGAAGCGACGATCTTTCGGCATCTGCCGGTACCTGCGCGCACCACTGATCACAGCGCGCGGCTGCGACTGCGCGGCTTGCAGAAATCGCGGCACATCGGCCAGATCATGCTGTCCGTCTGCGTCGACCTGAAGCGCGTGGCTGTAACCCTTCTCATAGGCATGGTACAGACCGTGGCAAACAGCCGCACCCTTGCCCTGGTTTTCCTGCAATCGCAGCAACGTCACGGCTTCCGGGTAACGTTGGGCGACTTCATCGAGGGCTGCGGCACAGTCAGCATCGCTGCCATCATCGACCAGAATGCAGTCCACCCTGTGTTCGAGCAGCTGCCGGACTACCGAGTCAATACGGTGCTGATGATTGAAAACGGGCACAAGTGCGCAGGGCTTGAAAGCGGGTTCGGGCATGCTCGAATATCCGGGAACTGAGTGCGACATAAAAAGGCGCTGAGGTTAAATGGCAATTGGGGAAGCTCTGTCACCTCCCGATTCCTGCAGGCTGGACGGCGCCCGGCAGTTTAACAGACGTTCGGGTCTGCCGACGCCTCCCCGGCGCATCGGTGACGTCGCGTCTCGAAATACCGTTCCAGCTCGTCCGTCAAAATGCGGGCAGCCGCATTGAGAGTCGGACCCTTGGGTTGGGGTACCTGACTTTGCAAATAATCGGCGGGTGCGATTTTTTCTCCAACGCGGATGCTGTAATGCGGGGGTATGGGAGTTATGTCGTACCATTTCTGCTGTTTGAGTAATACCGCCGGTTCACATTTTATGACGACGGGAATAACAGGGGCGTTCGCCGCCAGCGCCACCCGGAACGGAGCGCGATGAAACCGTAACGGCTCGCCCGGCCGGGATCGGGTGCCTTCTGGAAAAATAACAATTGATTCACCGCGACGCAGGCTGTCGGTACAGAATGACACCAGATCGATGCGGGCATTGCTGATATAGCCTCCAGCCCTCACCCCCAGAGCCGTAAACGGATTGCGCCACAACGCCTCTTTCACCACGCAGTTGGCACTGCCGGCCAGGCCGAGCAGAAATAAGGCATCCAGCAGCGACGGATGGTTGGCAATAATCAATTGCCCCGGTTTACTCAGGTCGAGCGGGTTGTGGAACTCATACGTCAGCACCCCCAGAAAGCGCAACCAGCGCAGGTAACTTTGAAATATCGAGGCCAGAAGGCGCCGTGTCCGGACGTGCTTGCGTCGCCCGGGCAGCAGGAGGATTAACGGGAATATTGAAACGGACAGCAACAGCGCGCACACCCCGAAAGACCCGAAGCCGATGGCGGTGGTAAACAGCCGCCATCCCCGGCGCATCTGCAAGCGGCGCCAGGCAGGACGCCTCAGGACACCAGACGCCATATGCCGTCAATCTCCAGAAGCAGATCACCTCGGCAGATATCCGCCGCGAGAAACACCGTGGGTACCGGGCCGAAGTGGCGCAGTACACCCGCCCGGACGGTGTCCAGATCGGTCGGACTGCGCAGGTAGATTTTCAATACTTCGATTTCGAACCGCTGTCCATCGGAGTGCGCTGCGGTGTTGTGTACATGCAGAAGCAGCGCGTCCAGGTTTTGCAGGGTGACCCGCAGTTGGCCTGCCACATCGCCCGGATACCGGGTAGCGTGCCCCACCACACTAGCGGTGCCAGAGACAAACAGCGAGCTGCCCCCGCCGGCGCTGGCAAGCAGGGAGGCGCGCGCAAAAGCCGGGCTGCGCGGCCCGTAATCCTGCGGATAATGCCAGGCGCTGACCTGCTGGGGATTTTCAAAATGCATGGGCGCCCGGCGGCTGGCCAGCAAATAAATCACCAGATCCTCGGCTTGAGTGCCCAACGCGCACGCGGATGGGTAATCCTGTTGTGCAATATTCATCGCATCAAATGCCGCGGCACGACCCACGCAGAAGGCGCGATATCGCTCCTGACCGTCTTCCGGCTCATTGATCCGCGGCAAATAATTCCATATGCGCACCAGATGGCCATAGCCACGTTCTTTCGTGTACCGCAATAACCGCTGATAGCCCTGCTGAACGGTGGCGGTCAGGGGTGCGCCCGCGGGCTGCTCCAGTGTCAAAGCCAGCAACAGGAGCTCCTCTGTCTCGGCCCGGTAGATGCCTTCGTACAGACCGTAGTTTACGGCGCCTTCGACCCGCAGCGTTTCCAGCGTCGCTCGCGGCTCCAGCAGTTTCAATCCGGAATGAATGCTGCCGGCGGGCGCCTGCACCCGGGTGGATTCGTCGAAGATCACCCGCGCCAACAGTCCCGGCGCGTCGCACTGATCGATTTTCGGCAACCGCTGGCATCTATAGTCCCGCCCGCACTCCGGGTGCCAGTCGCCTCCGTAAAGCGGTCCAGCGCTGCGTTCATAAGTACAGATCAAACCGGTCCGCTTCAAGACTAAACCCATGTTGTTGCTGTTGAAAATCTGTCTGGTCATCCGGAATTGCCCGGGCGCGAATTATAGGCACAAAATCTCCAGAGCGGCCACGCGCACCGCCGCGCTGCAAACTCGTCTTGCCTGCCTCCGGGCGCTCCCGTAAAGTACACGGGTTTTTTCTGGGGTGCCCCCGCATGCCGCAAAGTGACAAAAAACACATTCCGCCACATCCGGTACTTGCCGATTATTACAGTCGGGAAGAGGATCGACGCAAACGGGTTGATCACCTGTTTGACTCTTCGGCTGAACACTATAACTGGATCACCGACGTCATGTGTTTCGGATCGGGACGCTGGTACCGGCGCCAGGCGCTGGAGCGCGCAGGCCTTATTTCGGGCGATGGCGTTCTCGATGTCGGGGCTGGAACCGGAGTAGTTTCCTGGCTGGCGCAGCAGATTGTCGGGGAAGAGGGCCTGGTAGTGGCACTGGATCCGAGCAAGGGGATGCTGAACGAGGCGGTCAAGCTGGGGGTGCGTCACGTATCCCAGGGACTGGGTGAATCCCTGCCCTTCGCCGACAACACCTTTGATTACGTCACCATGGGCTATGCGCTGCGGCACGTGGCGGATCTGAACGCTGCCTTCAGTGAATATCAGCGCGTCCTGAAGCCGGGCGGCAAGATATTGCTGCTGGAGATCACCCGGCCTCGCGGTCGTGTCAGTACCGCACTGCTGAAAGCTTATCTGAAGGGTGTTGTACCCACGGTCGCTCGGGTATTCCGGCGCAGCACCGACACCGAACTGCTGATGAAATATTACTGGGACACCATTGAGCATTGTGTTCCGCCTGCCACCATCCTGAATGCGCTTGCCGACGTAGGACTTGAAGGGGTCGAACGACAGATTGTGCTGGGGATTTTCAGCGAATATACGGCGACCAAGTCCAGCCGATTGTTATCACCGGCAGCATGAGAGAGTTTTTGATGAGTACTACTCAAACCGAACAGGAAAGCGCACTGGCGCAGGTGCTGATTGACGCACTCGATCTCGAAGACCTCGCCCCGGGCGATATTGATCCTGAAGCGCCGTTATTCGACGCAGGCAATAGTGACAGCCTCGGTCTGGATTCGATCGATGCGCTGGAGATTGCGCTGGCGGTCGCGCAGCATTACAAGGTGCAACTCAAGGCGGACGACGAAAGCAACAAGTCGGTGTTCTACAGTTTGCGAAGCCTGTGCGACTACATCCACCGTCAGGGCTGAAACAGTGCGGTTATGCGGGTCATCCTCGTCCTACTCTATCCCGTGCTGCTCCACCTCTCGTTCCTCATCGGCCGCCCGCACTTGCAGGTTTTCGCCATTATTGCGCTCGCGCTCGGCATTCTGTGGGCTAACCTCAGGCGTGCCGAAGTGAGCGCCTGGATCCTGCTGCTGGCAATCTCCCTGGCAGCCATCGCTCTGGGTTTGAGCAACCTCACGCTGTACGTCCTGTATTTACCGCCGATCGTATTGCCCCTGCTGATGCTGTTCGTGTTCGGCCGGACACTGATGCCCGGTCGGGAACCGCTGGTCACGGCCATTGGCGAAGCAACCCGCGGGCCCCTGTCTGCGGCCATGCGGCACTACACCCGGCGCGTTACCCAATGCTGGACCGGAGTTCTGGCGTTGATGCTCGCGTGGTCGGTGATTCTGGCAGCGATCGACGAGCCGGCGTTGTGGTCCTGGTTTACCAACTTCATCAATTACGCGATTGTCATTGTTCTGTTTATTGCCGAATTCTGCCTGCGCAGACAGTTATTCCCTGATCACGATCACCCGGGTTTTGCCGAATACCTGCGCATCGTCCGCCGTGCCGGCATCAGGCCCTGACATGGCTTCTGTCGGATTGCCATGATGCCGATACTGCCGCTTGCGCCAGTCATTCTTGCGCACAACCCGCAAATACCACTGTGCGCCGATGATTGTGGAGTCAGCGGCGATATCATGAACCGCCCCATGTGGGTCGCCGGTACGGCTCCCATCAGCAGGCAGACCTTCCTTCAAGACGTCGCCTGGGTCTCGCAGCAATTGCCCGACTCACCCAGGGCTTTCAATCTGTGCGAGGATCGGTACTGCTTTCTGGTCGGTTTCTGCGCCGCATTATTGAAAGGCACCGTAAACCTGTTGCCACCCGCAAAACAGCCGGCCGTATTGGGACGGATCGCCGCCGGGCATGCTCCGGTGTATTGCATTACGGATGGTGACCTGGAGACAGATCTGCCACAGGTCAATCTGAGGGCGCTGCTCCCGGCGGCCGGAACATTGGCCGGCGTCACAGGGTCGTTCGAAATACCCGCGCAACAACTGGCGGCGCTGGTTTTTACTTCAGGCAGCACCGGCCAGCCCAAAGCGCAGGCCAAGCCCTGGGGAACGCTTGCCGGCACAGCCCGGTTGCTGGCAAGGCGTTTCACTCTCGATCTGCCGGCGCCCGCCATAGTTGCCACCGTGCCGACCCAGCATATGTACGGACTGGAAATGACCGCCCTGCAGACCCTTCAGGGAGGGGCCACTTTGCATGCCGCCCGACCCTTCTTCCCGGCTGACATTCAGGCAGCACTGGAGGCGCTCGAAGCAGATCGGGTGCTGGTCACCACGCCGGTGCATCTGCGCGCACTGCTGGGCGCGGGTATCCCTCTGCCACCACTGGCAGGCATCGTATCCGCGACAGCGCCTCTGGCTATCGATCTGGCGACGGCAGCGGAGGCACGTTTTCGCACCCGCGTTCAGGAAATCTACGGCTGCACCGAAGCCGGCAGCATCGCAACCCGAATGCCGACGCGCGGCCAGAACTGGACTTTATTGCCGGGATTTATCCTGGAGCAGACTGGCTCCGCCACGACCGCCCATGCACCTCATCTTGCAGAGCCGGCGCCCCTGCATGATGAGATCGCCATTGAAGCCAGCGGACATTTTCGCCTTCTCGGCCGCCATGCCGACATGATCAACGTCGCTGGCAAACGCGCTTCGCTGGCTGATCTGACATTGCAGTTACAAGCCATCGACGGCGTGCTTGATGGCGTTTTTTTCATGCCGAAAGCGGCGGCAAATACGGGCCGCCCTGCCGCGCTGGTGGTCAGCGATCTGCCCGCACGCACGATCCTCTCGCAGTTGTCGCGGCACCTGGACGCCGCTTTTCTCCCGCGGCCGCTTTACCGGGTGGAACGGTTACCCCGCAACGACACCGGCAAACTCACCCAGGCCGCGCTGGACGACCTTTGGAATCAGCTGCATGGATGAATCTTCGCACGCAATTCCGGAAGCCGGCCCGGCCACCGTTTTCGAATTTTCAGTGCCCCTGGAACATCCGGTGTTCCCCGATCACTTCCCCAATGACCCGCTTGTTCCCGGGGCGCTGTTGCTGCGCTGGATGGTCCATTTGCTCGCCGGTCAGTTCCGGATTACCGGCATCAGGCAGTGCAAATTTCTCCAGGCGGTGCGTCCCGGAGACAAGTTGCGCTGGCATGTCATCAACGTCGACAAGCATCTGAAAATTCGTTGCGAGTGTGCAGATCGGGTGGTCCTGCTGGCTCAATGTTCGTATCTGCTTGCGCCACTGCATCCGGAGGTTACCACCGTCCATGACTGATTCATGGCGCCTTCAGCGTGAAAAAGGCCATCCGTTTTTGTTGCGTCTTCTGACGTGGGCCATGCTGAACCTGGGCCGCAAAACCATGATTTTTCTTCTGTGCCCGGCCGTTTTTTACTATTTCCTGAGCGCCGCCGATGCCCGGCGGGCATCGCGCGGGTTTCTTCGGCAAGCGCTGCATCGATCACCCCGCTGGTGGCAGATCTACCGGCATTTCCTGACGTTTGCCATAGTCACCGCAGACAGGATTCTTTTCCTTGCGGGGCGCGAAAAACATTTCAGTTTTGAAATCCATGGCGGGGAGATTTTCGAACGTTACCGGCACCAGGGTTGTATTTTACTGGCGGCGCATTTCGGCAGTTTCGACGCATTGCGCGTGATGGGTACCCGGACGCAGTCCATCCCCATGCGCATACTTCTGGATATCGAGCATAATCGCAATGTGATGAACCTGCTTCAGCGCCTCGACCCGGAGTTGGCCGCCGGCGTCATCGACGCCCGCACGCCCGGGCCGGGACTGGCTCTTCTGCTGAATGAGTGCCTGGGCAAGGGCGAAATGATCGGCATCATGGCGGATCGCGGTGGCGAGGCTGAAGCGGTACAGCCTTTGATATTTTTTGATCGGCCCGCACCCTTTCCCACTGGCTGCTGGCAGCTGGGGGCAATTCTGCAGGTCCCCGTCATTGCCTGCTTCGGAATTTTTCTCGGCGGTAACCGCTACGCGCTGCATTTTGAAGTCATTGCCGAACGCCTGGGTAACTCGCGTCGCGAACGTGCGCCTGCAATCGCAGCCGCCATGGGCATTTACAGCCAACGGCTGCAACATCACGCGGGTCGACATCCGTATAACTGGTTCAATTTCTATGATTTCTGGCAGCATGACACCCCTGGACATCACTGATTTCACCCTGACGACTTGCCTCGGCGAAGGTCGCCAATCCAATTGGGATGCGATTGTATGCCGGCGCACTGGCCTGGCGCCCTGCACATTCCAGGGATCGCAGGATCTGAAAACCTGGGCCGGAGAAATCCGCCAACTCGAGCATGTGCAGCTACCGCAGAATCTGCAGGACTACGATTGTCGCAATAACCGCCTCGCCTGGCTGGCACTGCAGCAGGACAATTTTCTGGACGCTGCACAGGCCGCGCTAAAACGCCACGGTGCGGACCGGGTGGGCGTATTTGTCGGTACCAGCACCTCGGGTATCCAGCAAACCGAACTGGCCTATGCCGAGACTTTGCATGCACTACCGGACTGGTATCAGTACCGCTACACCCATAACGTGTTTTCAGTGGCAGACTTCACCCGGAAGGTAGTGGGTGCCGCCGGCCCTGCCGTCGCCATCTCGACCGCCTGCTCTTCGAGCGCCAAGGTATTTGCATCCGCTTACCGGGCCATTGCGACCGGCATGTGCGACGCTGCCATTGTCGGCGGTGTCGATACCCTGTGTCTGACGACGCTCTACGGCTTCAATTCCCTGCAACTGGTCGCGCCGGAACCCTGCCGTCCTTTTGACATCCAGCGGCGGGGTATATCTATTGGCGAGGCGGGCGGGTATGCACTGCTGGAAAAATCCGCCAGCGCCGAATTTGCGCTGCTCGGTTACGGTGAAAGCGGCGATGCCTATCACATGTCATCGCCACACCCCGACGGTGCCGGTGCAAAACTCGCGATGGAACAGGCGCTGGCCAAAGCCGGCTGCGGACCTGACGATATCGACTATATCAATCTGCATGGTACGGGCACGGTAGCGAACGATCTGGCCGAGTCCAGAGCCGTGGCCGCAATCTTCGGCAACGCGGTCTGGGCCAGCTCCACCAAGGGCTGGACCGGTCATACACTCGGTGCAGCGGGAATCGTGGAAACCTGTCTGTCGCTGCTGGGCATCCAGCATCAATACATCCCGGAAAATCTGCATCTGGGCAACCTTGACCCGCAGATGGCCATCCGTCTGCCCCAGACCCCTGTCAAGCAACCGTTACGACGGGCGCTGACCAATTCATTCGGCTTCGGCGGCAGCAACTGCAGCCTGATCGTGGGGGCCTCATCATGAAAATCTGGATCAACGCTGTCGGTCTGGCGGCCCGTGGGCTCGACGGCTGGCAGCGCAGTCAGGCGGTGCTGAGGGGCGAGCAGCCATACGAACCCCGGGAACTGGACAAGTACGCTCCGCTGTTGCTGCCTCCCAACGAACGGCGCCGCGCTACCCGCATGGTGCGTCTGGCCTTCCGGGCCTGTGAAGACATGATGAACAACGCCCGGGGGGACATCGCAGTCGCTGAATGTGCGGCCGTGTTCGCGTCCTCCGGCGGCGATTTTCCCATTGTTGACCAGATCTGCACTGCGCTGTGTCAGCCGGAACGCCAGGTTTCGCCCACGCAATTTCACAATTCGGTCCACAACTCTGCCGCAGGCTACTGGAGTCTGGCGACCGGCAGCCGCGCTCCGTCTACAAGCCTGTCCGCCTTCGATGACAGTTTTTATGCCGGATTTCTGGAAGCCGTCAACCTTTGTACGGTGGAGCAGATACCCACCATTCTGGCTGTCTACGACATCGCGCCCCCGGAACCTTTACAGAGCAAACGGCCGGTGAGCGAAGATTTTGGACTGGCGCTGCTGTTGGCGCCGCAGCAGTCGCCAGGCGCCTTGTTTGCACTGGAAGTCCGCCGGATGCAGCCGTGCCCGTCCACTGCGGCTGAGAATGCGCTACTGGAACCCTTGCGCGGGAAAAATCCGGCGGCCCGCGCGTTGCCCCTGCTGGAGTTGCTGGCGGGTAAAAAGACCGGAGAAATTGTCCTTTCCGGCGAGCACAGTCCAGCCCTCAACATCGAGGTTTTTCCTTGCCACTGACATCTGCGGATCTGGTCAAGATGATTCCCCACGGTGCGTCCATGTGCATGATTGACGAGGTTCTCACCTGGGACGGCCAGATGATCCACTGCCGCAGCCGCGCACCGGCCGGCCGGCACAACCCCCTCGTCGAGAATCAGCAACTGCACAGCTTGCTGCTGATCGAGTATGGCGCGCAGGCAGCGGCCATTCATGCTGCTCTGCTGTCCAGCGGTCTGGGCAAATGCCGACCCGCTTATATTGGCGCAGTTCGTTCCGTGGAGTTCATGACCGACTATCTGACGGGTGACGATGAGATCCTGATCGAGGCAAGCTGCCAGTTAAGCAGTAATGAAGGGGCCATATACGACATTGAAGCGCGACAAGCGGACCACATAGTTCTGCGCAGTCGCCTAATATTGAATCAGCCTCTGGTCTGAGCGGTAGCTTGGCGGCACCACGATCGTCGCACCCGTCGCGTCGGCGGGAGGTTTATGCTGGCATCCTTTGCGGTGCCAGCCAAACAACTATCCGATCCAAATGCGGGAATTTCCATGTACACCATAGTCTTCCTGGGGAGCGGCGAACTTGCTTGCGGTGTGTTGCAGGGGTTACTCGCATCCGAGCATGAAATTATTGGTGTCCTGCCATGGGAATCCCTTAAAAAGGCGCGCGTACAAACCCGGCTCAAGCGGCATTTTATTACCGATACTCAGGCACAGATCGAGCAGTATCAGCTGCATGCGCTCACTCCGTGCCGGGCCAACAGCTCGGCATTTGCGCAACAGATGGCGGCGCTGGCACCGGATTTACTGCTGGTCGCCGGCTGGGGGGAAATTCTTTCACCTGAAGCGATCGCCCTGCCCCGGGTCGCCTGCATCAATGTGCATCCTTCCCTGCTTCCGCGCCACCGGGGCTTTAATCCGGTCTGCTCCGTGCTGCGTGCTGGCGAGACCCAGACGGGTGTGACTTTCCACTACCTGACCAGCGCGATCGATGCTGGCGATATCCTGTTGCAATCCAGTATTCCGGTCGCCCCCCAGGACGATGGCGACTCGCTCTCGCGGAAACTGGGATTTCTTGCAATGCAGACAGTGAACGCGGCGCTGGCCAATATTGGAAATCATGCTGCCGCCCAACCCCAGGACGAACAGCTGGCGAGTTATTTTCGCAAGATCACCCCACGGGAATGTCGAATTGACTGGTCCCAACCAGCGAAGGCGATCCACAACCAGATCCGCGGATGCTTCCCCTGGACTCCCTGTACGACCCGCCACAAACAGCAAGTTCTGCAGATCCTTGAGTCACAGCCGATAATTTTCCATCAACCGTGCCATACACCGGGCAGGGTGATCTACCGGACCGGTGTGCAGCTGGTCGTGGCTACAGGAGATCAAAACGAGGGTTTGCTGATCAGGGATATGAGCGTTGTGCATCGCTTCGGCAAGCTTAAGGCCAAACTTTACCTCACGCGCCAGATTCATGTGGGCGATACGCTCGAGTAAATATCCGTGTTCGCCCGCGACCGGGTACCCGACTGCCAGTCAGAAATCCTGTCCGGCCCACAGGTTAACCAGAAACTCGCCATAGCGGTCCCTGGTCTGCTGAAGATAAAGACCGAAATTATGATCCAGCTCCGGCAGCACGATTCTTTCATGGCCGACTCCATTTTCCGCAAACACGCTTTCGAGCACCGCGAAAGTGTCTGGCCTGTCAAATTCGCCATTAATCATGAGCGCGAAAAATCCGTTGCTCTTGAGGCGTTCGGCATGATTGGCTGCGTCTTCCAGCAATTTGAAATCCTTGTGCCACATTCCACCTGCCCAACTGGCTGCACCGCCAAAGAGGTGGGGGTGGCGGATGGGCAGGCGGATAGCCCCGGCACCGCCCATTGAGAACCCGGACAAAATGCGCGCCTGCGGCCGGTCCACCGTCCGGTAACGTTTATCGACGTAGGGAATCAGTTCTTCAATAATCATGGGCTCTACTTTTCCCTGATACTGGGAAAGTCCCCCGTTGGGGAAAACAATAATCGGGTCGGGCAGATTGTGGGCTGCAACGATAGACTCGACAAAGCCGGTAAAACCGGCCACGTCCGATATTTCATTACCTCCCATTCCATGCAGAAAATAGATCACCGGATAGCGGCGCGTCTCCTGCTTGTACCCGGCGGGTAATTTGATGGTGATCCCGACGGGGTGCCCCATATGCCGGCTGGCCAGCTCAAGATGCAGGGTGTGAGGCGGTAATTTTTCGGGTTTGTTTACCCAGACCACCGTCTCCGGTTCCTTTTGTGGTTTTTTGCAGCCGGTGCCTGCAAACAGCAGGAGTACACCGATCAGGATCATCAGGAGGCGATGCAAAAAAGTCCGGGAAATACTCATCAGGCTCACTGCTATGGAAAAAAGGACGGCGTGGTTTGCGGGGCGCCGGGATAGTTTCTACGCATCGTCATCAGACTCCGGCGGTGCCGGCGCGGCAACGACTTTGCGGGCGTCGCGGCGTTGAATGTACTTGCGCATGGCAACAATCAGGATTTTGCTGTGAAAGTCACCATTGTCGGTATAGGCGACCCCCGCGGGATCCACCCCTGGATGCCAGCGGTCAATCCAGTCAACGCCGGTTACAAAACTGATACTGGTCAACTCGCCCTCCCTGGACATCTGCTCGATCAGCTTGTACAGAATGATAAAACCCGGCGACACAGCAGCAAAATCTTCCCGAAAACCTATTTTCAACAGGTACAGCCGCTTGCCAATCCGTATGCCAAAATGGGCCGCCAGCGGCTGATCGTTGAGGTATAAAAGGTTGATCTGAATTTTTCCGAGCCGACCGTAGGCGTCGAGCAGGGTTTCATGATAAGCGAGCTTTACCGGCTGTTTGCGTATACTGCTCCCCCGCTCGCCTTTCCAGCCTGAATCCTCCAGCGCCAGAAAAACATCAAAAGCCTCGGGCAGTTCTTGCGCGTTGGTGACACACCGCAATCGCAGCACGCCACCTTCTTCGGCCTTGCGGATTTTCTTGGTCAGGGTCTTGCGAAACTTGCTGCTGTAGCCAGCCCAGAACGCGTCGAAGCCCTGTTCGAATGCAAGGTACTTGGATGCGTGGGTCACTTTGACCAGGGAAGCCAGATGGCAGTACCGCGTGGCATGACCAGACGCCAGTACGCATTGCCAGCGGATCAGGGCGAAATATCCGGCGCTTTTGCGCAACGCCTTTTTGATGGCACCGAGCATCGGCGCCAGATCCACCTGGGACAGGATATCGTCAACGCCCATTTCATTTTGATAAAACAGCTGCAGGATTGGCACTTCCAGCCTGCCTTTTTTCAGGATCTGCTTCTCGAAAGGAAGCACTGCCAGCAACTCGTCGTCTCGACTGACGGTGACGAAAAGGATAAGGGTATCCTGCGGTCTGTTCTGCAACTCCGCCTGGTACCAGCCGGGGAAATGCAGAAAATGATCACCGGCCGCCCCGGCCAGACGTAACCAGCGATCCGAGATCTGCGCAAGACCTGCCGTACCACGGTGAACATTCACAGTGACGTTACTTCCCGCTTTAGTCATGTTTTCAATTCGCTCCACCGGCAGGGTACAGATCAATTAACTGGTGTATTTGTTTGACAGTGCCGGTGCTTCTAAGCATTGAAGTATGCACCGCCGGCACCTCGCTGATCGTCAGCTTACCGGTGATAATCCGGCTCAGGCCATAGTCTTTTTTTGGCAGACGCCCGAAACCGAATTCAGACCCGCTAGCCTTGATCAGAAGCACGTCAAAATCATATTTACGGTTGGCTGTCCGATATTTTTCAGTGGCTTTATCGAATGCCTTTTCGCGCTGGTTCTCCGCTTCCGGATTAATTTTTCGCGCAACCAGTCGCCGGTTGTCGCTCAGTTTGGACTTCACCCGCCGCGACGCAGCCAGGGCCGCGCCAACGAAACCCGAGGTCCGGAACTTGTCCACGGTATCAATCAGCACTTTCACCGGCGAGAATCGCGTGCTGCCATGCATGTAGGAATCCAGCAGCACCACCCGGCACACCGGTGTGCCTTCGCACTTTAAAATCCTGGCCGCTTCCAGCGCTACGAGACCACCAAACGACAAACCTACGAGTGACAATGCAGAGCCATTGCTATGCCGTTTGATTGCATCGACATACACCTTCACCAGCTCATCAAAATCGAACGAGAGGGATTTATGTTTTTTCTGCGCTTCGATAAAAGCAATTTCTTCTTTCGCCACCACACTGTAGACCGGATGCTTGGCTTCGAACATTTCCGCCAGCTGCTGATAGATTTCGATGCCGCACAAGCAGAAAATCGGCTCGCCTTCACAAGTGTTATTGAGCTTGAGCACCAGCGCGAGTTTCTGCGCGCTACCGGAAAGTTTCTCGCGCAATGCCCGGATGGTCGGCGCCTCGAACAGAATGGTATCGGACAATTGCAGACCGGTGGTGAGCTGAATCTCTCGTACCACTTGCAGAGCCAGCAGGCTGTGTCCGCCGATCTGGAAAAAATTGTCATCGATGCCGATGCCCGTCGCGCCCAGAGCCGTTTCAAAGATGCGGATGAGACTCACATCAAGATCGTCGCGGGCACCGGAAACTGCGCGTTCTTCTTGCGTGGTTTCGATGTGCCGGCGCGCGTCTTCGGCCAGTTTTTTCCGGTCCACTTTCAAATTGGCGGTCAGCGGGGTTTCGAGCAGGTGCACAAAATGCTGAGGCACCATATGGCCAGGCAAGTTTTGCACGCAATGTGCCTGGAGGATATTTGCCGGCTGTTTCTGCCCGAGGTAATAACACACTAACCGCGCATCCTGATCGCTGAACCGGGCGGGAACCACAATGGCTTGACTGATGCCGGCAAATTTCTGGACACAATGCTCGATGTCCAGCGGTTCGATCCGGTAGCCGCGAATCTTGATCTGGTTATCCAGGCGATTTATGTACTGCAGGACCCCGCTTTCAAGCTGGACCACGGCGTCCCCGGTCCGGTACCACAGGCCATCAGACGTCCGGGAAGTCAGACGGATAAAGCGTTCGTCCGTCAGTTCGCGATTGTTATGGTAGCCGTTCGTTACGCCGTCACCACCGATTAACAGTTCCCCTGCGGTCCCGGTAGGCACTGGCTGCAGATGCTCATCGACGACCGCCACCCGGGTGTTGCGAATCGGGGTGCCGATGTATGCCACGTGATCGCCGGGCATTACCCGATGACAGGTGGACCAGACAGTCGTTTCTGTGGGCCCGTACATGTTCCACACCTCCCGAGCCGCGCCGAACATCGCTGGCAACAAGTCAGGTGGCAACGCCTCGCCGCCCACCAGGATTTTCAGCGGCTGCGGCGGGACCCAGCCATCGGCAAGCAGCATGCGCCAGGTCGACGGGGTGGCTTGCAGAAACGTCACGCGGTGCTGGCCGATCAGATCGCGTAACGCCATGGCCGAGGCGGCCTCGGCTCTGCTGGCAAGAATAAGTTCGGCGCCCTGTATGAGGGGCAGGAACAGCTCCAGCACATGAATATCAAACGAAATGGTCGTGACGGCGAGAAGCCGGTCAGAGGCGGAAAGACCCGGGCGCTCGTCCATGCCAAGCAGAAAATTGACCACGTTCCCCTGAGTCACCGCCACGCCTTTGGGGTTGCCCGTCGAGCCGGAGGTGTAAATGAGGTAAGCGACATCAGCGGCAGCATCCCGGGCGTCCGTTCGGGCCGGGACGGCGACCTCCTCCGACCCGACCAGCAAGTTACGCAATTCAATGGTAAGCCCCGAAAACTGCAGATCCGCATCAGGTTTGTCACTGACCAGCAGTGCAGCACCTGAATTGTGCAGGATATAGGACTGCCGACTGACCGGATATTCCGGATCCACTGGAACATAGGCCGCCCGTCTTGCCCAGATGGCAATCAAAAGCGGCACCAGCATCTCGTTGCGCGGGACACCCACCGCGACCTTTGAGCCCGGCCCCACACCAGCGGCTTCCAGACCTTTGGCCAGGCGGTTGACCTGCTTCCAAAGCTCGCCATAAGTTGTTCGGCTGGAATCGAAAGAAATCGCCGGAGAATCCGGCAGGCTGGCCACCACCCTCGCGAACAGATCGAAAAACACCGGACTCGCCGATGCCGCCTGACTTATTTCCATAGAAACTCGCTTTTTTGGACTTCCGCCGTGTGAATTATTGTGTCTTCCCAGGGCCTGACAGATTCAAAGTTTAGAAGATCAAAACAGAATTGGACAGATCGACGACCGCCCGATCACCCCCGTCCGGCGCGCCACTGCAATGCACCGCCAGTATACCGGCCTGGTTACTGGGCAGAGCGGTCGTTAAAAGCTAAACTGCGCGCCTCTCAGCCGCTGCCGCAAAGAATTGACACGCCATGACAGCAACTCTCACGCCCGCCACCGCCAGTGACGAACAGCACACTCCAATGATGCAGCAATACCTGCGCATCAAAGCCCGACACCCTGACGAGCTGGTCTTTTATCGAATGGGGGATTTCTACGAGTTGTTTTTCGAAGATGCCAAACGTGCAGCAAAACTTCTCGATGTCACCCTGACAGCACGCGGAAAATCCAACGGTCAACCCATTCCAATGGCAGGTGTGCCCTATCACGCAGCGGAAGGTTATCTGTCGAAGCTCGTCCGTCAGGGCGTATCGGTGGCCATCTGCGAGCAGATCGGCGACCCGGCGACCTCCAAGGGGCCGGTGGAGCGCCAGGTCGTACGGATTCTCACCCCGGGTACAGTGAGCGACGAAGCTCTGCTGGATGCCGCCCGCGACAATCTGCTGGTGGCGGTGGCCCGCACGTCGGACTGTTACGGCGTTGCCAGCCTCGATATGGGCAGCGGCCGACTGGTACTGCTCGAGGTCCAGGACGATGTGGCGCTGGCTGGGGAGCTGGAGCGGCTGCGCCCGGCCGAGCTGCTCGCACCT
Source organism: uncultured Cellvibrionaceae bacterium (assembly GCA_964641175.1). GTDB lineage: Bacteria > Pseudomonadota > Gammaproteobacteria > Pseudomonadales > Cellvibrionaceae > CAYNST01. The sequence goes on from CAZXLJ010000005.1 coordinate 21,651, forward strand.
CAGCACCTCAGCTTGCCGTTTCTGAACCAGTACAAGGGTCTGCGCTTGCGGCCGGACTGGGAGTTCGACTGCGATACAGGCTTGCGATCCCTGAAAGCCCATTTTGGTACCCGCGATCTCCTCGGCTTCGGCTGCGAGCACATGACAGCGGGCATAGCCGCGGCGGCTTGCCTGTATCTATACGCCATGGAAACCCAGCGCGCTGCCCTGAATCATCTGCAGGCACCGGTGGTCGAACACCTTGAGCAGACGGTCGCAATGGATTGCTCGACCCGCCGGAATCTGGAACTCGATCTGAATCTGGCCGGGGGTGAGGACAACACGCTCTTTTCCGTACTCGATACCACCACGACCGCCATGGGCCGACGCCTCTTGCGGCGCTGGCTGCACCGGCCCCTGCGGGATCACCTCGTATTGACTGAACGTCAGGACGCCATCGCCGCGGCTCTCAAGGATTACGGTTTTGAAAGTTGCCGGCGGATTCTCAAGCATATCGGCGATCTCGAACGCATTCTGGGGAGGGTCGCGCTGCGTTCCGCGCGCCCCCGGGATCTGGCGCGCCTGGCGACTTCGCTGGCCGCGTTGCCGGAATTGCATGTATGCCTTGCGAACATCAATTGCGCCCGCATTGGAGATCTGACCCGCCAGGCGGGGCAGTTCCCCGCTCTTGTGGAACTGTTGCGGCGCGCGATTGTGGAAAATCCCCCCGTCGTGATTCGCGATGGCGGCGTCATTGCGGAAGGCTATGACCCGGAACTCGATGAACTGCGCAATCTGAGCAGCAATGCCGGTGCCTACCTCGTCAATCTGGAACAAAAGGAACGCGAGCGCACCGGCATTTCCACCCTCAAAGTTGGCTACAACCGGGTCCACGGCTACTACATCGAAATCAGTCGAGGTCAGTCCGGGCAGGCGCCCGCCGATTATATCCGCCGGCAGACGCTCAAAAATGCCGAGCGTTTTATCATGCCCGAGTTGAAAGCATTTGAAGATAAAGCTCTTTCGGCGCGGAGTCGGGCACTGGCCCGGGAAAAAGGCCTCTACGAAGAGCTGCTTGACCGCATCAACGAAGATCTGACCGCCTTGCAGGTTTCGGCAGCGGCCATCAGCGAACTGGATGTACTGACGACGCTGGCCGAACGCGCCGACACCCTGAACCTGGCGCGCCCACAGCTGGTGGACAGCGCCGTCATCGATATTGAAGCCGGGCGCCATCTGGTGGTCGAACAAGTGCTGCCCAGCCCTTTTGTGCCGAACGATCTTCTGCTCGATACGGAGCAGCGGATGCTGATCATCACAGGCCCCAACATGGGGGGCAAGTCGACTTACATGCGGCAGACGGCGCTTATTGTGTTACTGGCTCAGATAGGCAGCTACGTACCCGCAAACCGCTGTGTCCTGAGGCCGGTCGACCGCATTTTTACCCGCATCGGTTCGTCCGATGATCTCGCGGGCGGTCGTTCGACATTTATGGTGGAAATGAGCGAGACCGCCAATATTCTCCATAATGCCACCGCGCAAAGCCTGGTACTGATGGATGAAGTCGGTCGCGGCACGAGCACCTATGACGGGCTGGCACTGGCTTGGGCATGCGCGGAGCATCTGGCTTCGCGAATCCGGGCATTTACACTTTTTGCCACGCACTACTTTGAAATCACCCGTCTGCCGGAAACCGTCGCGACCGTGGCCAATGTCCATCTGGATGCCACGGAGCACCAGGACCACATCGTGTTTCTTCACAATATTCAGAATGGCCCTGCCAGCCGCAGCTTCGGTTTGCAGGTTGCCAAACTCGCCGGTATTCCCGAGACGGTCTTGAAGTCCGCAAGGCAACAATTGCTGCAGCTGGAAAATTCGGCGGTGCAGGCAAGTCCGCAATCATTGAGTCCGGTGCCCGTCGTAGCCAGGTCCGTTAACCGCCAGAAAAAAGACCCCCAGACCGACCTGTTTACCGGCTCAGCCCTCAGTGAAGTGGAGGAAAAACTGAAAGCGCTTTCCCCCGAACGTATGACACCGCTCGAGGCGTTGCAGACCCTGTATGAACTGACCGCCTTGATCCGGTAAAGCTGATATACATTGTCGATAAAAGGCGTATAGAGAAATTCCACGGGCTTGCTACCATCATGTGGCGAGCGTCAATCAGAGGCTCCTTGCGTTGGCCATGCAGGGTTCAAAATCGTGGCACTCCTGTTAGAATGCCGCACCCTGACGCTATCAATTACCAGACGAGGTTATTCCCAATGACATTTGTAGTGGGCGAAAACTGCATCAAATGCAAACATACCGATTGCGTTGAAGTGTGCCCGGTAGACTGTTTCTATGAAGGCCCCAACTTTCTCGTAATCCATCCCGACGAATGCATTGACTGCGCTCTGTGCGAACCCGAATGCCCCGTGGACGCCATTTTCTCGGAAGATGAACTGCCTGAAGGCCAAGAGGTATTTCTGGAACTCAATGCCGAGCTGGCAGAAGTCTGGCCAAACATTACCCAGAAGAAAGAATCTCCTGAAGACGCGGAAGAATGGGATGGTGTGGAAGGTAAACTGCAGTATCTTCAGCGCTGAGTGTCTGCATTCCAGCGAAGGACGGTAAAAACTGATGCGCGGGTGAACGGTGTTACGGCAGATGGACAGGCCACGGGAGCGCAATCTTGCGGACACCAGTGGCCTGATCTTGTTGCAACGCCGGTATCCGGATCAAAAAACCCCGAACAGCGATTCTGCGCTGAGACCCTGCTTTTCAAGAATATCCCGCAACCTGCGCAGGGCTTCCACCTGAATCTGTCGCACGCGTTCGCGCGTCAGTCCAATCTCGCGTCCCACCTCTTCCAGCGTACTGGATTCGTGTCCGCGCAGACCAAATCTCCGTGCGACAACCTCCCGCTGTTTCTCGCTCAGTTCGTCCAGCCACTGATCAAGGCTGATACACAGATCACTATCCTGCAGAATACTGACCGGATCCGATACCTGATGATCAGGAACGGTATCCACCAGCGTTTTATCTGACGTCGGCCCGATCGGTGTGTCCATAGAGGTCACCCGTTCGTTCAGGCTGAGCATCTTTTCCACATCAGCGACCGGTTTGTCCAGGAGTCGGGCGATGTCATCCGCTGACGGCTCGTGGTCAAGCTTCTGCGACAGCTCCCGAGCGGCTCGCAAATAAACGTTTAGCTCCTTCACGACATGAATGGGCAGCCGGATTGTGCGGGTCTGATTCATGATGGCCCGTTCAATCGTCTGGCGAATCCACCAGGTTGCATAAGTGGAAAATCTGAAGCCACGCTCCGGATCGAATTTCTCGACCGCGCGGATCAATCCCAGATTTCCTTCTTCGATAAGATCAAGAAGTGCAAGGCCCCGGTTTACATATCGTCGGGAGATTTTGACAACCAGTCGAAGGTTACTTTCGATCATCCGCTTGCGGGCTGCTTCATCACCCCGAAGCGCTTTACGCGCAAAGAAAACCTCTTCTTCGGCACTGAGCAGCGGAGAAAAACCGATCTCGTTCAGATAAAGTTGTGTTGCATCCAGATTCTTCTGATAAACCTCTTCTGTAGCACCACTTTTCAACAGCTCTGCGTCGTCATCGGATAAATCCATTTCTTCTTCAGCACTAAAATCGACCAAATACGCGGCGTCTTCGTCATTGCTTTTGAATCTGTCCAAATCAATTTGTTGAGCTGCCATGTGTTAATCCTCGGACCTATAGATTTTTAATTTTAGCTCTTTACGCATACTGCAATGACGTAACAACAAGAACCCGATTTATGGCCAGAATCATCTGGCGTTCTTTCTGTCCTTGAACCACCACGCCTGCTTGAACCGGAACCGTCAGTTTCCGCTACAAGCAGCCTTTGGATCTGCCAAACTCTTTGTGAAAAGAGATTCGGCCGCAGACGGTGACTGCTACCTGTTGGACTGGTTTTCGGCAACAATCCCAAATCTTTTAATTTTTTTTGACCACAACCGGGTCGCGCTTCGAACTGTCCACCAAGACAGGTCGGTCTGTTAAAACAAACTCTCCCGGTATTGACCGTACAAAGCACTTGCGTTCCCCAATCATGCTACTGAGACGCACACAACTTTGTACTTGCTCGAACAATGATTTGAAAAAACCTGACATTATTATTGTTTTGGAAGGTACTGCAGCGGATTCACCGGCTTGCCGTCGTACCTGATTTCGAAATGCAGTCTCGGACTTTCAGATCCATAAGAGCCTACTTCCGCAATCTTTTCACCGGCTTTCACCTGCTGACCTTCTTTTGCATACAGTTCCCGGTTATACGCGTAGGCACTCAGATACTTGTCATTGTGTTTGATGATAAGCAACTTGCCATATCCACGGAGGCCACTGCCCGCGTAGACCACTATTCCATCACTGGCTGCGATGACAGGCTCTCCTAATTCTCCGCGAATATCAATCCCTTTATTAAGTCCTCCGTTGGCGCTGAAATTGGAAATCACTCCTCCGTTTACCGGCCACCTCCACTGCACCCGGTTATCTGCCGCAACAACAGATGTTGACTTGGCAGGAGGTTGTGCTTGTTCCTTTAAACGGGGCGAGGTCAAAACAGGTTTTGTGACGGGCGTCTTGCGGGGTGTGGAGAGCGACCTGGAAGCGACGGTCTTATTCTCGGCGGCGCGCCGGGGCGGTGGCGCCAAACGCGCATCGAGCACTAAAACCTGACCGGGATGAATATGATGGCTATCGCTTAAGTTATTGATTTGTCCAAGCATCCGAAAGTCCATGTCATAGCGCCAGGCGATGCTGTAAAGAGTTTCTCCGGGGCCCACCACGTGCTGCTGGATGCGGCGCGTCGGGATGGGGGAAGCATCCTCAATAGGCGCCCTTACCGGACTGCCGCTGCAAGCGCAAATCAATGGTAAAAAGATTATTTTTTTAAACAGCCTCTTCGCCGACCACAGCAATCCCGATGATGACCCTGAATGGATATCCAGACCTGTCCGTACTTTTCGGGACAACCTTTTATAACGAATGGCGATATAAATGACCAATTTATTAAAATAAAATCTAATACTTTGATTACAAATAGTGGCATCCACACCCAAAATCCGAAGTCTTATTCATTCTTTAGACCAATAGTCGCAACTCTAGAGGCATGCTCACGGCTCATATAGACAGAAATAAACTCAGTCAAAAGGACTACGACTATTCCCGCAAAAATGCAGCCGATGGACGCTGCGAGCAGAGCATCCTGGCCCGTCACCGCGGCGAAAGTCGGGGGCAACACATTCTCCTGAACCAAAGGTATGACCTCTCCATGCTCGTCAACCATGCTTTTTATAGTTACTTTCCAAGGCCAGATCACGCCAAGCGACCCCACCAGGAGTCCAATCAGCACGGCAAGCGTCAATTTATGGTGGGTTTCCAGCAGCCAGGACAGGAACCGTGAGAATGCAAGCAGACCAGCAACACACCCGGTCATGAAAAATGCCAGTGCAACCACGTCGATATCTGTTACTGCTTTCAATATCACCGGGTAGAGCCCCACCAGCAGGAGGATAAAACTCCCCGATATGCCGGGCAAAATCATGGCACAGATGGCAAAAAACCCGCCGCCGAAAAGAATCAGAGGATGAGGAGGAAGCTGCGGCGGAGTTGCCACGGAAATGCCGTAAAGCAAGGCAATCCCGCACGCACACGCCAGCCACTCCTGCCAGCGCCACTCTTTTTGTTGCTTCGCAAAAAACCAGATCGATGCCAATATCAATCCGAGAAAAAATGACCAGACGAGAACCGGATATTTTTCCAGCACCATCGTAATCAGCTGAGCCAGGGTAAAAACGCTGAGCGCAATACCGCAAAAGAGCGCTAACAGAAAGTTGCCATTAATGTGCTTCCAGGCCCTGGCGAGTCCTTCCCGTTTCCATACCAGCAACGCCTTCGGCGTCAGCTGACTCAGAGAGTGCAATAGTTCGTCGTATATCCCGGTGATAAAAGCCACCGTCCCGCCGGACACGCCAGGCACCACATCCGCCGCGCCCATGGCCATGCCTTTTACAAACACCACTATGTAATCTCTGAAAAAACGGATCGGATACTGCATTAATGGCTGACTCCAGGAAGAAAGGGGACAAATCTGACGGGGGCGATACGACGGCGCGCAAACTGGTTACCGTCACGGGTGATAATTTCGAGGTGTTGCTCAATTTCATTCCCCACCGGAATGACAAGTACACCACCGGGCGCCAGCTGATCCAAAAGATCCTGAGGAACAGTACTGGGCGCCGCCGCTGCCAGGATGGCATCGTACGGACTCTTTTCTACCCATCCCGTGCCGCCGTTTGCATGTTTTAACTGGACGTTGTAAAGCTTCAGCTGGCGCAAGCGCTGTCGAGCAATTTCTACGAGCGGCTTGATCCGTTCAACGCCGCACACAGTGTCCACAAGTTGCGCCAGAATCGCCGACTGATAACCGGAACCGGAACCTATCTCGAGCACTTTTTTTACCGGTCGATTCGCCTCAAAGAGCAGCTCGGTCATCCGCGCGACGATATACGGCTGTGAAATGGTTTGTCCGTGCCCGATGGGTAACGCTATATCTTCATACGCGCGGTGAGCAAAAGCCTCCTCGATAAAAAGATGGCGCGGTGTTGATGCCATCACATCGAGAACCTTCCTGTTCTGTATTCCTTTTTCTTCAAGGCGCTTCATCAGACGCTCGCGCGTGCGCCTCGAGGTCATGCCGATGCCCTCGATCTTAGTTCGACTTTCGTTCACGATTCTACCTATAGTGCGGTCAGCGTGGCCGTATAGTACAACATTTGACGGTTCTACCTTACTGACTCTGCGCCCGATTTTGCCAGTTGCCCAGTTCCCGTAACACCGCGGTTGCATACTGTCCGGGGGGAAGTTCGAACTGCAGCTTCAACTGATTTTCACCCAGTTCCCAGACCAGGTTTTCCGGCCGGGCTATCGCCGCCCGGCGCTCCTGCTGCAGGCCACAATGCTCCAGACCAAATTGCCACGCCTGCAAGCCTTCCAGCGCTTCGTCTTCAATTTGCCTGGCCAGGGATTCGGTTGCTGAGCGCCCCCTTCCCCACATGGGCAGCGCCGGCTTTCCCTGCTCAACCACATCGCCCGGAACTACGGAAAACCAGTTGTTCAAGCTGACGCGCAGGGCGAGCACTTTGTTGAACAGATAGGAGCGCGCGGCTGACATGACCAGCGACTTTTCGTGGCGCTGACGCACCGGCCTGCCCCGCACAAACCATTCTTCTGCCTTGTTCAGATTCCCGCCGTCGCGTCCGAATCGCTGTTCTCCGAAGTAATTGGGGACGCCATCTGCAGCAATTCGGTGAAGTAACGCCTGCAACCTCACATCGTCAACGCCACTTAACGAGCGCAGAGTGATGCTGAAACGGTTGGACATATGCTGGCCTCGCCTCAACTTGCGACGTCCTCGCGTCACGGTCATCAACTCTACCGCCGGAAGTTGCGCTGCGAACGCTGTCCAGTCGAGATCTACAGGTCGCGGCTGGTAAATACTGAACCATTGCGTCGTCACTGCGTGACGGTCTTTAAGGCCACAAAATCCGACATCACTACGATGCACGCCTGCAAAGCCGGCTAGCCGCTCCACTACCCAATCCGTATTTACACCGGTTTTCTGCAAATAGACAAAGAGATGCTCCCCATCACCTTCGGGTTCGAAACCCAGATTCTCGACGACTACAAAATCATCTGGATTGCTGCGGACATCCCCGTCGATAAAAGGATCTCCGTAGGCCCGGGGCCAGGTTAGAATCGGATTGTTCATGGATAGATAGTGACTCACAGATTGATTGGCGCGTTACTGTAGCGGATTCAACCGTCGCTTCCAATCATCGTGGCGCCGGGCAATTCCGGCGCGGCGACACCCTGGCGATTGATTCAACTGTGAAGACCATACTGAAACCTGTTCGCTATATACTCCGCTCTCTCACACCCTTTGGCCGAATTACCGAGCGTTTCCATGCAAAAGCACTTTATATCCGCCAATGATCTGCTCCTGGACTCATTCCACCTGGCAGAACAGATCTACAGGAGCGGCTTCCGGCCCGATTTCATTATCGGAATCTGGCGAGGCGGGTCGCCCGTTGGAATCGCCGTACAGGAATACCTGGATTTTAAAGGCATTGTGACCGACCATATCGCCATCCGCACCGCGTCCTACTATGGAATCGACAAACAGGACAAGCAAGTCAAGGTATTTGGCCTGAATTATGTCCTGGATCACGTTACCCGTGATCGCACACTGCTTATTGTGGATGACGTCTTCGATTCAGGCCGATCCGTTATGGCCGTCATTGAAGAAATTCGGAGTAAAGCAGGCTCAAACTGTCCGAGCACGATCAAGGTCGCCTGCCCTTGGTACAAGCCGCGGCGGAACACCAGTAAAATCGAGCCGGATTATTTCTTGCGAACCACAGACCAGTGGCTGATTTTTCCACATGAATTAAGTGGCCTGACCAGAGAGGAAATAGCAGACTCAAAAAGTTCAGAAATTTCGGAAATGCTCTTTGGTCCAGAAGGGGATTAGTGAAAAGCAGGATAAACGCTGCCGAGAAATCGACAGCGTTCAGGGTACACTCATCTAGATCCGCGGCCTGCGGCCCATGACAGCAAACACGATGGCCAACACAATACCTACCACGAAGAGTATCCACGCAATATTTGTAGCGGCACCGGCAATACCGGAAAATCCGAAAACAGCTGCAACCAACCCTATGATCAAAAATGTTAAAGCCCAACTAAGCATGACTCATCCTCCAAAGGTTTTTACATTATTAGCGCGATCAACCAGACAACCGCCGCCTGATTTAACCTAAGCATTCGCCGTGCCAGAAATCTTGGGAACCTCTGATTAAGTCCGAATAGACTGAACTTTTTGGCTCGCGCAGACGCTGTCCGGACTTGATTAGAGGTTCCCTAGCTCAACCAACTATCAGTCAAGGTGGTAACGCCCTCATTCCACTTCTCTCAGCCCATTCATATCGCTTTGTTCCCGTTACCGCGCTTACCTGAGTGCCTAAGCAGACTCGAGAAATCAAACCTACTCCCTTTATCGCAAAACATAATTAACGCCCATCTACGATCATTTCTGCTTTTTCCGCGTCTTCCGCTCACCAAATGTCAACTTTACAAATCGCCTGCCAAGTCCTGCAACGAAGGCGAGCCGAGCGCCGCGCCTTTTCTCAAACCTCTCGAATGTCGTGCTCGCTTACGTGTTCACTCTACCGCTGTGTCCGCCGGAGTTTTGATTCGAAATAAATATGGCCAAATAATTGCAAATACCAATGAAAGATCTAAATTTTTATTGTCAGGCACTCGCTGAGGGATTCTCTAATGCAGAGCAATATTTTCTCTATGGAAAAATTTCTTCGCTTCATGAACAGAGCAACCAGAACTGGAATCTTCGATCAGTCGCAAAAAAAGGAGTGGTTTCGAATTACCACCGACATCATCGGCCTACTGACGCCGGAAGAGCAACGTGATCTGCGCACCCTCGACATTCCCACACTGGAACAGCGTTATGCTACCAGCTTTGCGCAGAAAAACATGGGAGTCAGTTCCTGGGCAATTTTCCAGAGAAAGAAATTCCTGACGTTCGCGGTCGGTGAATTCATCGCCTTTTCGATCAACCCGACCCTTTACATTAAAGAGCAGAAACGCAAATATCTCAATCCGACGGCAAAACTGACCGCCCCCGTGGCCCCTGCAGCGGTGTCGCCATCAACATTTCATCACGCGACCGCAATCTCATCGCCCGTCCTGGTATCCGGATCGGCACTGGAAGCACGGGAAAAGCAGGCGCACAGTGGCCTGCGTGCGCGCAAGGAGACTGGCATCGAATATCAAACCCGAATGCTCAATAATCCGGTTGGCCGACATTTCCTTGCAGCGCCGACACAGCCAGCCTTTGCGAGTAACTTCTGATGGCGTTTTTCCTCCTCCGCTAACGACCCGTGACGGGTCGTGGCGAATTAACCTCTCCGCAACTTACTCCCCAGCCCGACTCATCTTTCGAAGCCTCCAGTCTGCCGATCATGGATGGGATCAGTTGTCCTTTCAGGCTGTTTTGCATTAGAGTTCCCGATCTCCGCACCGGCCCGCCTTCAAAGGAAATTTCATGCGGTCCATATATAGCCTGCTACTGATACTTCTCAGCCCGCTTCTGATCGCCTACACACTCATGCAGAAAAAGCGACGAGGCGGTGACCGGCGGTTTGTACTGCAACGGCTTGGTCTCTTCGCCCGCACGGCGAAGACTCACGATCAGCCGGCCATCTGGTTTCACGCCGCATCCGTAGGGGAGACCAATTCCATCATCTCCCTGGTACGGTCTCTGGGCGCGACCAATCCGCAGCTGCGCCAGGTCATCACGACCAATACACCGGAAGCCGCCCGTATAGTTCAACGTGTTTTCGGCAGTAGCGTACAACATTATTACTTCACTACGGATTTTCCAGCAGCGGCACGACGGCTGGTAAGTTCCATTCAGCCGGTGGCGCTCTTTGTGGTAGAAACGGAAATATGGCCGAATCTCTATCACCACTGTTTTCAGCAACAGGTTCCTGTCGTCATTGTCAATGCCCGCTTGAGTCCCAAGACTATAAACTCAAACAGGTTTATCAAAGCCCTCTACCGGCAGACCCTGCCTGGCGTAACGGCATTTTTGGCCCGCTCCCAAGCCGATGCGGATCATTACATCAACCTTGGGGCCAAACCGGATCGAGTCACTGTTCTAGGCAATATCAAGTTTTCCGCGGCCCTGCAAAAATCCGCTGCTCCACTGCCCGAATTAAATCATCGAGAATACCTGCTCGCTATTTCAACTCACGCCGGCGAAGAAAAGATTCTGGGTGGCATGTTGCGGGAGCTCCGGCAGCAGACGGGACGTAGTGATCTGCTCCTTGCGATTGCACCCAGGCACCCACAGCGCAGCGCAGAAATTCACCGCGAGCTGACCAGCCTCGAGCTGGATATCAGTGTACGAAGCTCGAACGAAGCCGTGACGGAAGCGACGGATATCTACCTCGTAGATACTGTCGGTGAAATCAATGCGCTGCTTGCCGGCCAGGCTAAAGCAGTATTTGTAGGTGGCTCTCTGGTTGCTCTCGGCGGACACAACGTGCTGGAACCTGCAATTTATGGAAAACCCACTCTGACAGGCCCGCATACCGATAATTTCCGCGATGAAATGCAACTCCTGAGGAGCCATGATGCAGTTATTGAAGCCGAATCGGCAACAGAACTTTTCAGAGCGCTCGATCAGCTTCTGCAGTCACCCGCGCGACAACAGGAACTCGGAGCCAACGCCCTTGCAGCGATTCGATCTTGCCACGGCATTCTTGAGCAGTATCACGCCCGACTGCAGGAGCTGCTGCAAAAACAATTAGAAAGGCTCTGACAAGCTTCCTTCGTAACCGCGCACGAAATTTTCCCAGTCGCTGTCGTTAAAATTAAAAATTATCGTGTTTGTTCTTAATTTTTTGAGTGATCGCAAAAATCGGTTCAGATTATCGCGTTTCCACTGTTTCGCTCGCTGCTCACGCACGCGACTTTTATCGAAGTCGATCAACCAGACACGACTGTTTGCATCGATCAGAATATTATTTGCATTGAGGTCCGCATGATAAATCGACAGGTCGTGAAATTTCCGAATGGTTATGCCGACCTCGCGCCACTGTGTCGAAGTCAACGGGTGCGCTTCCAGGTGTTGGGCCAGGGTAACACTCTGAGGAATTTCTTCAGTCACCAACTGTCCGCGGTAGCTCAATAAAAGCCGCCGCTCACAGTTGGCCGCGATGATACGTGGAACAGGTAAATCAACAGATTCCATAAACCGCAGCAGATAGAACTCCTGCCACATTCTGGTATTTTCCAGGCTGGTATAAAAATAACTTTTTTTGATTATGCGTCCGAACAGTCCTCCGCGACGGTATTGCTTTCTAACAAGAGACACCCCGTTGCAACAAAAAAAAGAAACGCTTCCACGCCCCCGGCGGTTGTCCCGATCACCACCTGCCTCCGCCGTGCCGTCAAACAACGTTTCGTCCCAAAGTCCCGAGTCGTCATTAAACAGATAATGACGATCCCCCTTGCTGACTTGTCGATTGTTCATGTTCGGGGCGTCCAGTCAGTTATTGAAAGTCGACTTCGTCTGACAGTCACCGCATAATATCGCCTTGCAAACGCTACCGGAGTCGCGCATGAATTTACCCTCTCAATCTCACTGGAGCGACCCTCTGGTCGGTTTATTTTTGCGTTTTGCCGCAGGGGGGGCAGTACCGGCTCGGTGGTTTATGAACAATCTCCCCCCGCCAAAAGAGCGCCATGCGAAAACCGGTCGGCTCAATATCGAGATCGTTAGCCATTGCTGGAATTACTCCCACTTTCTCGCGTACCAGTTGAGTTCCCTGGTGAACTTCCCCCCCCGGCGGGCGGATATTACCATGACCGTCTTTTACAGTGATGAAGATGTTAAAACCCGCGAGCTCCTCGATTTTTTTGGACAGATGGAACTGCCCTCGATCAAGTGGAACTGGCGGTCGCTACCTAAAAGCCAGCTTTTCCGGCGGGGCATCGGACGAAATATGGCAGCACAGCAGACCACGGCAGACTGGATCTGGTTTACCGATTGTGATTTGCTGTTTCGGGAGAACTGCCTGGACGAATTGGCGCACCGGCTGCAAGGCCGGAAGGACACGCTGGTTTATCCGCAGTATGAAAAGGTAACATCCCTGTTGCCGGAGTCGGATCCGATGCTCAAGAAAGGCGCAACCGCACAGATAGTGGATATTAATCCGCAACACTTTTCTCTGCTAAAAAAAAGCCGGGCTACCGGGCCGCTTCAAATAACCCATGGCGATGTCGCACGTGCATGCGGTTACTGCGCCGATCTGGCTTTGTATCAAAAGCCCTCGGACGTTTGGTGCAAAGCCTATGAAGACCGCGCATTCCGGTGGCTGTTGCGCACGCAGGGAGTACCCATCGACCTGCCGGGCGTCTACCGTATTCGACATGTCAATAAAGGACGCTACACCGGAAGTCATGTCAACACCAGTCTGCGGAGCCGGCTGCGCAGAATTACTTCGCGCTGATCCTTTCCCTACACCGTCTCGGCCGAGTGCGGCCGGCAACCTCAAGGCGAGGGCAATGATCGAGCTGCGACATCGCGAACCCGCACCGTCGAACAGGCGCAAGCATCACGGTAACGCCACTCCTGACCTTACCGTGATCGCTTTAGATCAGATCTCAAGTCTCTCCAGGATTGACTCACAGGTCTCTGGAACTGGATCAACCGCTCCGGATATTTCAACCGACCAGGATCCGACTTCGGGCTCAACCCAGTCATCCTCGTTTGTCAAATCCGGCGCGTCGGCCTGTTCTGTTTCCGGGGCGGATGTTGCTATTTCTTCGTGCGGCAGCTCGTCGACGTGCTCTATAGCGGAAATCAGTTCATCAATAATATTGCCTGTGGCAGGCGGAATCGCTACCGGCTGCTGCGGTTCTTGACCGATATTCAAATTAGTCGAAATCCCGGCGGCCTCTGAAGCGGGCGCTGCAGATTGTTCGGAATTGCAGCCAGCGAGAGTCAAGACTGCAAGGAATGTAATGGTAATACGGCTTTTCACGGTAATATCCTGCATTGGTTACTTCTGTATTAAATATAGTTGCCGCTGCACCACTCTATTAGTCTTAAATGCCATAGCTAACAGCAAATCGACCGAGCCCCGATCAAGTAAAAAATGTGAAGGCGGTCTGCCGGTTTATTTTTGTGATGCGCATCACCAAAAAAGAGTGATTGGCATCAACCCGGAAAACGCTTTCATTATTCTATGGCAGAATTTGCAGGGAAAAATCGCGAAGAAGTCCGCTTTTGGAAGATTCGCAGTTCAGGAAAATGCCTGAAAGTGAACCCCGACACGCGAATTAAACTTAGTGAAAAAATTCCCGGACACAACCTCCACTTACAGAAGCATTTCAGGCATGCAGCGGCTGTCTGATGATATTGACGTCCCGGCAGCACATTTCATGATAGAAGCAATGAAACATACACAATCCAAAACCAGTGCGGGTTCCCGAATCGTTAAGCATGTCGTTAATTTCCACCGGGCCGCTTTCCCAATGGGCAGCTCCTGTGGCAAAATTGCCGCCCAACCGGGATACACCCATGTGACTGCCGGAAGTCAGCGGAGCAATTGCAGGTCGCCTCGCCATGGGGAATTTATTTGGTTCAAGGGAGAGATACTACTTTGAAAACTTTTCTCATTTCCGTATTTGCCACGCTCACCGCTGTTTCCACCCAACTGCAGGCTCAGACTGATGAAGAACTCAGGGCCATGCAGCAGAGCCTTAATAAAGAGGTGATGGAAAAGCCATTTTCGGTCGAAGACGAGGCCAAGATTGATGCCTTCATCAAGAGCGCGATGGCCAAGGATCTGAAACCCGAAACCACTCAAGCGCCGAAAGGCTGGAAACCCGGTTTTACATGTGCAGATATTTACAGCTACGGCTGGAACAGTTATCGCAACTGCCGCCATTACCGCAGCTATTACGGCCAGTACTGGCAGTAGTTCTGAGTTTGGTGAGAATTTAAATTGCCGCTTTGTGCGGCGTGAACCGGTGAAGGGATTCCAGGTTACCAATCGTCCGCTTCATCACCCTGCTGCTTTTCGAATGATTCATCGTCTACTCCAGGACGATGGCTGTTGTACCTATACCTCCGATAAAGGATGAAACCATGAAAGCCCCAAGCATCAGCTCCACTGGCTGGAAAGCCGTACTGCTCACCGTCGCTCTATCAATATTTGGCGGCTGTTCGGCAACTCAGGTTGCGTTGAACAAAAAGAATCTGGATGTGCAGACACGCACAAGCACGGCAGTATTCGTTGATCCGGTGGCGAAAGAACGACGCACTGTTTACGTGGACGTTAAAAGCGGTGTGATGGAATTCGATCGGCGGGCATTCAAACAGTTTGTCATTGAGCAGTTTGGCCTGAATGACAATGGCTACCGCGTAGTTGACAACCCTGAGTCGGCCCAGTTTTCCCTGGTGGCCTACGTGCTGAATCTCGAGAAAACCAGCCCGTCCGCAGCTGAAGCTGCCCTGGGTCAAGGTTATATGGGTGGCGCCGTGGTGGCCGGTGCTGCCGTGGGTGCGGTTGCCAATAACTCGTATCCGGTACGCGGTGCAGTCGCCGGCGGGATCGTCGGAGGTGCAGCCGAACTGATCAGTGGCGCTCTGGTGAAGGATGTCACTTACATGCTGGTATGCGACGTCCAGATTACAGAACGTACCTCCCACGGCGCCATCGTCCGAAAGGATGTCCAGTTGGACGCTAAAATCTCTGACTCCGGCTCTGCGCGCCAGACCGTTTCTGAAGTATCCAACAAGAAAGAATACCGTACTCGCATCGTGACCACGGCAAACAAGGCGAATCTGAAACTGGAACAGGCACAGGAGTTGATGTTTCAGAAAACCGCTTTCGCCATGTCCAGCTTCTTTTAATGAACTCCGGCATCTGCGGGCTGAAACCTCGCAGATCCGGGGCGTGATCGGCTGGATTTGACTCGAAAGGCCGAATTTACTGCGGTAAAAAACCTTTCTGAGGCAAATCCAGCTAAAACGCCTGCTCAACTTCTCTTCAAGCCCGTCAGCGGATCAATATCGTCCGGTACGCGGTTTTGGGCGTCATTGTCATTGTCGTCAGGCTCTCCGTCCAGTTCATCAATGAGATGGGAAATGGCATCATCCAGCTCATCGTCCTCCAGATCGAGCCCCTGGGCTTTCAGCATCTGCGCGGCAAAATCTTCCTTCTCTCCCGCCGAAGCGTCACCCGTCGCCCAGGCGACGATATCGCTTTCGATGTCATCCATCTCGAAGTCATTATCAGCGGGAATTGCTGACACTTCGTCTTGATCTGCGGAGTCCGGCGGGAGGTCCATGGCCAACGGATCTGGTTCGGGAGCCGGCTTGGCAGGTTCACTCGTCATTGCTTCCATGCTCGGCTCAGCCTCTGCAGCTGCGGCTTCTTCCATATCAAACTCGTCCAGCCTCGGCTCGAAGTCCCAATCCATTTTCATGGGATCGGAACCGATCTTCGCAGCGGATTCATCGTGAGCCGGTGATTCGGTAACTTCTGGAGAATCCTTAGCGGGTGGACTGTCCTTACGGCGTTTGATAAACAGATAACTCGTGCCCAGGATGATTCCACTGCCAGCGATAATCATAACTACCCATAACCAGTCTCGAAGCCCTTCCTCATCCGGCGCCGACGGCTCCGGTTCCGTCTCTGCTATTTCCGGCTGCGCTGGCGGTGCCGCGACTTCCGGGGGAGGCGGATCGAGGGGCGACTTTTCTTCGTCGGGCACGGCGAATAGCCTCTCGGAATTGAGCCCAAGCACCTGAGGACCGAGATCATGCTGAAAGGCTTCGCCCGATGCGTCCTGCCCGGTGACTTTCGCCGTTAGCAGGTGATCACCGCTGGCAGTCGGGGTTATTGCAGCTCGCCAGAATCCTTGCGGGTCCCATTGCAGAGGCCGTATCAGTTTACGTCTGTCCGGCCCCATGACGGATGCCACTACCTGAATCCGTTCATGCGCGAAGTCTGCTAGATAAGGAACGACCCTGAGCTGAAATCCGGTCTGACCTTGAGAGTCCGTGAACTCGCTGGATTCAAGACCGAAAGGGGGGCTTACCTGCAACGGGTGCGAAATGCGTCGCTGAAACGTTTGCCCGCTGGCTTCCAGGTCGAGGCGATAATCCCCGGCGACTTCAAAAGGTGGCAGACGGATGGAAAATATGCCCCGCTCTGGAATTGGGCCTGCGGGCAGCTCGACTTGCCAGACCGGCATATCGGCGGCGCCATCTACACGCCGGCTCACAGTCGCCCGCATGGACAGAAGCGCCAGAAATTTCGGGTCGGTGATCACTGTACCGCCTTCTGTGACCACAAATTCCGCGGTAAGAACCGTACCCTGCAAGACATTGATCGGCAGCGGGCGCAGTCGCAAACCGAGATTGCTGATCACCGTGACGCGGCTTTCCGGGGCGATATCCGCCAGAATTCTCCACTCGCCTTCCAGCGGTTGCTTCACTGTCATCAAGTCGTATCGTTCTGTCTGATACCACCGAACATCCGCGTCTTTTTTGTCCGCCAGATAAATTGTTCCGTCGGGACTCACCAGCTGTGTGGATTTTTCAGACGAGCGACGAAAGATCAGTGCAGTCAGTTCTTCCACGGAAGAATCCACTAACACCGTATTACCGACGTCGATAGGCAGTTGATCGGCCGGCGCCGATGCATCGAATGCCTTTATAAACGCCATCATCAGTGCATCTGCACTGTCCACCACCGTATGGGACCCATCGGTAGCCAGCGCCAGCTTTTTCATCAGGCCGGCATCTGCATTGTCGGACAGCGCGATTGTGTGCAGCGTCATGCCCCTGGCCTGGATCCGTGCCAGAACGTCATTGAGTATCCGCCCTCTTTCTTCTTGATTTCTGTCCGGGTCCCGGTCGATATCGACCATGCCGTCAGTGAGCAGAATGACGTGCGCGGAGTCTGCATTGCGGGGCGAAGGGACGCCGATGGCACTTTCCAGAGCACCGCCGATATTGGTAAACAGTCCCGTCGCGTTGATCATTTCGGCTTGCCGGCGGGCCTGGTCGCGCCATTGTTCGTCCACTTTTTTAAATGGCACCAGCATGTTGACCTGTCGTCCAAACGTCCAGATACCGGCGTGACTGCCATCTGGCAGGATTCTGATCAGAAGGTCCACAGCCGGTTTACGCAAGTTCACCGGATCATTGCGTTTCATGCTGCCGGAAATATCAATGATCAGGCGGATATCGGCATCTTTCTGCAGTGGCAGAAGTTCCGGGGCTTCTTGCGAAAATGCAGGCAACGACAGGAGTAGCGCCAAGATTGGCATTGCGCCGCGCGCGGCTCTCCAGATCGATCGTTGTATGAGATTCATTGCGGCGGTGATGGCTCTCAGACGTTGACGTTATGATTGGCCGCCTGCATACAAAACTTGATGCGTTAACAATGGTGGCGACGAACGCTATGTCTTCTATTTATAGCAGTCTGAGAGCATTAGTGGAGCTGAAGCGGGTTTCGCCGCAAAATCCGAGGTAGAAATCCCCGGTAAACCGTGGGTCTACCGGACAGGATCAATGGAATTTTTAACCCGGTTCCTGAACCCGGGATTTCCCGAAAGCCTGCATTGCGAAAGCAATACCGATACTCAAGATGGCAACTACGGTGAGCGCGGACAGCAGCGGTGCACCAGCGCGCCAGAAGCTGCTGTCACCTCCCACAACACCTTCGAAAGCGGCGATCAGCCAGGCGGGCGCCAAATAATCCATGTCTGAAGAGGCATACCATGGGACCAAAAAGAAGGTTACCCCGAGCGCCCGCAAAAGCGTACGCACCAGCCCGTGGCGTATGCCGGCTGTCAAATACCACCAGCAGCCCATAATCAGGCAGACGCCGAGTAAATAAAAAAGCCAACCGTAGAGATATTCTGATTGCGTGTACATAGATTAGTCCAGGCATGAAAATCCGGCCGAAGCCGGTCAATAGTGCGGCGGTCGCTCATCCAGCGGCGGACTGGCCAACGCTTCGATTTGTTCGCGCAATTCCAGATTTTTCTGCAGCACGTCTTTGCAGAGGACTCGCAAACGTTCCAGCTCTCCGCCCTGACGAATCAGCTCCAGGCTCAAGTCCTGGATCGCATCTTCCTGGAAGGCAACCCGACTTTGCAAATCTTCGGCGACAACTTGCCAGGATTCAATCATGGCCTTCGGTTTCCACTGCAATTACCGATCGATTTACTAAAAACGTCATATGACTGCAACCTTTATTCATGGACCCACTGCACGATGCGCTCTTCCCAGTCGTCCTCGTGAACATGCTCCTCGCTCACGACCCGCCCGACGACGGACCAACCCTCCCGAATTGTGGAACGGCTGTCGCCCGTAACAAGCGGATGCCAATCCGGCAAATCACGCTCTTCAAATATACGCCGGTAACCACATGTGTCCGGCAGCCACTCACTCTCTTCCACGGTGTCGGGTGTCAACCGGCTGCACAGAGGTACATTGGTCTGCCGGTTATTGTAGTCACGGCAGCGCGCAGTGGACAGATCGAGATAGCGGCAGGCAATGTCGGTGTGGTAAAGGCGCTCATCATCCTCGTTAAGCAGCTTGACCAGGCAACACTTTCCACAGCCATCGCACAGGCTTTCCCATTGCTCCGGACTCATTTCGTTCAGGCGCAAGGTTTTCCAGAAGGGCGGCGCTGCTTTCAGGGAAATGTTCATTATCCGGTTATCAAAACAGTTTGCTGTTACGTTGGGCCATGGCGGCCATGTCACCCCCATGCATTGGCGGCACCTGCAGGTAGTAACCCTCCTCCCGCAGGGAATCAAGCACCTTGTTCACGTCCGCTCGTGCGAGCTTGCGCTCGGACGTAAGTGTAAGCGTCATTGCCAGTACGGCGCTTCCAAAGACCTGTTGCAACTCGGGCGGTACTTTTGTCAGCCCGGCGCCCTGTTCCACGAACAGATACAGGTCCTCTTTCTTCGAGCTGCGGTATACATCGCTGATAATTTCTCTCATAAAACGTCCTGCAAAGCGCGTGTAATTGCCTCGGCCCGCCATGCAGCCATTGAAGGTGGAAGTAAAAGATCCCCGCTGGCGCCTTTGCCGATGGCCCTCGCCATATATTCATAATCACTGCGTTTCGCAATCAGTTCTGGCGCTATTCCGCTTTGCTCGGCCACCCGGGCAATTTGCTCACGCAATTTTTTAACAATGGCGCGCTGTTGACTGTCGAGGGGCGGCGGTATCTGACTGTCG
The DNA here is from genome assembly GCA_964641175.1 of uncultured Cellvibrionaceae bacterium. GTDB lineage: Bacteria > Pseudomonadota > Gammaproteobacteria > Pseudomonadales > Cellvibrionaceae > CAYNST01. The sequence goes on from CAZXLJ010000005.1 coordinate 41,524, forward strand.
GGCAGGGAATCTTCTTCAACCGCGCGGGCCTCGTCCAGAATGGCGATGATCTGCTCCCCGAATCGGCGGATGGTACTTGCATGAATATCTTCAATACCATGGAGCTGACTGGTGTTGGCCGGCATCCGACCTGCCAGGTCATAAAGTGCGCTGTCACTCAGGACACGCCCTCGCGGGATGTCACGGCTGCGCGCTTCGGATTCACGCCACCTGGCAAGGCCCTGCAAGGCAACCACAGCGCGACCTTTCAGTTTCCAGCCGCCTTTCAATCTTTCAGATGCCTTATCCGGATGGCGCATCTCGTGAAACCGCTGCGTCATTACACGGTACTCATGATCCAGCCAGGCGAGACGGTCCAGCTCCCCGAGTCTGGTAAGTAGCTGCCCGGCCAGGACAAACAGGAATTCAACATCCAGCGCAGCATAGGTTTCCTGGGCTGGCGTCAACGGCCGCTGCAACCAGTCAGAGCGCGTCTCGCCTTTTGGAAGGCTGACCCCGAGGAGCTTTTCTACCAGATTGGCGTAGCCCACCGAAAACCCGTAGCCACAAAGGGCAGCGGCTATCTGAGTGTCGATCACCTTGCCTGGCAGCTCACCTGTCAAGTGATGAAAAACCTCCAGATCCTCGGAACACGAATGCATCACTTTGATCACCGCTTCACTTCGCAGGACTTCGATGAAGGCCGAGAGGTCTTTCAGCTGCAGTGGATCCAGCAAATATGACCCGGCACCGTCATGAACCTGGATCAGTGCAGGTATCGGAAAAAATGTGTCGGTCCGCATGAATTCGGTATCGACAGCAAGCAGGGGCACAGATTTCCAGAGGGCACACTGCGCCTCCAGGGCGGATTCAGTCTGAATCCAGTGGATCGGCTTTAATAACATCTAAATTTCCCGTCGACTGGCCAGCGCGTGTGCGAGTGTGTTGCCATCAATGTATTCAAGTTCTCCCCCCATGGGGACCCCATGCGCGATACGACTCGCCGGAATTCCAAGTTCCCGCGCCCGTTCCGCCAGATAATGGGCGGTAGCCTCGCCTTCCATGGTGGAACCTGTCGCAACAATCATCTCTTTCACACCGCGCTGCAACCTTTCCCTTAACGCTGTCATACCGAGTTCGGCAGGACCTATGCCATCAATAGGAGACAAATGACCATGGAGCACGAAATAGAGGCCATTGAAGGATCCCGCCTGCTCCAGCGCCATCACATCTGCCGGATTTTCGACCACGCATAACATCTCGGGCTCGCGTCGTGGATTTGCACAGATCCGGCACAGCGGCTGCTCGGTTAATGTTCGGCACTGCTGACAGCGGGACACTCGGGCCACGGCCTGCTGGAGCGCCTGAGCAAGCGTCGAGGCACCCGGGCGATTGCGTTCCAGTAAATGGAACGCCATCCGCTGGGCGCTTTTGGGCCCGACGCCGGGTAATACCCGCAGCGCGGCAATCAGTTCGTCAATAAGAGGGCTGAACACGTATTCGCCTCAAAACGGCATCTTGAAGCCTGGAGGAATACCCAGGCCTCCCGCCAGATTTTTCATTTTTTCGTTCTTGGCTTCTTCCACGCGGCGAACCGCATCATTGACGGCGGCGGCCAGCAGGTCTTCCAGCATTTCCCGATCTTCACTCATCAGACTCTGGTCAATCTGTACACGGCGCACGTCATTGCGTCCGGTCATGGACACCGTGACCAGACCGGCTCCGGACTGGCCCTGGACTTCGATATTGGCCAGCTCTTCCTGCATTTGCTGCATTTTTCCCTGCATCTCCTGCACCTGCTTCATTACATCGCCCATGTTGAACATTGGCCCTACCCTCGCTGTTATGCTGTCGTGTTTTTCTTCGCTGGCATCTGGTTGTGACATCCTGTCTTTCCGCCAGTTTTTTACTGCTTGACCTGAACGCTCTCGGGGACCAGCCTCCCCCCCAGTTCATGTTGCAAACTCAGCACCACCGGGTCGCACTGGAGCTGCTCCAACACTTCCTGACGCCGCCTGATACGCCGTTGTTCCGCCGCCATGACGGGCGTCACCGCGCCCTCCGGAAGAGCCTGCACCCGAATATCCACTTTCACCTGAGCTTTGAAATGTCCAGACAACAGCTCGGCCAGCTTTGCTCCATGGGAATCATCGTAAAGACTCGCTTTCGCCTGATCCAGAACAAAAACCAGCCGACCTTGCTCCTGATTCAGTAACACGCAGTTGCCAAAAGTGGTCTGCAGAATTCCGCGAATGCTGAGTGACTGATAAAGCGCCAACCATTCCGCAGGTTTCATGTCCTCCCACGCACTCGTCGGGACCCGCTCGTCTGCAGTTAAAGCGCGCTCGCGCTCCCGAGGCAATGGCGGCTGCGGTGATGACCGTACCGTTGCCTGCAGGTCCATATCCGCCCGCGCGGATACGGACGGTTCGCCGGCCCAAGGAACATCCATGTTCTCGACCCGAGGTGACGGCCCTGCAGCTGGCACTGAGTTGTCAGGCATCTTACCTGCCGCCGGCCCAATCGCCTGCGGCGGCGCCGTCCCCGGGCGGGCGCCGGGGTCAGTTACCGGCTTTTTTCCGGTGGGGTCGGCCTCCTGGCCCGACGCCTGAACCGTGATTGATCCACTGGCATCCATTGGCATCCGGGAGGCAGCAACCGCGCGGTCACTGGCGGACGCGCCTTTATCGGTGCTCCTGGGGGACACATCTTTATCAGGATAGTCATTGCCCGAATTGCCCTCGCCGGCCCAGTCATCGCCGGAATGTCCATCGCCCGAAAGGCCCCCCGGATACTGTGGCCGAAACGCCAGCATGCGCAACAGGATCATCTCGAAACCCGCCCGCAAATCCGGCGCGAGATCGAGATCCCGCCTGCCGGTCAATGCAATCTGGTAAAAAAGCTGCACATCCTCGGCAGGGATACGGCTGGCCAGTCCGACAATGCGCTCGCGATCTCCAAAACTGTTATCCAGCGCTTCGGGCACTGCCTGAGCGATTGCGATCCGGTGCAGGGCCGTAAGCAGGTCTGCCAGTGCAGCCCCATAATCTGGCGCCTGCTCAGCGAATGCATCGATGGTGGCCAGTACGGCTCGGCCATCGGAATCGGCAAGCGCGTCGAGCAAAGTCTCGATCAGACGATGATCGATGGTCCCCAGCATGGCGCTGACATCGGTAGTACCAACTTTGCCGCTGCCAAAACCGATCGCCTGGTCCGCGAGGCTCAAGGCATCGCGCATGCTGCCGTCTGCCGAACGTGCCAGCAGCCACAGCGCGCTCTCTTCGTAAGGCAGCTGCTCTTTTTCCAGCACCGTCTTCAGATGCGCGACAATGCGCTCGGGACTCATGTTTTTCAGATTGAACTGAAGACAACGCGACAGAATCGTAACCGGAAGTTTCTGGGGATCGGTGGTGGCGAGGAGAAATTTGACGTGCTCAGGCGGCTCTTCAAGCGTTTTGAGCAAGGCATTGAAGCTGTGGGTCGACAGCATGTGGACTTCGTCGATCAAATAAATCTTGAAGCGGCCGCGGGTGGGCGCGTACTGGACATTGTCAAGAAGCTCGCGAGTATCTTCCACACGGGTGCGGGAAGCGGCATCGACCTCAATCAGATCGACAAATCGGCCGGCCCCGATTTCGGCACATGCGGAACATTCCCCGCACGGGGTCGACGTGATGCCCGCCTCGCAATTGAGGCATTTGGCCAGAATACGCGCGATGGTGGTCTTTCCGACGCCTCGAGTTCCCGTAAACAGGTAGGCGTGGTGCAACCTGTTGTGATCCAGTGCGTTTACCAGAGCCTTGAGAACATGCTCCTGGCCGACCATTTCGCGGAAGTTGCGTGGTCGCCATTTGCGCGCTAACACCTGATAACTCAATCTACCCTCCACTTCGGCGTGACCAAAAGCCCTTCAGTGCCTCCGGATAATTCAAATGTTCCGACAGGTCTGCGAAAAGTCAGCAACACCCTGGGGAACCTCTGATCAGGACAGGTGTAGCAGAGTACATATTGCCGCGCTTCGAAAGGCGAAGTCGCACGCAATCAGCCTGCTGTTCTCAGAAGGTCGGGGATTATAGCGCAAGTGGATGGCTGGAACAGGAATGTTGGAGGGGACCCTAACCAGCCTTACCTCGGCACACAGTAAAAACCACTACCGTTGCTCCCTTCCGGGCCTGGCGGGGTTCGCAGCCAACTGTTGCGAGGAGACCGGAAAGGGCCACCATCAAATCCGATCAATATCGGAAGCGGGCATTATCCGGTTTTTACATGCGAATGCAAGAGCGAACCGCCCTTGCTCGCAGCCACACTCACCGCCGGCTCAAATGAGAGCGTCAGCCCGGGATCATGCGCACCCGTTTGACATGCTCAGTGGCGGCAATGGCCTTGATGACTTCGTCCGCGGGGGCCACCGCCAGATCGATGATGTTGTAGGCCAGATCCCCACGGCTCTTGTTGACCATGTCGATTACGTTGACATTGTGCTTGGCAAAGACCGACAGAACATTTCCAAGCACGCCGGATACGTTGTCGTTGCTGAACGTCAACCGGCAACAGCCACTTACGCGGCCCAGATCTGTCTGGGGAAAGTTGACGGAATTGGTGATATTGCCGTTCTCCAGAAAATCGCACAGTTGGTCCGCCGCCATGACCGCGCAGTTGTCTTCGGCTTCGGCAGTGCTCGCGCCAATGTGTGGAAGCGCGATAACGTCATTGCGTCCACGCATGGCTGGCGTTGGAAAGTCGCAGATATACTGGCGCAGGCGGCCGGCATCCAGAGCCGCCAGAATGGCCGCATCATCGACAATGGCGTCCCGTGCGAAATTGACCAGAGTTGCGGACGGCTTCATCGCGACCAGGGTCTCCGCATTGATCATGTGGCGGGTGACATCCAGCGCGGGCACATGGAGTGACACGTAATCACAGACTGCCAGCAGCTGGGTCAGGTTTTCCTTGCGCTGAACCTGGCTGGGCAAGCGCCATGCGGCCTCGACTGAGAGTGCCGGATCATAACCCACCACGCGCATACCCAACGCCAGAGCCATCTCGGCAACCATGGACCCAATTGCGCCCAGACCTACCACACCAAGGGTTTTGCCCTTCAGCTCCCGCCCGGCGAACCGCTTCTTTTCTGCTTCGAGCAGCGTAGACAATTCGTCTAACTTCTCAATCTTGAGGCCGTTGACAAAATCCCGCCCGCCCAGAATATCGCGTGAGCTCAACAACATCCCTGCCAGCACAAGCTCCTTGACCGCGTTGGCATTGGCGCCAGGCGTGTTAAAGGCGACTATGCCCCGGTTGCTATATTCGGCGACCGGAAGATTATTGACACCCGCCCCGGCGCGCGCCACCGCCAGCAAGGTTTCGGGGATCGGTTCGCCGTGAAGCTTGTGGCTGCGAACTATGTAGGCATCGGGTCGGCTCAGCTCCGGCCCCACTTCATACTGGGCGGCAGGAAAGCGCTCCAGGCCAATGGGAGAGATTTTGTTGTAGGTTTTGACAAAAAACATGAAGCCTCCTTAATTGCTGCGAACCACACCTTTCGTAAGCCAGTTACTGTGGCAGCTGGCAGACAAGCGGGGAAGGAGCAGTTGTCGGGTTATTTGACACCGGGAAACAGGCGCCGATCTTAGTCCACTGTTTTGCAATGTAATTTTATTTGGCACGCAATGTGCTAACTAACGGATACCAGCTGGAAAACCTTTTACTATGTTTTTCAGGAAGGTAAAACCTTGTTTCTTCGATTCTGCCCTGGCTTGCCAGGGCTTTTTTTTGCCGCTATGAAAGGAAGAGGTCGTCGTGAGGTTGAAAGCGGCGCGGGGAATCAGCCAACCACTTCGTGATAGACCCACTCCAGCCACGGCATCAGCGCTTGCAGATCAGCCTTTTCCACCGTTGCACCGCACCAGATGCGCAGACCCGGAGGCGCGTCGCGGTAGGCGCCGATGTCGTAGGCAACCCCTTCTTTTTCCAGTCGCTTGGCGATGGCTTTAACCTGGTCTGCAGTCGCCTTTAAAGTCAGGCATACGCTGGTGTTGGAGCGACTTTGCGGATCGGCAGCAAGAAACTCGATCCAGTCGTTGCTCGCCACAAAATCCTCAACCACTTTCAGATTCGCTTCGGACCGGCTGATAGTGCCCTGTACTCCACCAAGTTCGCGCACCCATTGCAGCGCGTCCAGATAATCCGCCACGCACAGCATGGAGGGGGTGTTAATGGTTTCACCCTTGAAAATGCCTTCCACCAGCTTGCCACCCTTGGTCATACGGAACAGTTTCGGCATCGGCCATGCCGGCACCCAGGACTCCAGCCGTTCCACTGCGCGCGGACTCAGGATCAGCATTCCATGAGCGCCTTCGCCGCCGAGCACTTTCTGCCATGAATAGGTCACGACATCCAGTCTGGACCAGGGCAAAGCCATGGCAAACACGGCTGAGGTGGCATCACAGATAGTGAGGCCGGCACGATCCTCCGGAATCCAGTTGCCGTCGGGCACCTTGACGCCAGACGTGGTCCCGTTCCAGGTAAAGATAACGTCGTTATCGAAATTGACTTCCGTCAGGTCGGGAAGGTGACCGTATGCCGCCTCGAATACACGGGTATTCTGTAGTTTCAACTGTTTGGTAACATCCGTGACCCAACCTGAACCGAACGACTCCCAGGCCAGAATGTCGACGCCGCGGCTACCCAGCAGGGACCACATGGCCATCTCCATGGCACCTGTGTCCGAACCCGCTACGATTCCTACCCGATAACCGGGCGGCAATTCCAGCAACTCGGCCGTGTCGTTACAGGCTTTTTCCAAAGCCTGTTTGCCCAGTGCGGAGCGGTGGGAGCGGCCGAGCGTCTCCAGATCGAGCTTGCTGACGTCATATCCAGGCCGCTTGCTGCACGGACCGGAAGAAAAGTTGGGGTTGGCGGGCTTGACCGACGGCTGCATGGATTTCCTCTCGAAAATGGTAAGAACGATGGCAATAGCCGCGGAGACGGCGGCGACTCTCTAAAGAAAAAGAGCGGCATTATGCCAGCAACAAAGGATTTATCACAGAAGGCGCTCAGGGCAGCGCCAAACTGCACCGGCCCTGGGGTGTGGCCGGTAAAACTCAGCGATGGCGCAGCTTCGGGCGGTTCTGGGGTCGAATGACTCTGGCCCCGCCCCGGCGCAGTTTTTTCTCCGCCGGAATCAGGGCGCGCGGACCATCGCCCACCAGATCGGCGCGTCCCATTTTCAGAAACGCCTCTCTGAGCATCGGCCAATTGGCTTCGTCATGAAAGCGCAACAAGGCTTTCTGGAAACGTCGCTGCTGCAAGGTTTTGGCAGTATTCACGCCACGGCTTTTATAAGTCACCTTGCGCAGGGGATCTTTGCCGGAATAATACATGGCGGTCGCCATCGCCATGGGCGACGGGTAGAAGGTCTGCACCTGATCAAGCCGGTACTTGTTGTCTTTCAGCCAGAGCGCAAGATTGATCATGTCCTCGTCCTCGCAACCGGGGTGCGCTGCGATGAAATACGGAATCAGATACTGTTTCTTGCCAGCCTCCTTCGAGAACCGCTCGAACATCGCCTTGAACTTGTCATAAGCACCGATGCCCGGCTTCATCATCTGGTTCAGTGGACCTTCTTCGGTATGCTCCGGCGCGATTTTCAGATAACCGCCCACATGGTGCGTGACCAGTTCCTTCACATATTCGGGATCTTCGACCGCCAGGTCATAGCGTAAACCGGAGGCGATAGCGATGCGTTTGATCCCGGGAAGTGCCCGCGCCTTACGGTACAGTCGGGTCGTGGGCGAGTGATCGGTAATCAGGTTCTTGCAGATGCCGGGAAACACGCAGGACAAACGCCGGCAACTTGCCAAAATGGCCGGGCTGCGGCAGGTCAGACGGTACATGTTCGCGGTCGGACCACCGAGATCGGAAATCGTGCCCGTGAAGCCTGGCACCTTGTCCCGGATGTCTTCGATTTCCTGGAGAATGGATTCCTCTGATCGACTCTGAATAATCCGGCCTTCATGCTCCGTGATCGAACAGAAAGTACAGCCGCCGAAGCATCCCCGCATGATATTGACTGACGTTTTGATCATGTCGTACGCGGGAATGGTCGCTTTCCCGTACGCCGGGTGCGGTACCCGTGCATAAGGAAGGCCGAATACTGCGTCCATTTCATCGGTTTCCAGCGGAATTGGCGGCGGATTTATCCAGACTTCCCAATGACCGTGTTTCTGAATAAGCGCGCGCGCGTTGTGCGGATTCGATTCGAGATGCAGAACCCGCGACGCGTGTGAATACAGTGCCCGATCGTTGCGGACCTTTTCAAAGGACGGCAACCGAATATAGGTCGTCGCCGGATCCAGTTCGTATTGCCGGTGTACCGGCATGGGTAGAATGCGTATGGGCACCGGTGCGTCCGGGTCCACAGACGGCTCCTCCGTTTTGCAGGATTGGGCCTGGGGATCCTTGTATTCGTAGGGGTTTGGAATGCTGTCAACGTTTTTGGGCCAGTCGATCCGGGTGGAGTCGATTTCCGTCCATCCCTGCGGTGGGGATTTGCGCAGGAATGCCGTGCCCCGAAGGTCTTCAAGCTGCTCGATCGGTTCACCGGCCGCAAGCCGATGCGCCACTTCAATGATCGCCCGCTCGGCATTGCCAAACAGCAGCAGATCCGCGGCGCTGTCCACCAATACCGACCGCCGGACCTGATCGCTCCAATAATCGTACTGGGCTATACGGCGCAGGCTCGCCTCAATGCCACCTATGACTACCGGCACATCCGAATAGGCCTCGCGGCACCGCTGGCTATAAACAATGACCGCCCGATCGGGTCGCTTGCCACCTTCATTATTGGGTGTATAGGCGTCGTCCGAGCGCAGGCGCAAATCCGATGTATAGCGGTTGATCATCGAATCCATGTTGCCAGCCGACACCCCGAAAAACAGGTTGGGTCGCCCCAGCGCTTTGAAAGGCTCGGCCGATGTCCAGTCCGGCTGCGCAATAATGCCTACGCGAAAACCCTGATTTTCCAGAAGGCGGCCAATAACGGCGGTTCCGAAACTGGGATGATCGACGTAAGCGTCCCCGCTCACAATGATCACATCGCAACTATCCCAGCCCAGCGCATCCATTTCGGCCTTCGACATCGGCAGAAACGGCGCCGGACCAAAGCATTCGGCCCAGTATTTGGGATAGGTCAGAAGATTTTTTGCAGGTACTAACGCAGGTACTAACATAGCTTACTCAAGGAGGCCCGCCGAATGCGGGCGCGTATTGTCCCAGAAATCGACCCATAAGCCTAGCCTGCAACGCCAGCAAACTGATCGTTTTCCGCACAGAATGGCCCGCCTGGTGAAATCCTCAGCCCCAAATTCGCGCGGGCGGAACGCTCCGCCGCGTTTTGGCGTCCTTGACGCCGCTCGGGGCAGCCGTTTAAATGCTGGTCTTTTTGGAGCGAAGCCATGTGGTTCAAAAACCTGCGAATCTATCGCATGACCAAACCCTTTTCGCACACTGCGGACCAACTGGACGAACTGTTGCGGGAGCGTTGCTTCAAACCCTGCGCCGGTCAGGACGTGGTACGGATAGGCTGGGCGCCGCCCTTGGGGGAGGAAGGCCGCCCCTTCGTCCATGTCGCCGGCGAATTTGTCATGTTGTGCACCAAGCGGCAGGAACGCTTGCTGCCCTCCTCGGTTGTAAATGAGCAGCTGCAGGAAAAGATCGAAGAAATCCGGATTGAAGAGGACCGCAAAGTGGGCCGGCGCGAACGCCAGGATCTTAAAGACGAGATTACTTTTTCGCTTTTGCCCAAAGCCTTCACCCGATCTCAACTGGACTACGCCTATCTGGATCTTAAAGAAGCTCTGATAGTCGTCAACAGTGCTTCGTCCAAGCGGGCAGAAGAAATACTTAATCTGCTGCGAGACACTCTTGGCAGTCTGCCCGTTGTCCCTCTGAGCGCACCCAGTCCTGCCACCCAGTCGATGACCACCTGGGTCCAGCACGGTGAACTGCCCCCCGGCTTTGCCCTGGGTGATGAGTGCGAACTGGCGGCGCCCCGCGATGAAGGCCGCACCATCCGCTGCAAAAAGCAGGAATTGACCGCGGCTGAAATGCTTAACCACCTGGCCACAGGCATGCACGTCAAAAAGCTCGCGTTGCAATGGCAGGACGCCATCCAGTTTGTCATTGATGAGGAACTCAGTGTGCGGCGGGTGAAGTTTTCCCAGGAGCTACTGGACAAGGCCGATGAACGCCAGCCCGAGAGTGCCGCGGAAGTCTTCGATCTGGATTTTTCCATCATGACACTGGAACTGCGCGCCTTTATTCAGGCGCTCAGCGAAGCATTTGGAAGTAGTGCCAAAGCGGCAGCTGGCCAACCCGAGCCAGAAGCCGCGCTTGCCTGAATGCTCCTGCGCTGCCGCGCCGCCCCGGGGTCGACTGATGCCTGACTTTGCGCTGCCGGTCGATGCCGTACTTCCCGACATCCGGGAAATTCTGGAAGCACGAAATGAGTTGGTGCTGGTCGCCGCGCCGGGGGCCGGCAAATCAACCCGGGTGCCGCTCGATTTGCTGCAGCACTCCAGTAGCCGCAACAGGATTCTGTTGCTTGAACCCCGCCGGGTCGCCGCCCGCGCACTCGCCCAATACATGGCCAGTTGTCTGGGTGAATCGCCCGGGGGCCGGGTCGGCTTGCGCATCCGCCAGGAAACGCTGGTCAGTCAACATACCCGTCTGGAAGTGGTCACCGGCGGTGTTTTACTCCGCCTGATGCAGGAGGACCCGGCACTCGCAGACTATGGGCTGGTCATCTTCGACGAGTTTCACGAACGCAGTCTCGACGGCGATCTGGGACTGGCTCTGGCGCTGCAGGGCCGCGCCCTGTTCCGTGATGACACAGATCCACTAAAGATTATTGTCATGTCGGCGACTTTGCAGGATGAAACCATAGCGCAGTATTTGGGGGGAGCTCCGGTCATCCGCAGCGATGGGCGCGCCTGGCCAGTCACTACCGGGTATGTTTCCAGCGTCCGCGCCCCTGAACTTGTCGACCAATGTGCGGAGGCGGTAGCGGCTGCCCTGGTGCAGCACGAAGGAAACATTCTGGTATTCCTGCCTGGCCAGCGGGAAATTGAACAACTATTCCGCCGTTTACAAGGGAGTGTGCAGACAAGTGTTTGTGTTTGCCGCCTTTACGGAGCGCTCGACCTGCCTGCGCAGCGATCCGCACTCGCGGCCCTCGACCCCGCTGGTCCACACCAGCGCAAGATTATTCTGGCGACGGATATTGCCGAGACCAGTCTTACCATCGACGGAATCACTGTCGTCATTGACACGGGGTTTCGCCGGGAACCGCAATTCGACAGCCGGACCGGCATGAGCCGCCTTGCCACCACTCGCATCTCGCGAGCTTCCGCTGAACAGCGAGCGGGCCGCGCCGGCCGGACCGGGCCGGGGCACTGTTATCGGTTGTGGCCCCGGGAACTCGGTTTAAAGTCTTTCGATGCCCCGGAAATTGAACAGGCAGATCTGGCACCCGCCGTACTGCAGCTGCTGGCTTGGGGCATTGATCAACCCAGGGATTTGCACTGGCTGACGCCGCCTCCGGCTGATGCCTGGCGCCAGGCTCTAAACCTTTTGCGCGAACTGGACGCGGTAATATTGACTGCCGATCTGCCACGACTCACACCCCACGGCGCCGCCATGGCCCGTTTCCCGGCTCATCCCCGGCTTGCGCACATGATGATCCGCGGATCCGAAAACGGGTTGCGATCTCTGGCATGCAGACTCGCGGCAATTCTCGCGGAAACGGGCGGCCCGCGAGTGCCGGATCTAGAGCAGCTTCTCCAGACCCACGGCGAACCCCGCTACAGGCACTGGGCCGAGCGGGTCAAACGGCAAGCCGCTTCGTTTGAAAAACTATGTCCTGTGGGCGCTACAACGCCCACTATTTCAAATGAGCTGGCCACCGGATTTCTGCTGGCCTCCGCCTATCCGGATCGAATTGCCCGGCGGCGCCCGCATGACGCCACGATTTATCTGATGGCCAATGGCAGGGCCGCACGGCTCGATGCTAATGCAGATCTTGCGAAATGCGAATGGCTTGCTGTCGCTGAAGTCGGCGGCAGTACGGGCAATACCGAAGACAGGATTTTTGTTGCCACCTCCTTTGACCCGACGCTGCTGCAAGGCGGGCTTGAGCACCTGGTGCAAGAGGAACGGGTTGCCGATTGGGATGAAGGAAAAAAGCGTTTCGTCGCCGAATCCGTGCGCCGTTGCGGCGCGATCACATTGAGCAGCCACCGCTTGCAGGATCCGCCGGCGGCGCTGCGCATTGAGGCGCTTTGTGCCTGGCTGCGCCGCAGCGATCTGAGTGCGCTGGACTGGCGCGAAGAAGTGCGCCAATGGCTGGCCCGCGTCGAACTGCTGCGCCGGCATCAGATCATCGAACCGGGCCTGCCTCCATGGCCAGACCTGTCCAAGGAGGCACTGGCGGATAGTCTGGATCAATGGCTGGCGCCACATCTGGCGGATGTCTGGAATCTTGCAGATTTAAGGAAATTGGATTTGCTGCCACTGCTGACGGGATTGCTATCCTGGCCACAGGTCGCGCGACTGGATAATTGGGCGCCCTCGAAAATCGTGCTCCCCTCAGGCAATACTGCAACGATCGACTACCGCAGCGATCCGCCGGTGCTCGCGGTCAAACTGCAGGAAATGTTCGGTTGCCGCCAGACACCCACGGTTGCCCGCGGGCAGATCAAAGTCATCCTTCATTTACTGTCGCCGGCGCGCAGACCACTGCAGATAACCCAGGATCTTGAGCATTTCTGGACTCATGGCTACGAGAGCGTAAAAAAGGAAATGCGAGGGCGCTATCCAAAGCACCCCTGGCCCGATGATCCGCTCAACGCCTTACCGACCAGTCTTACCAAACGCAAACTGAATTCGTAACGGCGAACTCGAATCAGATTTTATCCAGGCGCTTGCGGAATTCCCCCATGATGGCATCGTAAAGTTCGCCTTCGAGAAATTTATCTTCCACGGCTGATTCAATCGAAGGATTATCGTTGACCTCGATAATATAAACTTCATTGCCTTTCTGTTTTAAATCCACTCCGTACAGACCGTTGCCAATGTGTCGAGTGGCGTTGAGAGCAGCTTTCAGTACTGGTTTGGGGACTTCAAAAGTTGGCAGTACATCGAAGCCGCCAACCTTGTTGCTCTTGCCGGCGTGATTGTAGATCTGCCAGTGGTTTTTCGCCATGTAGTAGCGGCAGGCGTACAACGCCTGATTGTTTATCACTCCGATACGCCAATCGAATTCTGTATAGACGTAGGCTTGCGCCAGAATTAATGCGCTATTTTTAAACATCTCCTTCAGCTGTGCATCCAGCTCTTCCTTGGATTTGACTTTATTAACGCCGACAGAAAACGAACCATCAGGAATTTTCAATACAATTGGCAGCCCGAGCTCCTCAATTAAAGCATCCTCTTTATTGAGATCGCCGCGAGTCAGAATTCGCGTTTTCGGGGTGGGCAATTTATGAGTTTCCATCAGCTGCGCCAGATATATTTTATTGGCGCAACGCAGTATTGAATCGGGGTCGTCCATGACCACAAGACCTTCAGCCTGCGCCAGACGCGCAAATTTATAGGTATAGTGATTGACCGAGGTTGTTGCCCGGATAAACAGGGCATCGTACTCCGACAGCTTTCCCAGGTCCTTGCGGGTGATGGTTTCCGCGTGTATCCCCTGCTTTTTTGCCGCCTTGATAAATCGCTTGATGGCAACGGAATTACTCGGCGGGAACTGCTCATCAGGATCGACCAGTATCGCCATATCATAGCGGTAGTTCTTTTGTGCTTTCGGCTTGCGCCAGATCAGATGACTGTAACTGTCCAGCGCGTTTGCAAAATCTGTCTGCTGGGATTCGTTGAGCTGATTGATCGCGCCCGCTTCAAGCGAGGTTAACCGCCATGTCCCTTTATGGTTAAACGTCACTTTTAAAATGGGAATCGGAAACTGCTCGAAAATCTGTCTGGCAAGTTCGCCGAGGCCCTGTTCTCGCGTCATGCCAAAATAAACCCAGATCTGATAATCTGTCAGCTCGCCGGCCACTGCAGTCAACTGCTTTTGCATGTCAACGTTCAGAACGCCGAGCCAGATCCGTCGCGACAAGTCCTGCAAATGTTTGACGGCCGGAATCACCTGATGGGATCTTGCCTCCGCCAGCAGCGAACAATAGTATCCGGTGCTAAGATAGTTGTACTGCCGGCACAGGTTAATAACCTTGTAGCGTTCCTGCGCCGGTGGTTCGGCCAGATAATCCTTGGCGAGAAGCACATCCTCTGAAGGATAAAAAGCGGCCCAGTCAGACCGGTTTTCAATTAAGATTTTTAATTGGGTCATACCGAGCGCATGTCCTGAGAATTCAGCAAGTTTAGGTGAAGTATGGCAAAGTCTGAACAAAAGTATAGTGACAGACCTGCCGCAACAGATCCGCTAGATTATCCGGCCTTAAGCAGACTCCACCCCTGGAATCCGGCGTTTTTCCATCTCTGTGGATGAACTGTCTTTTATCTAACGCGACCCGACGTCGAAGCATCAAATTATGAATCACGATCAGCCTCGCCGAGCCACTTTAAACGATCTGACCGCGCTGACTCAACTGGAGACCCAGTGCTTCTCCAGCGACCGATTGAGTACGCGCAGCTTCCGTTATTTTCTGACTCGAAGCCAGGCTGAGATCTGGGTGATTGGTGAACCCATTCATGCTTATGGTCTGGTTCTTTTTCATCGCGGCACATCTTTGGCGAGGATCTATTCTCTCGCAGTGGGACCAGAGGCTCGGGGCAAAGGGCTGGGCCGAAAAATACTGGAGGCCCTGGAAGAGTCCGCCCGCGAGCACAATGCGCTTTTTATCAGGCTTGAGGTCGCTGTTGATAATCATGGTGCTCTCCATCTGTACAAGTCCCTGGGCTACGAAGCCATCAGAAAGCTGCACCACTATTACGAAAGCGGTCACGACGGCATCCGGATGGAGAAGCGGCTACAAATCGTTAAACAGAAGCCGAGTCATCTCCCCTACTACGCCCAGACCACCGAATTTACCTGCGGTCCCGCAGCACTGCTGATGGCGGCCAGGAATGTAAATCCGGATCAGCCTTACCACCAGATTGAAGAGCTCAATATCTGGCGCGAAGCGACCACAATCTTCATGACCACTGGCCACGGCGGTACTTCTCCGATCGGCCTGGCACTGGCGGCACACCGGCGCGGCTATGGAACACGACTATGGGTATCCCATGAAGATGCCCCTTTTCTGGACACTGTACGCAACCCGCAGAAAAAAGAAGTTATTGAACTGATTCATCAGGAGTTCGTGGCGCAGGCGCTCTTGCACAAGATCAAAATCGAAAAATTTCCAAAAGGCATTGGGGCAATACGCAATGCCTTGCGCAATGGCGAACAGGTTATTCTTCTGATCAGCACCTACCGGCTTAACCGCAACAAGGAACCCCACTGGATCTGGCTGGTGGGCATGGATGATACCTATGCCTACATTAACGATCCCGAGGTGGACGATAAAGAATGGAAAACACCCGTGGACGCCATCTATGTCCCGGTTCCCCTGCCGGAATTTTCAAAAATGATCCGCTATGGTCGCAACCAGTATCGCGCGGCCCTGCTTCTGTCAAAACAGTAGCCGCATGCTTCTGGCTATGCTGTAGCCAGAGCCGGAAATCTCACCGAAAAATGAGAGTCCACCCTACGGATTTACGCCACAAACACCCGCGCATTGCGAAATAGACGCATCCACGGCCCGTCTTCCTGCCATTCATCCGGATGCCAGGAATTGGTCACCGCCCGACGGACCCTTTCAGGATGGGGCATCAGTAAAGTGACACGTCCATCGCGTGAAGTAATGCCAGTTATACCGTACGGTGAACCGTTTGGATTGGCAGGATAGCGCGTCGTGGATCTCAAATGGTTGTCGATATAACGGGTCGTCACAAAACCGCTCTGGTTGAAACGATCCGCCGACGATTCTTCAGAAAACTCCGCCCGCCCTTCTCCGTGGGCCACGGCCACAGGCATGTGGGAGCCGGCCATACCCGCCAGCAGTACTGAAGGTGAGGGTTCGATTCGCACTAGCGAAGCTCTCGCTTCGAACTGTTCCGAGAGGTTACGGACGAATCGCGGCCATCGCTCGGCACCCGGAATCAGTTCTTTAAGGTTTGAAAGCATCTGGCAGCCATTGCACACCCCCAGACTGAAGGTTTCCGTGCGAGCAAAAAAACTTTGGAACTGGTCTCTTGCCACCGAGTTGAACAGAATCGTTTTGGCCCAGCCTTCCCCTGCACCCAGCACATCTCCATAAGAAAAGCCGCCGCATGCCGCCATCCCTTTGAACCCGTCGAGGGTATGACGACCACTGAGAATATCACTCATGTGGACATCCACGGCTTCGAAACCCGCATCGTGGAAAGCCGAAGCCATTTCCAGCTGACCATTAACACCCTGCTCCCGCAGGATCGCAATTCGCGGACGTATTCCACGCGAAATATAGGGAGCAGCAATATTTTCATTCAGATCAAAGGTCAACTTCACACTCAGACCCGGATCATCTGCGACCAGACCTTCGAACTCCTGATCAGCGCATTCAGGGTTATCTCGCAAACGTTGAATTCGGTGGCTGGTCGACATCCACAGCCTTTGCAAGGAAACCCGCTCGCCGGTGTAAAGCGTCTGTCCGCCCTGCCGAATGACAATGCGCTGATCTACAGTTGGATAACCGACGGCAACCAGGTTTCCGGTGAAACCCGCCCTGGACAGCAAGCGCTGAACTTCATCCTGATCCTGTTTGCGCACCTGTAATACTGCACCTAATTCCTCATTGAACAGCGCGGCCAAAACGTTGCCCTGCAAAGCTGTGATATCAAGGGCAAGACCGCAACGGCCCGCGAAGGCCATCTCTATCAGCGTGACCAGCAATCCGCCGTCACTGCGATCGTGGTATGCCAGCAGCAGCTGCCGCTCCAGCATTTCCTGAATCGCAGCAAAAAACGTTTTCAGACGCTGCGGGTCATCCAGATTGGGGCAATCGTCCCCAAGCTGGTTTTGCGTCTGGGCCAGAATAGAGGCTCCGAGCCGCTGTCGCCCGGCGGCAATATCGACAAAGAGCAATGTGCTTTCACCGCGATCCAGCCGCAGTACCGGCGTCACGGTTTTACGCACATCGATGACCGGTGCGAAAGCCGAGATGATCAGGGACATAGGTGAAGTTACGGCGCGCTCACGGCCCTTGTCCCGCCAGGTAGTGCGCATGGACATCGAATCTTTGCCTACGGGGATGGTCAAGCCCAGCGCCGGACACAGTTCCATACCGACTGCCTCGACGGTGCGATACAGTTTTTCGTCTTCGCCCTCATGCCCGGCCGCGCACATCCAGTTTGCGGAAAGCTTGATGTCGCTGAGCTGGGCAATCCGCGCGCAGGCAATGTTGGTAATTGCCTCGCCAACGGCCATGCGTCCCGATGCCGGCGCGTTCAGCAGTGCCAGCGGGGTCCGCTCGCCCATACTCATGGCCTCTCCGGCAAAGCCCGCATAAGCGACGGTGGTCACGGCGCAGTCCGCTACGGGCACCTGCCAGGGGCCTACCATCTGGTCCCGGACGACCTGCCCGGTGATAGAACGGTCACCGATGGTGATAAGAAATTGTTTGCTGGCCACTGCCGGGTGCTGCAACACCGATTCGAGCGCCTTTGCGATGGTGACTCCCACCAGTTGCAGCTGCTGTCGCGGTAAAAGGTGGGTTTCGGCTGACCGATGCATTTTTGGCGGCTTGCCAAATAGCAGGGACATCGGCAGATCAACGGGATTCGCCTCGAAATGACGATCGTTGACGATGAGTGTCTTTTCTTCAGTCGCGACTCCTACCACCGCGTAGGGACAACGCTCGCGTTCACAGATCCGGGCAAACTCTTCCATCTTTTCTGCCGTCACCGCGATGACGTAACGTTCCTGGGATTCATTGCACCAGATCTCCACCGGCGCCATCCCGGGCTCGGCATTCGGTACATCCCGCAATTCAAAACGGCCGCCACAACCGCCATCCTTGACGAGTTCGGGAAATGCGTTGGAAAGGCCCCCCGCACCAACATCATGGATAAAGGCGATCGGATTGGCGTGCCCCATTTGCCAGCACTGATCGATCACTTCCTGGCAACGGCGTTCCATTTCCGGGTTTTGCCGCTGTACAGACGCAAAATCCAGCTGTTCATCCGAGCTGCCCGACGAAACCGAGGAGGCTGCGCCGCCGCCCAGACCGATCAGCATGGCCGGCCCCCCCAGCACGATCAGAATGGCGCCGGGTGCAAAAGGCTTCTT
>CAZXLJ010000006.1:0-36857 GCA_964641175.1 uncultured Cellvibrionaceae bacterium
GTTCGGATCGAGGTGATGACAGACCATCAGCATGTCCAGATGCTCATCCACCGTGTTGACCGTGTAAGGACGGGTGGGATTGGTCGACGACGGCAGTACATTGGTGAGGCCGCACGCCTTGATGATGTCCGGCGCGTGGCCGCCGCCGGCGCCTTCGGTGTGGTAGGTATGGATGGTGCGGCCCTTGAAGGCGGCAATCGTGTCTTCGACAAATCCGGATTCGTTCAGGGTATCGGTGTGAATGGCCACCTGAACGTCGTACCGTTCCGCCACGCTCAGACAGTTGTCGATGGCTGCCGGCGTAGTGCCCCAGTCTTCATGCAGCTTCAGGCCCAGGGCGCCGGCGCGCAGCTGCTCCTCCAGCGGCAGGGCCAGGCTGGCGTTGCCCTTGCCCAGCAGCCCCACGTTCATCGGAAAGGACTCGACTGCCTGCAGCATCTTGCCAATGTGCCAGGGCCCGGGTGTGCAGGTGGTTGCGTTGGTGCCGGTCGCGGGGCCGGTGCCCCCTCCGATCATGGTGGTGACCCCACTCATGAGGGCCTCCTCCATCTGTTGCGGGCAAATGAAATGAATGTGCGCATCAATGGCACCCGCGGTGAGAATCAGGCCTTCACCGGCGATGATTTCCGTCCCCGGCCCGATAATGATATCCACCCCGGGCTGAATATCCGGGTTGCCCGCCTTGCCGATTCCGGCAATGCGCCCCTCCTTGATGGCCACATCGGCTTTGACAATGCCCCAGTGATCGACAATCAGGGCATTGGTGATGACGGTGTCCGGCGAGGTGCTGCAATTTTGCTGGCTCTGGCCCATGCCATCGCGGATGACCTTGCCGCCGCCGAATTTCACTTCTTCACCGTACAGGGTGTAGTCCTTTTCCACTTCCAGCCACAACTCGGTATCGGCCAGGCGAACCCGATCGCCCACGGTCGGCCCGAACATGTCGGCGTAGGCGCGCCGCTCGATGGTAGCCATCAGAGATCCCCCATGATTTGTCCGCGGAACCCGTACACCCGCCGCAGGCCATCCAGTTCAACCAGTTCCACCTCGCGCTCCTGCCCCGGCTCGAACCGCACGGCGGTGCCGGCCGCAATATTGAGCCGGAAGCCGCGGGCTTTGGCTCGGTCGAAATGCAGCGCCGGGTTAGTTTCGAAAAAGTGGTAATGGGAGCCGACCTGAACGGGGCGATCGCCGCTGTTTGCCACAGTCAGCGTCACGGTTGCCCGGGATTCATTGATGGTGATGAAGCCGGGGCGGATCTGATATTCACCGGGAATCATGGCGGTTTCCTAAACAATGGGACTGTGGACGGTGACCAGCTTGGTGCCATCCGGGAAGGTGGCTTCAACCTGAACCTCGGGGATCATTTCGGCAATACCGTCCATGACATCGTCGCGGCCGAGAATGGTACGCCCGTGGCTCATCAGTTCAGCAACGGTCCGGCCGTCCCGGGCACCTTCCATGATGGCGGCGCTGATCAACGCGATCGCTTCGGGGTAGTTGAGCTTCAGCCCTCTTGCCTTGCGGCGCTCTGCCACCAGGGCAGCAGTAAACAGCAACAGCTTGTCTTTGTCCCGTGGACTTAACTCCATGGTTTGCTCCAGGCAATTTTCAGAAGGGATCAGGTGTTCCAGATGCGCGGTTTCACGGCCGTTTTATTATTCAGGACCGGCCGCAGAATCTGCCAGAGGCTCTCGAATCCGGTCCGGCACTGCGCGGCGGATTCGCCCAGATAACGGGCAATCAGCAGCCCGCCCTTCTGGGTCAGGCTCCAGTGTCCCACGATGTCGCGGCGGCTGGAATCCTGCAGGAACTGCAGCACGCTGCCGCCATCATCCTGAGTGAGGCAGGCCTCGCCGAGAAAAGCCAGAAATGTGCCACTCACGTGACAGCCGCGCATGCCCCAGTCAGCACCCATGATGTCGCTGCCGCCCACCCAGCGATTCTGTTCTACAAACAGCAGGCGTCCATCGTGCACGATTTCGAGTGTCTGTCGACAGCTTCCCTGCAGGAACGGCTTTGCGGAGGCCTTGCGCCCCAGCGCCACTATGTCCCACAGACAGCAGCGCGCCGAGCCCGCAAGCTCCACTCGGGTGGTCAGCCGGCCTCTGGCCCCGTCGAAGACGATGGTTTCCTGGGGCAGCCATTCAAGGCAGCTGCCGTCGTCCAGGCGCCAGTGGACCCGTTGCGTCTGCTCGGTCTGCGACTGCCCGACGCCATACAGCTTGCCTGCCGACGGGGTAGTGACCAGCGCGGCCGCATTTCCCTGCAGGTGCCCCTGGATGTTCAGGCGGTCACCCAGCACCAGCCCGCCCGGCGGGTGCAGCAGATAGACGTGGGGACAGCCTGCGCCCTCCGGATAAAATGGGCGTTGAACCCGCAGGGGGCCTTCGTGCAGACTGTGCGCCAGCCTGCAGCGGCCGGCCTTGCAATCGAACACCAGTTGCAGGGATGCCGCCCACTCCCGCGCCGGCACTGCCGGCCCCCACATCCCCAGCGGGTCCGGTTTAGGTACCGGTCTATTTAAAAGTGCCTGAATGATCATGGGGGAGCGCAGCGGGAGCAAAGACGGGGAAAGTTAACCCATGATCCCCGTCAGCACAACGGCCGAATACATAAAGCGCGTGTGGCCGTCTGAAGTGCAGGGTCACCCATTGATCGCTGCCATGATCCATACAGGGGCGCGACCCGCCGGGGTCGCCCCAATCTGGTGCTCATGTTAACTGGAGATTTTTCATGATCAACAACTTCGCTCAGCAATTGTGGCAGGACCTTAACGACAAGTTGCAAGGTAATCGCGCCGCCGAGATGTCCCGCAGCCATTTTCAGAGCGCCGTCGAATCTGCGCTGCGCAAATGCCGGCTGGTAACGCGAGAGGAATTCGATGCGCAACAGGCTGTGCTCACCCGAACACGGGAAAAAGTCGATCTGCTGGAACAGAAGGTCGCGCAGCTTGAAGCCAGAGCTGGCCATACGCCGGCGGCGGATCCGGCACCCTAAAGCGCGGCTCCACTGTTCAGCAGTTTCAGAGAGGATTGCGCCGTAAATTCCAGTAATTTGCGGGTGCTTGCCCGCGTAGTTTGAATCACCTAATCTTTCAGGTGGCGCGCAACCAATAAAAGCGCCCGCATTTCCCGGTGCAGCCCTGAAATTTCCGCTGCCGGAACCAACTGTGCAGTCCGCCGCCCACTCGATCGACAGTGCGCTTCAAAGCACAGCCATCTTCACCTCGACTTTGGACTGACCCATGCAAGCACTATTTCCGGACATCCGCCCGTATCAGGAACTTCACCTTCCCGTTGACCACTTGCACACGTTATATGTTGAAGAGTCAGGTTCTCCCGATGGAATTCCCGTCCTGTTTGTGCACGGCGGGCCCGGTGCCGGATGCAGCAAGTATGACCGGCGGTTTTTCGATCCGGAACGGTATCGGATCATCCTGTTTGATCAGCGGGGCGCGGGCCGATCCACACCCCACGCCGAGCTCGAAAACAACACGACAGCCCACCTGGTGCAAGATATCGAAGCGATTCGCGACCACCTGAAAATTGAGAAGTGGGTGCTCTTCGGTGGCTCCTGGGGCTCGACGCTCAGCCTGGTGTATGCGCAAACCTTTCCTGAACGTGTTCTCGGCATGGTGCTGCGCGGTATTTTCCTGTGTCGGGATCGCGACCTGTTCTGGTTCTACCAAAGTGGTGCAGACCGCATTTTTCCGGATTACTGGCAGGACTACGCCAACCAGATACCGCCGGACGAGCAGCATGATTTCATGGCCGCCTATCACCGCCGGCTCACTGGCGCCAATGAGCTGGCAAAAATGTCCGCGGCCAAAAGCTGGTCGATCTGGGAAGGACGCTGCGCGACCCTGCGCCCCAACAACGATGTGGTACAGCGCTTCTCCGACCCGCACCTGGCACTGTCACTCGCTCGTGTCGAAGCGCACTATTTCGTCAACAAGGCGTTTCTCGAGCCTGACCAGATCATCCGCAATGCTGGCAAACTCAGGGGAATTCCCGGAATCATCATTCACGGTCGTTATGACATCGTCTGCCCCCTGGACAACGCCTTTGCGCTGCACAATGTCTGGCCTGACTCGGAGTTGCATATTATCCGCGATGCGGGGCACTCCTCAGCGGAACCCACCATTGCCGATGCACTGGTGAAAGCCACCAACGAGATGGCGGCGCACCTTGGCGAGGATGACCGGTCCGGTTGAGCCAACTACGCTACCCCGCCCGGGTAGAGAACCTCTGATTTTTCTGGCTCGCGCAGGCGCTGTCCGGACTTGATCAGAGGTTCCCTGGCTAAAATGCCGCAGCCGTGTGCCTGGCTTATCCTGAACTGCCGGGCTACTGCTGCGCCCTTGTTTAATCAGTTCACGAAGGTACAATCGCGTGCTTTTCTCAAGGAGTTTCAGCCTTATGACGGCACGCTTTAATTTGATATTGATGAATGCAGCTGCGCTGCTCACGGTTGCCGGTTGTGTCAGCAACCCCGAAGGTGCGAGGGTTGATCGTAACGATCCCACCATGCTCTGTGAGCGTTACGGTCCGACGGATGTGCAGGGGCTCGAAAACGTCCAGCATGAAGTCGTCAATCGCTATAACCAGGCGCCTCGGGAGAAGTGCCGGAAGATCTGAGACGTACTCATGCGGCTGGCCTCGGCCAGCGCAACTCGACGCCGGCGCCGCCGAGCCCGGACTCCCGCACCGTCGCGGACCCCCGGTGCCAGATCAGGATGCGCTGGACTATCGCCAGCCCCAGGCCGAAGCCGCTGTTTTGCGGCTGTCCGTCCTGGGTCAGACGCACAAATGACTGGAATACTCGTTCGCGCTCCGGCAGGGGAATGCCCGGGCCATCGTCTTCGACGCAGAACAGGTACTCGTCATTCTCGATGGACAATGAAATCCGGATGCGTTGACGCGCGAACCGACTCGCATTTTGCAGAACATTAATGATCGCCCGTTCCATCAGGTGCCATTCGCACACCACCGGACCAGAATGATACTGGTGAAACTCCAGCGACAGCCCCGCCTGCTGCAGGTTCAATTGCCGGGTACAGCGTTCGATCAGATAGCCCATATCGCCGGCCTGCAGATCGAGAGACTGGTCACTCTGCTCATAGCCCGCATAGGTGAGCAACTGGTTGATCAGGGCATCCATTTCCGATACATCCTGCCGCACGCCGCCCAGCTGCCGGCGCACCGTTTCCAGATCCCGGGCTTCGCCGGCCAGCTCCAGTCCGAATTTCATTCGCGCCAGCGGCGTCCGCAATTCATGGGAAACCGCGCAGGTCATTTCCTGATGGGACAGCAACAGATCGCGAATCCGCCGCGCCATGCCGTTGAAAGCGGCGGCGAGATTGCGCACGGGAGACGTCCCGCGCAAATGCAGATCGCCAGGCACGCAATTCCTGCCTATCAGCCCGGTCTGCTTTTCCAGTTTGGCAAGGTCCCGCGATAGCGGCCACACCCAGAAAAGCACGGCGAGCGCCATCGCCAGATAAAAAAGCACCACAAAGACATCGTAGAGGCGCGGGCGCACCGGCACCGAGGATTTCTGCTCCAGCTTGATTACCTGGTTGGCGGTCCCGAAGCGCTGATAGACGATCTTGGTGCCGGCGGCATCATGAACGACCGCCATCTCGCCGTCGCGCAGATCCTCCAGCAGCCGCGACTGGGCGAAATCTTCGAGCGGGATCAACTCGGTACGGAAATCCATGTGGCGATTGAGCCAGACGAGGCCGGATTCCCCCGGAAGAGTTTCCAGTCGCGCCCGCACCAGCTGCACCAGGTCCGCGTCCTGTCGCGACGGACCGGGTTCATGGGAATAAAGCTGCCAGACCTTGTCCAGCCCCCAGCCGGTGACGATCAATGACAGGGCGATGAGCAGATATAAAGACAGAAAGGCACGGTACATCAGCCGTCCCAGGCGTCGGGAACGAACAGATAGCCTCGCCCCCACACCGTCTTGATACGGAAAGGCTTGTCGGCACTGTCCTCCAGTTTCCTGCGTAACTGGGAGATGCGCACATCAATCGTGCGATCCAGGCCGTCGTAGGGCCGGGCGTATACGCTGCTGAAGAGATACTCCCGCGTGGTCACATGGCCTGCCTGGCGAGCGAGCGTGAGCAGCAGGTCGAATTCATGGCTCGACAGCTCCAGCGGACGCTGTCGCCAGTTCACCGTTCGTGAAGTCGCGTTGATGTTGAGGCAGCCAAACTCCAGCACTTCGTGGTCGCTGCGATTACCGGGGTCGCAGCGCCGCAGCAGCGCCTTGATGCGCGCCAGCAGCACCCGCGGCTCAACCGGCTTGACCACATAATCATCCGCGCCACATTCGAAACCAAGAATCTGGTCCGCGTCCGTATCGCGGGCCGTCAGCATGAGGATCGGCCCTTTGTAGGACTGCCGGATCTCCCGACACACCGTCAGGCCGTCCTTGTTGGGCAACATCACATCCAGAATCAGCAGATCCGGACACAGGTTTTCCAGCTGCCGCGCCACCTTGTTGCCATTAACCTCAACAGCTACCTCGAACTCCTGCGTGGATTCAAGGTAATCCCGGACCAGATTGGCCAGACGCAGGTCATCTTCGGCCAGCAGGATCTTGTGCACTAAAAGAAACTCCACGGGTTGCGGCGCTGGCGACGGTATTGTTGATGGTCATGGATCACTTCGAACGCTTCCGAAACTTCCCAGCTCTCCCCAGGCTCACGCAGATGAAAGGTCACGCTGCTTGAGGCCGACAGAACCACCCGATGCTGCCCTTCCGTAGCCTGCTGCCAACAGGTGATGGGGTCATCGAGACGGTTCTGGAACAGGCACAGACTCAAGCGCCGGGGCGAGCGCCAGCGCACTTGAACTTCGTCATAACACGCCTCCTCGCCCTCGGTAAGCACACAAAGGCGGGGCTTGATCGAGAATTCCAGCGCCGGCAGCTCGTCGGCCTGAACGCTGCCGGCCAGCAGGCATGCCACCTGAATAGCGGCGATGCCGTTGCGTCTAAAAATGATAGACCCCCCCGAAAAATACTGCGGCACTGTAATCCTGCTCCACCAAGGGACTGTTGCGGATTTCATCGACAAGGGATGTCACCTTGATCAGACCTCGCAGTGACCAGTGCTCGCTGACCGGTTTCTGCCAGTCGACCCGCACCATATGGCTGAACCCCGCCCCTGCCGGCTCAAACTGCAGATCCGCTCGGGGCGTGTCCGCTTCGTGAACGCCGTAATAGTAATCCAGCACTTTGCGGCTCTGGTAGTTGGTTCCGATTGTCAGGGCAAACCGATGTTCACCGACCTGACGCGGCAAAATCAGCGCCGCTCGCACTTCGTGGCCGCGATGCACGCCACTGACATCCTGCAGGGCCTGGGTGTGCCACTGCCAGCCCTGCCCGGAATACAAATATTCTAGCCCCGCCAGGCCTGCCATCTTCCTGCGCCGGACATCCTGGCTGGAGACGGCCCCGCGGGTCTCGGCGTCGGGATCATAAAGCGCGGTCTCACCAGGCGCGACTGTTACATTGCCAGGTAAACCCTCGCCCGCAGCTCTGCCTTCAGCATTTATCGTGACATCGGCACCGCGCAATTCCAGATGATCACTTTCTCGCAGACCACTGATGTGGAGCTGGCCATTGCGCATCACCGCCGTGACTGCCCCCGTCCCGGAATCGAGCAGGCTGCCTTCTTCATGACTGAACCGGACTGGTTGCCCGTTGAGCCACACTGAGGACACGCCGCTTGCCTGCAGCGCGGGGATGGCCATGGGTCCCGCGCTGTTGCCGCTGCCGCCCGGTTCCAGTCCGTCGATTATTTCCTCCGGTGCGGAGGCCTGGTCGATATGAACATTGAACGACCGGGAAGTCAGACCGCCGAGCGCCGGTTCCGCGAGTGCGGCACCGGACGATGCCTCAAAAAAATTGAACGGGTCCCAGCGGTTGAAATGCATCTGCTGGAAACTCGGGGTAATGAGGGCGTTCAACTGATGCCGGCGATTCTCCAGCACAGTCACGCCGAATTCCAGATTATTAAGAAAAAACCGTTTCCCGTACCAGCTGATCTCCGGGAGCACGAGCAAAGGCGTGTGCTCTCCCCCGACCAGAGGGTTCTCTCTCAGTCCGACCCCCACTCCCAGATTGATCTGCCACTGTCCGACAGGAACGCAGTCATCCGCGCAATCCGCGCTTCCACGGGTGGGGCAGCTGACGATCAGAAGAAGTAAACCGACACACACTCTGGTACTTACAACAGCCGAAAATGGCACTTGATACACCCTCTGCATACTTCCTGTTTATTCCAGAAGGATTGTAGGAATACCGGCATGGGCTGGCTAGCGTCTGCGGCGCGCGGTTACAATTCTTTACACCACCCGACGGGGTTCGGGAACCGCCACCCGCTAGCGGCGAATCGAGAACTTGTCCGCGAACTGATCGGGTTCGTGCATTACCGGATGTGAAGCGTGCCCCCCACCAAAGATCGCAGGTCAACATGAAGGTCTTGATTCAGAGAGTCTCAAACGCCCGGGTCGAGGTTGCCGGCACCGTGGTAGGTTCCATCGAGCGCGGCTTGCTTCTGCTGGTCGGGCTGGAAAAGCATGATGACGAGACCAGTCTGCGACGCATGGCCGAAAAAGTTCTGGCCTATCGGCTCTTCCCGGACGAGCAGGGCAAAATGAATCTCAATGTGCAGCAGATTGGCGGCGGCGTGCTGGCGGTTTCGCAATTTACCCTGGCGGCAGATACGAGCAAGGGTTTACGACCCGGTTTTTCCGTTGCGGCGCCGCCCGGGCAGGCCCAACGACACTATGAAAGCTTCGTGCAGCAATTGCGTTCTTTACATGCACCGGTAGCAACCGGTATCTTTGCCGCCGACATGCAGGTGCACCTGGTCAATGATGGCCCGGTGACCTTTTTGCTGGGGAATTCCTGATCAAATCCGATTTAGCCCGTGCAGGCCTGTCCGGACTTGATCAGAGGTGCCCTGGAGATTTGAAAACGATTTGGGGGCGATGCCAAAATGGATCCTGTTTCTGCGGTTTTTATGACTTTTGGAGTGATACTACTGGTGAGCAGCTGGTTTTATCTGATCATGATTTCATTTCAGAATGACTTCGGATGGGGCTTGTGTTCCATCTTCCTGCCCATGATTTCTTACGTCTACGCCTGCTTCGTGTGGAATAAGGGCAAAGAAGTCGTTTTGATGGGTGCTCTGGGCACGGGTCTGATTCTTTTCGGGCTTTGATCGGGGGCGAGCACTCGCCCCACGCACTGCCGACTTTCCGGTTTCTGTCGCACCTCACTTTCCCGCATCGGCATTGCACCGCCTCCTGATGGCGCCGTTTTTATGTTTTCGTATTTTGAGAAGCGTCTTGCTCCGTTTACTGAGCAACCCATCGCCCAGCCCCCCGACACCCTCTGGTCGTTCTGCCGGTATTTCATGCGCGGAAGCGAACGCTGGCTCCTGCTGGTCGCGCTGCTGACGACGACGACGTCCGTCATCGAACTGTCCATTTTCCATTTTCTGGGCGGGCTCGTGGACTGGCTCAATCAGCACACCCCGGAAACGCTGGGCGCCCAGGATATGGCGAAGCTGTGGTGGATGGGGGCACTGGTGTTGCTGGGCATACCGCTGGTGGCCCTTTTCCATAACCTCATCATCCATCAGACGCTGCTGGGCAATTTTCCCATGCGGGTACGCTGGCAGTCTCATCGCTACTTGCTGGGGCAGAGTATCTCGTTCTATCAGGACGACCTGGCTGGCCGGATCGCCGGCAAAATGCTGCAGACCGCATTGGCGGTTCGCGAGACTATCATGCAGCTGCTTGACGTCTTCCTGTATTTCCTGGTGTTCTTTGTGGGCGCGCTGGCGCTTGCGGCGAGCATGGACTGGCGGCTGGTTATCCCGTTCCTGGTGTGGCTCGTCCTGTACGTGTCCGCCGTCGCGTTTTTTATTCCCCGACTCCGCGAAATCGGCAATCAGCAGGCCGATGCCCGCGCGGAAATGACCGGTCGCATTGTCGATACCTACAGCAATATCACCACGGTTAAACTCTTCTCCCATTCGAACCGGGAAGCATCTTACGCCCGAGAAAGCATGGAAATATTTCTTGGCAAGGTGTATCCGCAGATGCGGCTGGTGACCCTGTTCAGCACCACGGTCCTGACCTTTAATGCCATGCTGATCTTCAGCGTCAGCGCCTTGTCCATCAGCCTGTGGACGCAGAACTCCGTCACGGCTGGTGCCATGGCTACGGCGCTGGCGCTGGTGATGCGTTTTCACTCGATGTCGCAATGGATCATGTGGGCAGTGTCAGGACTGTTTGAGAACGTCGGCACCGTCCAGGATGGTGTCGATACCCTTGCCCTGCCCCATACCATTCGAGACCTGCCCGATGCCAGGGCTCTGGAGGTTCACGCGGGTTCCATCGAGTTGCGCAACGTGCATTTTCACTACGGAAAAGGCAGCGGCGTCCTCGATGGATTCAATCTTCATATCCGGCCTGGGGAAAAGGTTGGCCTGGTGGGGCGCTCCGGCGCCGGCAAGTCCACCCTCGTGAATCTGTTGATGCGATTTTATGACGTGGAAGATGGCCAGATTCTTATCGACGGCCAGGATATCGCCACCGTCAGGCAGGACAGCCTGCGCCAACAGATCGCCATGGTGACCCAGGACACATCTCTGCTGCACCGGTCAGTCAGGGATAACCTCATCTATGGGCGACCTGAAGCCAGCGAGGCGGAGCTTCTTGATGCGACTCACAAGGCAAAAGCCCACGACTTCATTGAAACCCTGGAAGACAGCAAAGGCCGTTGCGGGTACGACGCACATGTCGGCGAACGCGGCATCAAACTTTCCGGCGGCCAGCGCCAGCGCATCGCCATCGCCCGGGTGCTGCTCAAGAATGCCCCCATTCTGGTGCTGGATGAGGCAACCTCCGCCCTGGACTCCGAAGTGGAGAACGCCATCCAGGACAATTTGAATTCACTGATGGAAGGCAAAACCGTCATCGCGATCGCGCATCGGCTGTCGACTATTGCCGCAATGGACCGACTGATCGTGATGGATCAGGGGCGAGTGATCGAGGAAGGTAATCACGGCAGTCTGCTTGCGCTCGGCGGCCTGTACGCACAACTCTGGGCACACCAGTCTGGGGGGTTTCTCGGCAAGGATGCAGAGGCTTGAAACCGGGGAACACAAGTTACGTGAAAAGCTGACTGAACAGACTTGGCGGCATTGAAGCCGACTTTGGCAGGATAAGGGCTACAAAAAAGGCCAGCGAGAGCCGGCCTTTCTGGAATTCTTTAATGCATGTGGCGTCGGGGAGATGTCTCGGTGTGACGGATTGGAATCAGGCTGCGCTGTAATTCTTCTTCCTGTCGCTGCTGTTCCATGATCTGTTTGGCGATCAACGCCGCCAATGCAACCATGCCAATTGAGAGCAAAAATAAAACGCTGGTCATAAACACCTCGTACTTCGCCAAGTCCACCTGGCTGAATGTGATTGTATCCACTGAACAACCGCCACTGTTCATCTTTTGAAATGAACGCGCTTTGAATTAACAATGGACGTATATGACCACCTTTGCAAGAAAAATTTCCCGGACGACGGCGCTCAGTCACATTTCCGTCATCTAAGTCTACTAATTTCTTTGTCGCCGGTTTTCCGCCACGCGCCCTAGCCGCTTAATTTGGTATTTTTGGCGCGCTTCCGCTCGTTTTCTGTCAGCAGTTTCTTGCGCAAGCGAACGTGATGGGGGGTCACCTCAACCAGTTCGTCGTCCTCAATGAATTCAAGCGCCTGCTCCAGACTGTGTCGGATGGGTGGCGTCAGGGTGAGCGCTTCATCGGTTCCGGCAGCGCGGATATTGGTCAACTGCTTTGCCTTGGTGGGGTTAACAACGAGATCGTTATCCCGCGAATGCAGGCCGACTATCTGGCCTTCGTAAATCTCTTCCCCGTGCCCCAGAAACAGCCGGCCGCGATCCTGCAGGTTGAACAGACCATATGCCAGGGTTTTTCCCTTGACCATACTGACCAGTACGCCGTTCTTGCGCTTGCCCATGTTGCCGCCCTTGACCGGACCATAGTGGTCGAAAATGCTGGTCATGATGCCGGAACCGGATGTCAGCGTCATGAACTGACCCCGGAATCCAATCAGGCCGCGGGACGGAATAATGAATTCGAGACGGACGCGACCTTTGCCATCCGGCTGCATGTTGGTCATATCCGCTTTGCGCTGTCCCAGCTCCTCCATGATGGAACCCTGATGCTGTTCTTCGACGTCGATCACCAGCTGTTCATAGGGTTCATGGATTTCGCCATCCACTTCCTTCTGAACCACTTCCGGACGCGAAACCCCAAGCTCGAAGCCTTCGCGACGCATGTTTTCAATCAACACGGACAGATGCAGCTCGCCGCGGCCAGATACAACAAACTTGTCGGGGCTGTCGCCCTGGCGCACTCTCAGCGCCACATTGTGAATCAGCTCCTGCTCCAGGCGCTCCTTGATATTGCGCGAGGTGACGTACTTGCCGTCCTGTCCCGCAAACGGTGAGTCGTTGACCTGAAAGGTCATGCTGACGGTGGGCTCGTCTACCGACAGTGGTGTCATGACTTCTACTTTGTCGGGATCGCAGAGGGTATCGGATATTCCCAGTTTGTCGATGCCCGTGATACAGACGATATCGCCCGCCATGGCCTTGTCGGTCTCGATCCGCTCCAGACCCATGTAGCCCATGACCTGCAACACCTTGCCTTTGCGGCGCTTGCCGGCGATGTCGACGATCACGACCTGCTGGTTTGGCGACAGACTGCCGCGGTTGATCCGCCCGATTCCGATAACGCCGACATAGCTGCTGTAATCCAGCGCCGAGATCTGCATCTGGAAGGGACCGTCGCGATCCACTTCCGGCGGCTGAACATGCTTGATGATCATTTCGAACAGCGGTGTCATGTCGGACGCGAGGTTATTCAGATCCAGCCCCGCAACGCCATTGAGCGCCGATGCGTACACGATCGGGAAATCCAGCTGCTCATCGGTGGCGCCAAGACGGTCGAACAGATCAAATACCTGGTCCACCACCCAGTCAGGCCGTGCTCCGGGGCGATCCACCTTGTTGACGACCACTATCGGTTTGAGGCCGCGTTCAAACGCCTTGCTCGTTACAAAACGGGTTTGCGGCATGGGTCCGTCAACCGCATCTACCAGCAGGCACACACTGTCGACCATCGACAGAACCCGCTCCACTTCACCACCAAAATCGGCGTGGCCGGGGGTGTCAACGATATTGATGCGGTAATCACCCCAGTTGATCGCGGTGTTTTTCGCAAGAATGGTGATACCGCGTTCCCGCTCCTGATCATTTGAATCCATGATCCGTTCTGAGCCCTGATCTTTACGATCCAAAGTGCCCGACTGCTTCAACAGCTTGTCTACCAAGGTAGTTTTGCCGTGGTCGACGTGAGCGATGATAGCGATGTTGCGCAGTTTGTTAATCACACTTGAACCTCAAAATTCGGCGGTGCCGCAAAAGGCGCGCATTATAGCCGTAGCGCGCAGCGGAGCGATAGCGGCAGGAAGTGCTACGCTTCAAAAGGCGCCCAAGACATGATTCCCGGCAGACACCCCGGAAAAGACGGCCCTGCCAGCAGCGCGACAAGGCTCCCTGATTTTTGTCGCGTACCGCCGTTTTCCGTCTATTCTTTGGTGAAAGGCGCCAAGTGTTGCCGGTAGCTACGATGAAGGGACGCGTTGCGATTATGCATGCGCTCGCATCGACGCCATGGAACTGCCGCCAAGCGCATGGCGAAACCAATTCTGGAGATTTTCTGGTATGAAAAAAGTACTGCTCATCCTATTGTCCACCTGCGCGGCATCCGCTCACGCATGGAAGCCTGAATTTTACGCGGGCAGTAACTATGGTTCCTTTCAATTTGAGCAGTCCGAGCCGAGAATCGACGCGAACTTCACCATGCTCACGCTGGATGTGATGGCCGGAATCCGGGTGATGCCGTACGTCACTTTTGAAGGACGCGTAGGAACCGGATTGAATCGCGATAGCGAAACTGTTCCGCCTGAGACCGGCACTAGAATCGAGGTGGAGACCAAGTACTTCGCGAGCGTTTATTTCCGGCCGGAGCTGCGCAATGACAAAGCGAGCCTTTACGGCTTGTTGGGTTATACCACCATGGAGTTTGACGGCGAGCCCCAGACTGCCAGCTCCGAGACCAAACAGGACGGGCTTTCCGCCGGGATCGGCATCGGCTTTGTGGTTCATGAGCGGGTAGACGTTCGTCTGGAATGGAAACGGATCGTTGATTCGGATTCAATGGGTGCGCGCGGCGGCTCTGTCGGCTTCACCTACACTTTCTAACCACCCGGGCGGTCGGCCGGTTTATCGCGCCGTCCGCATTTTTAGCGCGCCACTGCTGCGCGTCTTCACTGATATCCGCGCTCACAGCCTCAACCACGGCGCGGATTACACCGCAAGACAGACCGGTTACCATGCGCCTTTCTTCACAGGAACCCGCCAATGCTGTCTTTTGACCTTTATGAACTCCTCGATATTCTCAAGATACTCGTCCGCCACCCCAGCGTCGTAAGCGCTGAACATTCGTTTTTTCGCGTATTGCAAAGAGAGCTGGACGAGCTGGGCGTGAAAGTGACCTGGTATGAAGGACTGCTTGTCGCGGAGGGGAACAAACCCGGCGGCTATTATCTTTCGGCGCACATTGATCGGCACGGCCTGATCTGCACCGGCCCCAATGAATTTCAGTATGCCGCCTTCATCGCCCGCAACCGCGGTGACCTGATGGGCACCTCCGTTTCCGAGCAGACTTATACCACCATCTCCCAGCGATTCGTCGGCGCGTCCGTCAGCGCTTACGAGCCCTGGTCAGGTATTTATCGCGGTCAGGGCATTATCGAGCGCACCTGGCTGTGCCCCCGTCGAGGCAACATGGTTTTTGAAATCCGCGGCCTCGAACATGTTGTCGCCGGCACTCCGGTGGCTTTTCAGGACAAACTCAAAAGCAACAGTACCCACATCAGCGCGCAGCTGGACAACGTCATCTCGGCTGCAGTCATCATCTATATGTTTCGACGAGGATTTCAGGGAACGGCGTTTTTCACCTCCCAGGAAGAAGCCGGACGCAGCTGGAGATTCCTGCAGGAGTGGTTTCGCCGGTTCGACCGCGATACCCGACGGCTTATCGTGCTGGATACCAGTCCCTACGCCACCACTGAAGAAGCTGAAAGCCAGCACCTGGTATTGCGCCACAGGGACTCCAATGCGGAATTTGAACCGGGCCTCGTCCATATCCTGCAGGACGCCTGCCAGACGCTCGGGATCACTTATGGTTTCAAGGACGAGTACATCGTCGCGAAAAACGAGCAGCGCTTACAGGAAGGCAAAGCACTCTATACGCTGGGCAGCACTGAACTGGGACGAATCATCCAGGCGTCCGCCGGCCAGATCCAGGGCGCAACCGTCCAGTTACCTACCACGGGATATCACACCACCGAAGAAACCTGCTCAGTGCGATCTCTCGCAGCGATCATCCATTTGCTGGAGCACGTCACCGGCGCCGATTGACCAGAGAATCGCGCGACTCCTGGACTCGAAACCAGCCGGTCACGCTATAGCGCGGCTGCAGGGTGGGAAGCACTTCGTGAGGAAATTCCTCACTGAGAAAGACCACCAGGGTGCCCTGACGCGGCGGTATGCGGACGAGTTCGACTTCGCTTTCGTCACGATACAGCACAAGCTCGCCACCGCTGTCCGGCTGCCAGTCGGGGTTCAGGTACAACACGGCGGAAAGCCGCCGGTTCGCCTGCCCCACAAAAGCGTCCACATGGCGCCGGTAAAATCCGCCGGCGGGGTAATAAGCCCAGTGGCATTCGAAATCAGAAAGACCGAGATAGAGGTACCGGTTCAACGCTTGCTGCAAGCGGGCTATTTCGACGAAAAAGGGGGCCAGGGCGCCGCCCTCCTCATCGATCCAGCAAACCCTGTCGCGCCTGATCCGGGCGTTGATCTGGAACAGTTCGCCACGCCCCACGCCTGCCACCCGGAAAGCCGACTCATCCAGATTGCGGATCTGTTCCAGCAGGTCTGCCGTGACGGCATCCGGCAGAAATTGTTCGCACACGGCGTACCCGTGCTGCTCAACGCCCCGTACAATCAGTTCCAGCCGTTGATCCATGACTTCTTCCGCAATCATTATTAGCACCCACCTGCCCGGATACCCGCGGGCGTTTCACTCGAGGAGAAACTTTCCATGCCACGCACCTTTCTCATTTTTGTTGTTACTTTGCTGTTTGGGCTGTCTGCTCACGCAGCACCCGGGCCCGCCACGGCCGGCTGCCCCGACTGGCTGAATGTCGATCTGAAGAAGCTGCATAGCAGTGATACGGACAACTTGTGCCGCCACTTCCGCCATGACAAACCCTTGCTTATTGTGAACACGGCGAGTCATTGCGGCTTCACCAAGCAGTTTAACGGGTTACAGGCACTCTACGAAAAGTATAAGGATGATGGCCTGGTGATCCTCGGTTTTCCTTCCAACAGCTTTAAACAGGAAGAAAAGTCAGAGGCGGCGACGGCTTCCGTGTGCTATGAAAATTACGGGGTCAAGTTTCCGATGTTCACCCATGTCGATGTCAAGGGCAAAAGCGCCCACCCGCTGTTCAGACATCTGGCGGAACAAACCCGTGAGCCCCAGTGGAATTTCAACAAGTACCTTGTGAAGAACGGCCAGGTCCTGCACTTCGGCAGCAAGGTGGAGCCCCTCGATTCAGCACTGGAGCAACAGATCGCGCAATCCCTGAAGCCAGCCCACGGCAAAACGGAAAAACCAAAACAGTAGTCTTGCGTCCCAGCCCGAACAGTCTGACTTGCCAAAGGTGAGACTGTCCCGGCCGTCAGCTCTCTACATGGGCCATCCGAACAGGCCGCCATCACCTTTAACGGGAGCGGCTTCACCATCATCTTTCTGTTCCACCTGCTCGAAATGTGAAATGCGCCCCTGGTCGGCCCGCACAAAGCAATAAACCGCCAGGTTGGCCCGCCCGGTTTCACTGCGTTTGCTCAGCACCAGAGCATTGAAGAAGAGCTTGTAGACATTGGATTTGTGATCGTAGCGACTTGAATGGTCATCAACGCTCACACTGATAAGGTCGGCACCGAGTTTGGCGCGGGTTTCTTTCTGGCAGGTCATTACCGCGTCCGTAAAGGTGACAGTCCTGAGGGTTACGGCTCCGCCGCCCCGGTCTGGGTCCTTGATACGGTAGTGCCAGAAAACGGTGGTGACCGCAATGGAAATGGCAACCACCATCACAGCGCTAACCAGTACGAGTCGTTCGTTAATCTGCTTCGTCACACTGCTGCCTATATAAAGGACCGGCTGCCATTGACCCGATGCGCGGGTTTTCCGAACAACTGCTTCCGGCCTGCACCTAACTATAGGTCGTCTGCCGGAGAAGTGACAAAATCCCTTCGAGAGCACCAGATTCCGCGCATGCACCGTATAGGTGCATTGCGGCGCCGACACGCACCATTTTAATTCACCATCGTGGTGCATCACCGCATGAAAAAGCACCAATTGTCCGCGGTTTCAAGCATTTGCAAGACTGCCTTCGCTTGGCATGCAATTTGCCCTACATGGGTGCAGCAAATGCACTTGCGCATTGATGGCGAAACTTTTAGATTGTCCGCCCGAAGGCGCAAGTAGAACCCATTTCAGTATTGTTCGGATTCCGCAGGAAATTCCTTCGGGAGCACGCCGGAGGTGGCCCTTAAGGTGATCGTGAAGTGAGTAGCACCATTCTCAGGGTGACACCCGTTCGGAGTGCAGTCGGCGCAAGCCGGACCGACCCACCGCAAGCCACTTCATCCGCAGGCAAAACCAAACAATACCGGGATGGGTTCTGTTTATGAAAACCCTTCTGTTTACGAAGAATCCCTAATATTTTTTTCATGGCTTGTGCCAATTCTGGAGGCATCCTAAATGTCAGAGAAGACTCTGAAACTCATTAAAGATAACGAAGTGCGTTGGGTGGATCTGCGCTTCACCGACACCAAGGGCAAAGAGCAGCACGTCACCATCCCGGCGACTGAAGTGAAAGATGATTTCTTCACCGAAGGCAAGATGTTTGACGGATCCTCCATTGGTGGCTGGAAAGGCATTAACGAATCCGACATGATTCTGATGCCGGACGATGACGCCTCGGTCATGGACCCTTTCACCGAAGAGCCCACTCTCATCGTGCGTTGCGACATCGTGGAACCGGCTACCGGCCAGGGATATGAGCGGGATCCACGCTCCATCGCCCGGCGCGCCGAAGAATACCTGCGCACTACCGGCCTGGGCGATATTGCACTGTTTGGTCCGGAACCCGAGTTCTTCATCTTCGACGACGTCAAATGGGGTGTCGACATCAGCGGCAGCTTCTACAAGATCGGTTCTGAAGAAGCCGCCTGGTTCAGCGGGGAAGTCATTGAAGGTGGCAACCTGGGTCACCGCCCCGGCCTGAAAGGCGGTTACTTCCCGGTACCTCCGGTCGACTCCCTCCACGACATCCGCGGCGCAATGTGTAATGCCATGACGGAGATGGGGCTGGTTGTAGAAGTGCACCACCACGAAGTGGCCACTGCCGGTCAGTGCGAAATCGGTGTGGGCGCCAATACCCTGGTCAAAAAGGCTGACGAAGTCCAGATTCTCAAGTACTGCGTGCATAACGTCGCGCATGCCTACGGCAAAACTGCGACTTTCATGCCCAAGCCTCTGGTTGGCGACAATGGTAACGGCATGCACGTTCACCAGTCGTTCTCCAAAGATGGCGTCAATCAGTTCGCTGGCGATGCCTATGCCGGCCTGAGCGAGATGGCCCTGTTCTACATCGGCGGTATCATCAAGCACGCCAAAGCGCTGAATGCACTGTGCAACGCTTCCACCAACTCATACAAGCGTCTGGTACCCGGCTTTGAAGCGCCCGTCATCCTGGCTTACTCCGCCCGCAACCGGTCTGCATCCATTCGCATTCCTTATGTGACCAGCCCGAAAGCCAAGCGCGTTGAAACCCGCTTCCCCGACTCCACGGCCAACCCCTATCTGGCGTTCGCAGCACTGCTGATGGCCGGCCTGGATGGTATCAAGAACAAGATCCATCCTGGCGATTCCGCCGACAAGGATCTGTATGATCTGGAACCGGAAGAACTGGCGGAATACCCCACCGTCTGTGCGTCACTGGAAGAAGCACTCCGCGCTCTTGACGAGGACCGGGAGTTCCTGAAAGCAGGTGGCGTCTTCACCGACGACGCGATTGATGCCTACATCGAACTGAAGAAGCTTGAAGTTGAAGCAGTCAACATGACCACCCATCCGAAGGAATTCCAGCTGTACTACAGCTGCTGATCCACCAAAGCCCGCCGCCCGGCGGGCTTTTTTTCCCCTCTCTGACAGATCCCGTAGCGCAACGCACATATTTGGTGCAACATTAGCCCACCGCTCCTTTTTGGTTCGCCCTCTGGTCTCGCCGGGTTCTCTTCAAGCCAGCAACTGGTGCGCCCGCTTACTTTCAATGGGCACCCATAATCCGCTCATGAGCCTTGAAAGCGGCTAAACGCGGCGATTTTTAGATGTCTTTAATGGCCTTTCCATGCAGACGCCTGTCAATCTTTCGGTTCTGTCAGTTCCGGCGATAGCGCCGCTGAAGATTGGTTTACTTCTTGCTATGCATTGATTTTCCGCCCCTTTCTGCTCCACTTCAGGGAAAAATGATGGTCGGCGCCCCCGAATTCAAACAAATACTCGATAGCTTGCTGACTGCCGTCATAGTCCTCGATGCGGAGCTTAACGTCTATTGCATCAATAACTCCGCCGAGATGCTCCTCGGTGTGAGCGCCGATCAGGCTGTCGGCAAGGGAGTCGGGTTCTGCTTTACCGATCTGGACGGACATGACACGAATTTCCATGATGCCCTGCACGAGAACCGCAACTTCACCCTGCGTCGCACCCGTTGGCAGCTTCAGAATCAGAGCACCATCATGGTGGACTATTCCATTACGCCCAGTCCGGAGCTGGACTCCATCATCATCGAGGTGCAGCCGCTAGATCGGCTCCTGCGCATCAGTCGTGAAGAAGCGATGATTTCGAATCAGGAAACGTCGCGCAATCTGGTGCGCTCGCTGGCCCACGAGATCAAGAATCCGCTGGGGGGCATACGGGGCGCGGCGCAGCTGCTGGCCCGGGAGCTTAACGCGTCGGCGGGAGATTTCGAAGAGTACACTCGTGTCATCATCGATGAGACAGACCGCCTGCGGAACCTGGTCGACCGCATGCTTGGACCCCACCGGCCACCTGAGCGCAAATTACTGAATATCCACGAAATCTTCGAACACGTGATCATGGTGTTACGCGCCGAAACGGACAACAGCCTGGAACTCGTTCGGGACTATGACCCCAGCATTCCGCCCGTACCCGGGGACCGGGAACTGCTGATCCAGGCAGTCCTCAACATTGCCCGTAATGCTGTGCAGGTGCTGCTGGAGTCGGACCGGCAGCAAGGCGGACAGATCCTTTTCAGGACCCGCATTCAGAGGCGTTACACCATCGGTCGGGTGCAGTACCCCCTCGTTGCGCGGCTGTCCATTATCGACAACGGACCCGGAATTCCCCCAGAACTCAAGGAGGATATTTTCCTGCCAATGATCACCGGCCGCGCCAACGGAACCGGGCTCGGACTGGCCATTGCCCAAAATCTTATAAACCAGCACCAGGGTTTGATCGAAAGTGAAAGCATCCCTGGTGAAACAGAGTTCGTCATATTTTTGCCGCTGGAAAACCAATATGCATAAATCTAATCTCGTTTGGATTATCGACGACGACCGCTCCATCCGCTGGGTTCTCGAAAAAGCACTGCAACAGTCCGGCATAGAAACCGACAGTTTCGAATCCGGCGACCGCGCCCTGTCAAAGCTGCAGAACAAGCGTCCGGACGCCATCATCAGCGATATCCGCATGCCCGGCACCGACGGCATCTCCTTGCTGTCGAGCGTGCGGCGGGAATTTCCGAACCTGCCCTGCATCATCATGACGGCGCACTCCGATCTGGACAGCGCGGTCGCGGCTTATCAGGGCGGGGCTTTTGAATATCTGCCAAAACCGTTCGATGTGGATGAAGCCGTGGCTGTCACCCAACGGGCGCTGGCGCACGCGCAGGAGCAGTATCAGGACGTGGTGGTTTCGTCCCCCGAAATGAGCGCGGAAATAATCGGCGAAGCGCCGGCGATGCAGGAGGTCTTCAGGGCTATCGGGCGGCTGTCGCAGTCCAACATCACAGTGCTGATCAACGGCGAATCAGGCACCGGCAAGGAACTGGTTGCCAAGGCACTGCATAAGCACAGCCCTCGTCGGGACGGACCATTCATCGCGCTTAATATGGCCGCCATTCCGCGCGATCTGATTGAATCGGAGCTGTTCGGCCACGAAAAAGGCGCGTTTACCGGCGCCGCCACCATGCGCCAGGGCCGGTTTCAGCAATCCGATGGGGGCACGCTGTTTTTGGACGAGATCGGCGACATGCCGGCGGAAACCCAGACGCGTCTGCTGCGGGTGCTTGCGGACGGCGAGTTCTACCGGGTGGGTGGACACACACCGATCAAAGTCGATGTTCGCATCATTGCGGCTACCCACCAGAATCTGGAGCACCTGGTGGAAGAGAACCGCTTCCGCGAAGACCTGTTTCACCGGCTGAATGTCATCCGCATTCATCTGCCCAAGCTGGCTGACCGGCGCGAGGATATCCCCAAACTCGCTCAGCACTTCCTGCACCGAGCTGCCGAGGAGCTCAATGTAGAGCCCAAAATGCTCGGCACTGATACTGAGGTTTATCTCAGCAAACTTCCCTGGCCGGGCAATGTGCGCCAACTGGAGAACACCTGTCGCTGGATCACGGTCATGGCATCCGGGCGCGAGGTTCACATTCAGGATCTGCCCCCGGAGCTGATGACCCGCAAAGACGTCGATACTCCCTCGGGCGACTGGGAAAAAGCCTTGCGTCACTGGGCGGACCAGTGTCTGGCCGCCGGACAGAACGACATTCTGTCCAAGGCGGTACCGACCTTCGAAAAAGCCCTGATAGAAACAGCTCTCAAACATACTGCCGGGCGCAAGCGCGACGCCGCCAACCTGCTCGGGTGGGGCCGCAATACCCTGACGCGGAAGTTAAAGGAGCTGGGGATGGCAGATAGCGACGATAGTGACTAGAAGCTGTTTCATAAATCGCGAGCGAAGCCGAGACAAGGCGAAAATGACCGAAGACGCGCAGTTTACGTGGAGTAAATGAGCAGTCCAAGGCCATTTTCAACGCGGCAGCGGCGAGTGCAGCAGTTATGAAAGTGCAGCAATTATGAAATAGCTTCGAGCAATGCGAACAAAAAACAGCAAGCCGGCCCGCACGGCCAGCTCCCTGAAGCGCGCCTGGTCGAGGCAGCCGGCTACCTGCAGTTGATGGTGTCGACCGCTGTCAGCACGCGGGTCTCACCGCGATATTCCACGACATAACAGCGTCCGTCCCGGTCCAGCAGAAATTCGCTTGGATTATGTCCTGGAGCACGAGCCGGCGTGTTGGACACAACGTAAGAAGTCGTTGTCGTCACCTGCCGACGCTCCGACGCCAGTTCGTTCAGCAACGCACCGAGCATGATGCCGCCGACCAGATATTCACCTTTGTGACTGTTGTGGTGATAAACATGGGCGCGGTGGTGCACGGGGCGGTGATGGCGGTGTCGCTTGGGGTGATGATGGTGGACCCTGTGCACTGAATGGTGCCCGCCGCTACGATGGTGCTGGTGACTGCGATAGGCATCGGAATGTCCGCGATCGCCAGCGCTGACTGGCACAGTTCCGGTCAAAGCGACCGCCAGGGCGAGAATGCTTGCAACAGTTTTCATGGCCTGCTCCTTATCCGTCTTTGTCGACGTCTGGAGCAGGCTAAGTCCGGGACACTGAACACTATCTGAACTGCCGTCCGGACAGTCGCCGATCTTGACGACCGTCACGCCGGCGCGGAGAGATCAGTTGGTGAGAGATTCCGGGCTTTCGCGCTCGGCCTTGGCTTTGCGCGTGGCCTCGTTGACTGCCCGGGCAAACAGCATGTCGAAATTAATGGGTGGCAGGGCCAGGGCGGGAAAGCCGCCTTTGACAGCGCAGCTGTCAATCACTTCTCGGGCGTAAGGGAACAGGATTTGCGGGCACACGGTGTTCACAATCTGCGCCAACTGCGGGCCTTCAGCACCCGCGACCGTGAACAGGCCGGCTTGCTGAACCTCAACCAGGAAGGCAGTCTTCTCGCCAAGACCAACATTCACGGTGATTTTCAGCGTCACCTCAAACACGGACTCATCCAGCTGATTAACCGAAGTATGCAGTTCCTGACCGACTTTTGGCTGCCACTGCTGCTGAAAGGCTTCAGCACCGAGGGGTGCTTCAAAGGAAAGATCCTTCAGGTAGATTCGTTGCAGCTGAAACTGCAAACCGGGCCGGTTCTGCTGCGCGCCATTATTGTCAGCGGGTGGAGTGTTATCTTCGGGAACGTTGGAATCTGTCATGGACTAGCCTTGAATTTGTTATTAGCGAAATGTGAACGCCCGTTCAGGAGCGTCCGGATTAAGCCGCGAATGGATGCATCCATTGCGGGATTCAACTCTGCGCCAGAAGAGCCCGCAAACCTCCGGACTCTTCCAGGGCATAAAGGTCGTCGCAACCGCCGACGTGGGTCTTGCCAATCCAGATCTGGGGTACTGTGCGACGGCCGCTACGCTCTCGCATTTCCTGAAATTTTTCAGGATGTCGATCTACCTGAATTTCCTGGTACTGCACTCCCAGCTGGTCAAGCAGACGTTTCGCGCTGACGCAGTAAAAACAGGTTTGCCGTGTGTATATTGTGACTTCTGGCATTGTTGAGAACTCCCGGCTTGGCCACCGATCGGTTTCACGTCTTGACCAGCGGTAGATTCTGTTGGGTCCACTCAGTGATGCCGCCCTGCAAGCGCACGACGTCAAAACCCTTCTCGCGCAGGACTTTCCCCGCCGACCCGGCATGCTGACCCATCTTGTCGACTACGATAATCTGTTTGCTTTTGAATTTTTCAAGCTCAACCGCTTTGTCGCGCAGTTGCGCATAGGGAATATTCACCGCGCCGGTTATATGCCCGGCGCGAAATTCACCCTGGTCCCGAACGTCTACCACCACCGCGGTCTCGCTG
Source organism: uncultured Cellvibrionaceae bacterium (assembly GCA_964641175.1). GTDB lineage: Bacteria > Pseudomonadota > Gammaproteobacteria > Pseudomonadales > Cellvibrionaceae > CAYNST01. The sequence continues at coordinate 24,268 of CAZXLJ010000006.1, forward strand.
TTAAGACGGCGGGTGGCCTCGTTATAGGACACGCTCGCACCGCCTTTGCGGCTTTCCAGAAGCAGAAATGCTGCGACCACCAAAGCCAGAATACTGAATAGAATCCACTCTTGCGCAATAAACTCAAGCCACATTGCCACTAGCCGTCACCGTTTCCGAGTTGTATTTAGGTTACCGAAGCGGGCGCTGCCGCCAATTTTGCAACCGAATTTTTCAAAAAGCGGCCAAGTATACATGATTGACCGGCCGTAAATTGTCCTGCCCGGATTTTCCACGCCTCGGCAAGGAACGTATAAGCAGGTATGATTAGCACCCTCATTAACCAGAGAACCTCCGATCGGTCGGGGCTTGCGCAGCCGCTGCCCACCGCTTTTCGGAGTTTCCCGCAATCGCCCGAAACGCCTGACTTGCGCCCGCGTCACCACCAGTCGATGGGGCCGCGCCGCCGTCCGGTTTCTGATATCAAGCAAAGGTTTTCGCATGAACGCACCGACTTCCAGACCTGTCGCCCTGATTATTCTCGACGGCTTCGGTTATTCCGAGTCCGACCGCTACAACGCCATCGCCGCCGCGAAAACGCCGGTCTGGACCAGTCTCTGGCGGCACGCTCCCAGCACCCTGATCGAAACCTCCGGCCTCGCTGTCGGACTGCCCGAGGGCCAGATGGGCAACTCCGAAGTCGGTCATATGACGCTGGGGGCGGGCCGCGTGGTCTACCAGAATTTCACTCGGATCAACAAGGCGATCACTGACGGCGATTTCGATTCCAACCCCGCCTACACCCGCGCGATAGACTCGGCCATTCAGAACGACCGCGCCGTTCACATCATGGGCCTGCTGTCTCCCGGCGGCGTCCATGCCCATGAGGATCACATTCTCGCCATGGTGCGCCTTGCGGCGCAGCGTGGCGCCCGCAAACTGTACCTGCATGCTTTTCTCGATGGTCGCGACACGCCGCCTCGCAGCGCTGACACTTCCCTGGAGAACGCCCAGGCCGTGCTGGACGAACTGGGCACAGGCCGCATCGCATCGGTTATCGGACGCTTCTACGCGATGGATCGGGACCAGCGCTGGGATCGCGTTCAGGCGGCCTATGAGCTGCTCGCCAATGGCGTCGCCAGCCATACGGCGAGCACCGCCCGCCAGGCGCTGCAGGAAGCCTACGACCGCGGTGAAGATGACGAGTTCGTCAAGGCTACGGCCATCCGTGGAAAAGGCGAATCACCCGTGCGGATGGAAGATGGAGACATCGCCATCTTCATGAATTTCCGCCCCGACCGGGCGCGGCAGATGACGCATGCGCTGATCGAGCCGGGCTACGGCGAGTTTACCCGCAGCCGGACTCCCACCCTTGGCGAATTTGTCATGACCACGGAATATTCCGAGGACCTGAAGGTATCTTGTGCATTTCCGCCGGAAGCCCTGGTCCAGACCTACGGCGAGGTAATCGAGCAGAATCACATGACACAGCTGCGGATTGCAGAGACGGAAAAATACGCCCACGTGACGTTCTTCTTTAATGGCGGGCAGGAAGCGACCTTCAGGGGCGAAGAACGTATCCTGGTGCCGTCCCCAAAAGTCGCCACCTACGATCTGCAGCCGGAGATGAGCGCACCGGAGGTGACCGACAAACTGGTCGAAGCCATTCGCAGTGGTCGCTTCGACACCATCATCTGCAACTATGCTAACTGCGACCAGGTGGGCCACTCCGGAAACTTTGACGCCGCGGTCAAAGCCGTCGAGGCCGTGGACGCCTGTTTGGGTCGGGTACTCGATGCCATTCGCGAAGCCGGCGGCCAGGCGCTGGTCACCGCGGATCACGGCAATGTGGAGCAGATGTTCGATGATGAAAGCGGGCAGGTACACACCCAGCACACCACCACGCCGGTGCCTCTGGTCTATATAGGCAACCGGTCCGCGAAACTGCTGGATGGCGGCAGTCTCGCCGATGTAGCCCCGACCATGCTGAAACTGCTGGGCATCGAACCGCCGCCGCCGATGAAAGGGCGCTGCCTGATTGAACTACACTAGTAATCGCAGGCCCCGGAAAGCGGCGCTCGCCTCCCGGGCCTTTAGCGGGCAGGCACTGTTAACGAGCGTTTTTCAGCGCGCGCGCCAAGCGCCGGTGAATTGGCTCAGCAGGCTGTCGCCGCGACGATAACTGGCGGATTGCAAGAGGTCCGGAATTACATCAGGAGAAAACATTATGGTATCTACTCAACCCGGGCGCTGGGTCCGGGCGGTTATCGCCGCAGGCATCGTCGGTGCGACCTGTCTGCTGGGAGCACCGTCCGCACTGGCCCAGGAAGACCCTCAAGCGCAGGCACGACTGGAAGAGCTGCGTGCGACCATCAAGGAGCTGCAGGATGAGCTGGACAAGGTCAAGTCCGATCGCAGCGCACTGCAGACCGACCTGGAAGCCGCGGAGGGAGAAGTGCGCAACACCCGGCAGAAAGTGCGCGATTTGCGTCAGGAGTTGCAGAATCATCAAACCAGACTGAAAGAGCTGGACGAGGAAAAGGAGGCCTTGTCCTCTGTAAAAAAGCACCAACAGGGTTCGGTTGGTCAGCATGTTAATGCGGCCTACCAGCTCGGACAGCAAAGCCCCGTCAAACTTTTGCTGAACCAGCAGGACCCTGCAAGACTCTCCCGCAACCTAAAATATTACGATTATCTGATCGCAGCCCGGGCGCGGGAGATCGAGTCCCTCAATGGCACGCTCCGGCAGATTGACCATGTCGAATCCCGGATTTCCGAAACAGCAACAGCCGTCGCCCGGGACCACAAAGCGCTGATGACCGAGCAGATCAGTCTCGAGCAGCAGCAGGCCCAGCGCAAACAGACACTGACCTTGCTGGAGCAGACCATCAGCACCACTGATGACAAGCTGCGAGCGCTGGAGGATGATCGGCGCAATCTTGAGAAAGTGCTCGAGCGCGTCGTGGCTGTCGCCGGCGATTTTGATCTGGATGTGCCGGAACAACCGTTTACCGCGTTTAAAGGCAAATTGCCCTGGCCGGCGCAGGGCAAGGTGGTGCAGAAGTATGGCGCCAAACGGATCAACAAAATGACCTGGCAGGGCATGCTTATTCGCGCGGATGAAGGCAGCCCGGTTCACGCGGTGCACCATGGCCAGGTCATATTTGCGGACTATCTGCGCGGCCAGGGCCTGCTCATCATCGTCGATCATGGCGGCGGCTACATGAGCCTGTACGCCCATAACCAGCTACTGCTTAAACAGATGGGCGAATGGGTGAACTCCGGTGAACAGATTGCCACCGTGGGCCAGAGCGGCGGTCAAGCCGACTCCGCGCTATATTTTGAATTGCGTTTCCAGGGCAAGCCAACCAATCCTGCTTCCTGGCTGTCGAAAGCCTGATCCCAAGCATAGATCCAACCGTAAGTCTCATCCATGTCATCAGGAGGAAGCGTAATAATGGCGCTCCGCAATTCCCGTATCGTTTTGACGCTTTTGACCATCGCCTGTGGTGCTTCACCGCTCGCGCAGGCCGCTTCCTCCGAGGCCGATCCGGCCCCTGTTGTGCAAAACGTGCTGCCTCTGGAAGACCTGCGGGTGTTCACCAAGGCCTACGAACACATCCGCAGCGCCTATGTGACGGAGATCGACGACAAGACTCTGCTGGAACACGCCCTGCGCGGCATGCTTGATGAACTCGATCCCCATTCGAGCTACCTCGACGCGACTTCCTTTGACGAGTTGCAGGTGAACACCACCGGTGAGTTCGGAGGCCTCGGAATCGAGGTTGGTATGGAAGATGGCTTTGTAAAGGTTATTAGCCCGATTGATGACACCCCGGCCCAACGCGCCGGGATCCAGGCCGGCGACCTGATCATCAAAATTGATGACACCGCCATCAAGGGGCTGACACTGACTGAGTCGGTCGAGAAAATGCGCGGACCCAAGGGCAGCAAAATCGTTTTGACCATCGTTCGCGAAGGCCGGGACCAGTCTTTCGAGGTCACGCTGGTGCGAGACACCATCCGGGTGGAAAGCGTCCGCTCCCAGCTCATAGAAAAGCATTACGCCTACGTCCGAATTGCGCAGTTTCAGATCAATACCGGCAAGGACGTCCAGCAGGCCATCAAGAAGCTCCGCAACAAGAATGAACTGCGAGGTGTCATCCTTGACCTGCGCAACAACCCTGGCGGCCTTTTGCAATCATCGGTCGAAGTCGCGGATTTATTTCTCGACGGCGGCATGGTCGTTTATACCGAAGGGCGCATGGCCCATTCGAATGTCGAGTACCACGCCAGTGAAGGCGATATTACCGACAGCCTTCCGATGGTCGTGCTTATCAACCAAGGCTCGGCATCTGCCTCGGAAATTGTCGCGGGCGCCTTGCAGGACCATCGCCGCGCGGTGATTCTCGGCACGGCAAGCTTTGGCAAAGGTTCCGTACAGACCATTATTCCGATCACTGACGACAAGGCCCTGAAGCTGACCACCGCCTTGTATTACACCCCCAGCGGCCGATCCATTCAGGCCGAAGGCATAGTTCCGGACATCAAGGCCGAACCGGTTCAGGTCACCACCATTGAAAATGAGGAAACCCTCCGCGAAGCGCAGCTGGCCCGGCACCTTGACAACCGCAAATCGCCCCAGCCGCTGCCGCCGCCCACTCAAACCGCTCCGGCGAAAAAAGTGGCTACTGAAGAAGAAGACCTGCTGCTCGAAGACAGTCAGTTGTTTCAGGCTCTTAATCTTCTGAAAGGCATCAGCATTTTGAAAGTGCGTACCGGCACTGATACTGAATCCGCAAGCCCTTGAAAGCGGGTTTGACGCGCGAACGAAGGCGAGGCATGGCGGCAATGGCGGATGAAGCGGAGTTTGCAGCCAATAAATGAGCTATCTGACGCCCTTTCTCAACCCGGCATTGGCGGGCGCAGCCGTTATGAACCGGCTAATGCTGCTCCGTCTTTTTTCGATCGCCTCCCGGCCTGTCCCGGCTGACGGCAGGTTGTCGCCGGGAAGGATCGGCATCGCCCTGGCGATCTGCCTGCTGAGCGCAGCGGCCCATGGTGCAGGTAAAGCACAATATCCCCAGGGACCTGGCTGGAGCCTGGCTGATTTCCTGTCCGCGCCCCCGATTCCGGATCTTGAAACCCGTCCACCCCGCTGGTCCGCGCCGTTGCTGCTTTCGCCACCGTCTCGGCCACGGCGGGGCCCCCGCATTGCAATTGTCCTGGACGATATCGGCCATCGCCTTCAGCCAGGCCTGCGAGCCCTGGAGCTGCCCGGTGACGTCACTCTGGCGATACTGCCTTTCAGCCCTGCCGGCGAGCGCCTCGCGCGGCTGGCACTGGTCCACGACCGGGAGATCATGCTGCACGCCCCCATGGAACCCTCTGCGGGCGTTTCCTGGGAAGGCGGACTGAGTCGGGACATGACAGAGGCTGAAATCCGGGAGCAATTGCGGCGCATGCTGGAGGCCGTGCCCGGTGTGAGTGGCATCAACAATCATATGGGCAGCCACTTCACCAGCAGCTGGCCGGCCATGGCATCCGTCATGACGGTGCTGACAGAACGAAAGCTTTATTTTGTCGACAGCCGCACCAGCCCCACCACGCGAGGCTTCGGGGCAGCGCTCGACAGCCAGGTGCCAACCGCGGAGAGAGATGTTTTCCTCGATAACGTCCGCCAGGAAACGGCCATCGCGCAGCGGCTCGCAGAAGTCATCGCTATTGCCGAACGCGATGGTTTTGCCGTCGCCATTGGTCACCCCTACCCCGAAACCCTCTCGGTCCTGGAGCGGGAACTTCCACGCCTGAAACAACGGGGCATCGAGTTGGTCAGAGTTTCGCAACTCCTTGAATCAATGCAACAGTCACTACCCCGGCAACATTACCTGCGGGTTGCGAGCAATCCCTACCGACAATTCATAGAACAAATTCCTATAAGCATTAGGATCTTCAATGCGCAATCGATATAGAAAATAATTATCGCTGTCGCCGTTTCCACTGTCGCCCCGCCAGAACTGTGATAAATTGCTTTGCCGCGTTGCCTTTTTGCAACACCTTTGACCTCTCCGGCCGCGGAACTAAAAAATCAAAACAATCTCAAACTATGCACGTTCAGCAACCGTTCAGCTTTGGCGCGGTTGCGAGAATCCGCCTGCGTCTGCGAATGCGCCACCCGGGTCGGATGACAGGGGTTGAGCGTCGCAGACGCAGCAATCGGAGACAGAGGCGAAGCCAATCCTTATCTCGGATTTAAAACAGAGCCTCAGGTATTACAGAACTTTGGATTGAAGCCAAAACCAAGGGTAACTCCGCAAACAGAGAGAGCCGGTAGACGACCATTAGCGAGCACATACAAGCGAGCGCACACAGCCTATAAAACAGACTTCTGGTCGTGCAGATGACTGACACGAACACACAATCGGTAATGAGGAATTTTTATGAACAGAATCGGTGAAGCTGGCCACCGTCCGATCCGCAAGTCGCGATTCTTCGAAGTCGATGGCTACTGGTATTACGGCACCCGTGAGCGGGTCAACATTGGCCCCTTTGACAGTCTTCACGCGGCTGAACGCGGTGCCAGCGCTTTCATAGAATTTGTCATGCATGCGGAGCCCGACGTCGTGGAATCACTCAAGGTTTACAGTACGGCCGCGTGAGTGAACCGGGTCTGATGTGCGGATGTGGCGTGTGCGGGTTGGGTGCGCGCAGAAGTCATTGAGAACACGGTAACTGTTCGCAGACCTGCCTTGACAGGAGCAGCCGCCCGAGGCGGCCTTGACCCGATTCCCGCGCCGCTCCAGGGCTATTCTGTTTTTTGCCAGGACGATCAAACTACAGCCGAACTTCAATTCCACGCTGCTGCATGTACGCCTTGGCTTGCGGCACCGTGTATTCCCCAAAATGGAAAATGCTGGCAGCAAGTACGGCATCGGCGCCTCCTAAAGTAATACCCTCCACCAGATGCTGCAGCTCTCCCACCCCCCCTGAGGCGATGACCGGAACGTTCACCGCGTCGGAAATGGCGCGGGTGATACCCAGATCGAAGCCGTCCCTGGTGCCATCCCGATCCATGCTGGTCAGCAAAAGCTCGCCGGCACCGTTGGCGACCATGCGCACGGCCCACTCCACTGCATCAATGCCGGTAGGCCGGCGACCGCCATGAGTGAAGATTTCCCACCGGGGAGCCGCGCCCGGCTCACTGACGCGTTTGGCATCGATCGCCACCACAATGCACTGGGCTCCGAAACGGTCAGCCGCTTCCTTAACGAAGTCCGGATTGCTCACGGCAGCAGAATTGATGCCCACTTTGTCCGCGCCTGCGTTGAGCATTCGTCGAATATCGGCGATGGTGCGGATGCCACCGCCCACCGTCAGCGGTATGAACACTTCCGAGGCCATCGCCTCCACGGTGTGGACTGTGGTGTCGCGGGCTTCGTGAGTCGCAGAGATATCCAGAAATGTGATTTCGTCGGCGCCTTGCTGGTTGTAGCGCTTGGCGATTTCCACCGGGTCGCCGGCGTCGCGTATGTCGACAAACTGCACGCCTTTGACGACACGGCCGCCATCGACGTCGAGACAAGGAATGATGCGTTTGGCGAGGGCCATGAATTATCTCCCGGGAGCGGTCAGATTGCGCCAGTCAAGCCGTCAAACTGGTCGCACAAAGTCTGCGCTTCCACCAGGTCGAGGGTGCCTTCGTAGATCGCGCGGCCGGTGATGGCCCCGCAAATTCCGGAGCCTTCCCGACTGCGACTCAGCAAGGCCTGAATGTCAGTCAGGTTGGTGATGCCACCGGAGGCAATGACGGGCAGGCGCGATGCTTTGGCCATTGCCACTGTGGCTTCCACATTGACACCCTGCATCATGCCGTCACGCTCGATGTCGGTATACACGATAGCGCTGACGCCATCCGCCTCGAACTGGCGGGCCAGATCTGTCGCTTCGACATCGGTCACATCGGCCCAGCCCGCCACCGCCACCTTGCCATCCCGCGCGTCGAGTCCGACGATCACCGACCCGGGAAATGCGCGGCAGGCCTCACGGACGAACTCCGGCTCGCGCACCGCCTGGGTGCCGATGATCACAAATTTTACTCCGGCCGCCCGATAGTGTTCGATGACGTCCAGCGACCGGATGCCGCCGCCGATCTGAATCGGCAAATCCGGAAAGGCTTTCGCTATCTGCTTGACCACGGCTCCATTGACCGGTTCGCCAGCAAAGGCGCCGTTCAGGTCGACCAGATGCAGTCGGCGCGCCCCCTGAGCTACCCACTGCCCGGCGACGGCCACCGGATCGTCGGAAAAGACGGTCGAGTCGCTCATGACACCTTTGCGCAAACGGACGCATTGGCCATCTTTCAGATCGATAGCCGGAATAATTTGCATAATGATCTCCTGTTAACCTGCGGCGTTGCCGGCGTAGCGGCCATCCCAATCAATAAAATTCTTCAGTAACTGCAAACCGGCGACGTGACTTTTTTCGGGATGGAACTGCGCGGCAAATATGTTATCGGCCGCCAGGGCGGCGGCGAAATCGATCCCGTAATGACAGGCGCCCGCGAGCAACTGCGTCGCTTCGACCTGCACGAAGTAGCTGTGTACAAAATAAAACCGGCTGTCGGCGGGAATGTCGCGCCACATGGGGTGATCACAAGTCTGTGCCACCTGATTCCATCCCATATGGGGCACTTTCAACCGCTCACCCAGAGAAGCCGACGTGCCGACAGGCCGGGCGAACTCCGGGCGCGCAGCAAAACTCCGCACTGCGCCTTTGAACAGTCCCAAACATTCGACGCCACCGTTCTCCTCACTGAACTCCATCAGTGCCTGCAGGCCGACGCACACTGCCAGCAAGGGTTTGCCACTCGCGGCGACTTCCGCTACCGCCTGGTCGATCTCCAGCCGCCGAATTTCCGCCATGCAGTCCCGAATGGCCCCTACGCCCGGCAGGATGACGCGTTCGGCGGCAAGAATTTCCTCACGTTGACTGGTGACCTGTATTTGCGCCTGGGGCGCTACCTTGTGGAGAGCACTGGCTACCGAGTGCAGATTACCCATGCCATAGTCAATGACGGCAATCGAGTTCGAACTCATGGCTTTGAGCCTCCGGAAAACGAGGGAACGGGCAAGAGATTCATTCAGTAACCGGTGGCAGGTTCAAACCAACCGCCGGCGTCTGTAAAACAGGTTTGAACGCCACCCGGTGATTCTTAGAGCGTGCCTTTGGTGGACGGCACGGCATCACCGAGCCGCTCGTCCCGCTCAAGCGCAATGCGCAATGCGCGGCCAAAGGCCTTGAACACCGTCTCAATCTGGTGGTGCGCGTTGGCCCCCCGCAAATTGTCGATATGCAAGGTCACATTGGCATGGTTGACGAACCCCTGGAAAAACTCCCAGAACAGCTCCGTGTCGAAACTGCCGATGCGCTTCTGGGTGAAAGGGATATGCATGGTCAGGCCGGGCCTGCCTGAAAAATCGATAACTACCCGCGAGAGAGCTTCATCAAGCGGTACATAGGCATGGCCGTAGCGCCGGATACCCTTTTTGTCGCCGAGGGCCCGGGACACCGCCTGTCCCAGAGTAATGCCGATATCTTCAACGCTGTGATGGTCGTCAATGTGCGTGTCACCCTGGCATTTCACTGTCATGTCCAGCATGCCGTGACGCGCAATCTGGTCCATCATGTGTTCAAGGAAGGGAACACCGGTCGCAAAGCTGGCCTGGCCGGAGCCATCCAGATTGACCGTCACGGAAATCCGCGTCTCGAGGGTGTCCCGGGTGACATCTGCTGTGCGTGCACTACGTATCATGGGAACGGCAACTCTGAAAATGGGCGGCAATTATAGCGCCAATACCAAGCGGCGGCGACCCTTTGACTCCATTTGATCTATTCGACTTGGGGGACAATAATTCTGTTTTGCATGGAAACAATGCAGTTATGCCTCTTCTGTTGATCAGCCCCCCGCGGCCATGAACGCCATATTGCCCAGCGCCGACTCCCAAGAAACCTATGTTGCGCCGGGACCTCCGGTCCGCGCCCTGAATATTGTGCTGCTGGGAATGCGAGGTCACGCACTGGTAAATGAAGAAGGCATCTACCTGCGCAACCTTGGCACCGCGCTGGCCCGGCTTGGTCACAGGATAGAGGTTATTTGCGGCCCGCCCTACCCCATGGTGACAGCACCGGTAAAGCTCACCCGGATCCCGGACCGGCTGGCGGGATTTAGTCTGAATGCGCCGGACCCGATCATTGCCTCTGGCTGGCAGTCCGCCCTGCTGCAAAAACTTTCTCACCTGACCGTGATGGGTCGTGCATTGATCCTGCTGGCTCAACTGAGTAAACGCGAGCAGCCACCGGATATCATTCACATCTGCCATTGTGGCGTCCTGGTTCCGCTGCTGCTGCAGAAACTGCGCTTACCGGTTGTGCTGTCGATTCACGCTTCCCCGATTGAAAAATGGATTGCGCACCTGAGCTGGGCGCCGCCCTGGCTGGCTCGTTACCTGACACCCGACTCTCGGCTGTTCGGGTTGCAGCGCTGGATCATTCGCCAGCTGACCGGCCTGACCACCGTATCGGAACATGCCCGCCAGGAGCTGGTCCGGCAGACAGGTCGGCCAACGCCGGCTCTGCATGTCGCCTGCGCCGGCGTCGATACCGATCTGTTTTGCCCGAGGCCAGAACTGGCCGCTGTCCCCGGTCGCCTCATCACCGTGCTGGATTCGCCGGCCGCCGTTGCGGAACTGCCGACCCTGCTACAGGCACTGGCGCAGCTGCGCGCCACCCATCCGCGGGCGCATCTGGTGGTGGTCCATCGGTCGCCCTCTAGCGGTTTACTGGCGAGCGCAGCGACCGATCCGGCGCATCCTGGCGTTATTCACAAGCGTGCGGTCTGCGAAGAGCAGCTTGCCGGCGAATACGCCCGCGCCCAAGTGGCAGTCTCCCTGTCCGCCACGGACTGGTTCAGCCAGAGCGCCCTCGAAGCAATGAGTTGCGGGGTCGCGGTGGTCGGCGCCGATGGCGGCGGCACGCGGGAGTTGTTGGCCGGGGCGGGCTTCACTTTCCCGCCGGGCAACACTACGGTCCTCGAGCACGCCCTGAACCGGCTTTTGTCGGATAAAGACCTTCGCCAGCAGACTCGACACAAGGCGCGCCTACGCGTCACCGAACGCCTGGCATGGCCAAAAATCGCTTATGGGCTCACGCTCTTTTATCAGCAACACCTGGTCCGCGCCCCGGGCATTCGGCGCAGACCCCACTGATTACTTCCATCTTCTTCCAAATAAATTTGTATAAAGAAATAAAAAGCTATACTCAAACCATCGCTCCGTGCCCCACGGGGCCGTATCCACGTGCCTGATCCCCGGCTGCGTTTTGTTGCAAGCCTTCTACAACTGCACGATGCGAATAAAAAATCAATAAACTCCGGGAGTGTAATCCAATGACCAAACTAGCCTCATCTGTTCGCTTCGCACTTTGCTGCGCCGCCCTTTCGGGTGGAGTTGCCCAGGCGCAAGATTTATCCGGCTTTACCATCAGCCCCATGCTGGGGGCGTATGTCTATGACCGGGAACTCGATCTCGAGGACAGCGTTTCCGCCTCGGGCGCCATCGGTTATCGCTTTAACAGCCCTTTGGGAATCGAACTGGTGTACATGTTCGCTTCCACAGACCATAAAACGGAGGTACTTGATCTCGATCAGGAACAGGTTCGCCTGGACGTCCTTTATCACCTCAATCGCAGCGGACCGGTAGAACCCTATCTGGTTGCGGGCGTCGGCATGCAACTGCTAACCCCGGATGGCTGGGAAGACTCCGACAATACTGTCGCCACCCTCGGGTTTGGCGTTAACTATTTTCTGAATGACAACCTCAGTGTGCGCAGCGACTTCCGGATCTTCAACGATCTTGACTACGAGAGCACGGACTATGGTGTGGGTCTGGGTCTGCGCTATATCTTCGGTGCCAAAAGAACTGCGCCAGCGGTGGAAGAACCGAAAGTCACTAAAGCGGCCGATTCTGATAAAGACGGGGTTCCGGATAATGTCGACCGCTGCCCGGGCACGGCACGCGGAACCCCTGTCGATGCCAACGGCTGCAAAGTTGTGCTGGATGAAGATGGTGACGGTGTCGCCGACGAACAGGACGCTTGCCCCGATACGTCGCCCGGAGCCGCCGTGGATGCCCAGGGTTGCTACGAGGTGATCACTGAAACCCGAGAAGTCACCATGCGGGTAGAGTTCGCGAACAACTCTGCGGACGTGTCACCAAACTCAATCAGCGAAATCAAAAAGGCCGCCGATTTCATGACCAGATACCCGCTGACCAAAGCCGTGATCGAAGGCCATTCCGATGACCGGGGAGCCGAGGATTACAATCAGAAACTCTCCGAGAAGCGCGCCGCCTCCGTCGCCGATGTGCTGGTACGCGAGTTTGGCATCAACAGGTCGCGGCTGACGTCGGTGGGATACGGGGAAAGCCGTCCCCTGGTTGAAAACAACTCTGAAGAGAACCGGGCGACCAATCGTCGGGTAACGGCCAAGGTCAGCGCGGAGGTCAAGTCAATTCAGAAGTAGTTGTTCAAAGTAGTTATTCAAAAGTAGTTATTCA
>CAZXLJ010000006.1:36957-56650 GCA_964641175.1 uncultured Cellvibrionaceae bacterium
AAAGTAGTTATTCAAAAGTAGTTATTCAGAAACAGTTTTCAGAAACCCCGTCAAAAGGATCTGAACACCGGCTCCACCGCCCTGCCAGCAACGCCTCCAGGCGCAGAGTTGACACGGGCAGGTGGAGCATTCTCACCGGTTCTGTATAATCCGGGCCGGCTCCCGGCCTCTCCGGCAAATCGGCTGGTACTCCCGCCCGATACTTTTGAAACCTCGCCTGACTTTTCTATGGAACACATTTTAGAGAAATTTCTTTATCGATCCCGCTGGCTGCTCGCGCCCATCTATATCGGGCTGAGCCTGTCTCTGCTGGCACTGACCGTCAAATTTTTTCAGGAAACGCTTCATCTGGGCCTGCATATTTTGGTGATGACAGAGGCCGAGATGATTCTGAGCATCCTCTCACTTATTGATCTGGCCATGGTCGGTGGGCTGATTGTGATGGTGATGATCAGCGGCTATGAAAATTTTGTGTCGCAACTCGATATCGTCGACGAATCGGAAGAGAAACTGGCTTGGCTCGGCACTATGGATTCGACTTCCCTGAAGGGGAAAATTGCCGCATCAATAGTGGCCATCTCCTCCATCCATCTGCTGAAGAAGTTTATGGATGTGGAAAATATCGCCAACGACAAATTGTTCTGGTACGTCATGCTGCACCTGACCTTCGTCGGTTCAGCCTTTGCCATGGGATGGCTGGACCGGGCCGCCAAGCTCAAGCACTGAGGGCTCATTCAGCACGGGCTCGCAGCCAGTCCCGAAAAGCCTCTTCTCCCATCGGTCGTGCGAAGTAATAGCCCTGATAAACGGTGCATCCCAGGTTCCGCAGCCGTTCGAGCTGCACCTGCGTCTCCACCCCTTCGGCAATCACTTCCAGCCCCATGTGCCGACCAATCGAGATCATCGACTCCACCAGGGGTTCATGTGGCTGGAATTCCAGCGCGTCGACGAATGATTTGTCGATCTTTATCCGGTCCAGGGGCAGATCCCTGAGATAGGCGAGAGATGAGTAACCGGTGCCGAAATCATCCAGGGCGATGCTGATACCGGCAGCGCGTAACAACGACAGTTTCTCGATGGTTTCGCTGACGTCTGCCAGTACCGCGGATTCGGTCATCTCGAAAGTGATCAGGTGCGGGTTTATCCCGGATTTCTCGATGGCATCTATGGAAGTTTTCACAAAATCCGGCCGGGCAAACTGCCATGCCGAAACGTTGACAGAAAGTCGACCATTGAAGCCAATGTTGTCGTTCTGCCAGTCACCGCAATGCTTCAGTGCCTGCTGCAGAACCCAGTGACCGATCGGGTTGATGAGGCCGGTTTCCTCGGCGATGGGAATAAACTGGTAAGGGGGAACCAGGCCCTGGTCAGGGTGTTGCCAGCGGACCAGCGCTTCGGCTCCGACCAGCTCTCCCCATGCGTTGATCTGCGGCTGGTAATGGAGTCGCAATTCGTCATTCAGAAGTGCACTGCGCAAACCTTTTTCCATTTTCAGCCGATTGTCCACCGCTTCGCGCATCGCCGGCGTGAATAGTTTGTAGCCGCCGCGTCCCGCGCTTTTGGCCTGGTGTAGGGCTGTATCCGCGCTGCGGAAAACATCGACTACGGTCCGTGCCGCTCCCGGGAAAATAACGATCCCCATGGTACATCCGATATCCAGAAGGTGATCGCCCACCTGCACGGGTTTTTCCATCAGGCGGGAAATGCGGGTGGCAATGGCGTCAACATGAAATTCTTCCCGCTGGTCCAGCCCGCCTACCACCACAACGAATTCATCGCCTCCAATGCGGGTCACCAGCATGCCGGGTTCGGCAAACCGGGTTAAACGTTTGCCGAGAATTCTTAAAACATCGTCGCCAATGTCATGGCCCAGCGCGTCATTGATTGTCTTGAAGTGATCAAGATCGATCTGGATAAAGGCGGCTGATTCCGGAGCCGCTGCGTCGAGCAGACCACCGATGTATTCCTGCAGATGAGAGCGGTTGGGCAGGCCTGTCAGCTGATCTTCAAAGGCCATCCGCCGGATGGTTTCTTCCTTTTCGATGCGCTGCAACTCCGTACTGGCGCGGGAGACAAAAATATTCAGCAGCTGCTGGGCCTGATCCAGATGCTCCAGAGGCTTGGTGTCGAGAATCGCCAGAACGCCAATCGGCCGTTTCTGTTCGTCTTCAATGGCTGCGCCCAGAAAACTGTGGGGCGCAAAACTGCACAAGTGCGTTTGGCCGGGGAATTGTGCCTGTACGTCCCGGGCGACGGTGAAAGTGCCGTGTTTCAGCACTTGCTCGGTAAGCGTCTGATGCAGTTCGAAGCGGAAATTCTCAACCAGTTCACCGTCATTCACCGCGGCCAGCGTCTCGAGCACGCTGCGCCCTTCGTGCACTTTCTGCAGTCCGATAAAAATGTATTTGCAACCGAGCAGACGCGCCAGATAGACAACGATCTTCTTGAAGAATGCGTGGCCCGTTTCTGCGGAAACCGACATCGAAATGGTACTGATGGCATCAGACACAAACTGCTTTTCCGTGATGTCTTCCAGCTGTACCACCAGTTCCTCGAGCTGGCGCTGCTGGTCAAATATGGGGGAGATGCTGACCCTCAACCAGGCATCGCGAGTCAGGTAAAGGTTGTCGACGGCCTTGCCCGCGGCGAAACGGTAGGGACCGAATTCCCGGACGTCTCCGTGACGCATCTGGCTGATCACTTGCGCAGGTGATTCCCCCAGTTGTTCGAGCACCTTGAAGAAATTCACCCGGGGTGGGACGCTGACATCGCGGTGCAGGAACCGCAGGCTCGCCTCATTGACCTGGCGCGTCGCGCCGTCGCGATCAATGATATGCGTGGGCGCCGCAGCCTGCATGAATACCTGGGAAAGCCGCCTCAGCTTGTCTTCCGCCTGCCGGCGCTGGATGATTTCCGCCTGCATCTGCCGGTCCCGCAAAGTGAGTTCGCGGCTGCGCTGCGCCGCTTCGGCCGCGAGTCGATAGGTAGTCAGCAGCGCAAAAACGGTAAACGCATAGCCATTCAGGTAGACGCCCGACCGCCCCGTGAAATCGATCAGGCCCATCTGCACGAGTGCTACGGTTTGCGCTACGAGGTAGGTCAGGATTACCGGCCGGGCACCCAGGGTGATCCCGCTTTTTGCAGTCAAATAGGCGTAGCCCGCATAGGCGGTCAATACCACCGCCCCCACCATCCAGATCCCCAGCGCCAGGGCCGCAGTCCCGCGCAAGACCCGCAATCCGTCTCCGGCGCCCGCCGGGTTCCAGAAGAGCGCATCCACGGATGAAAAATGGATGGAATAGGGAACACTACGGTTGAGCCCGACCATCAGCAACCCCGTCAGGACAAGCCCCAGCCAGAACCATAACGACCGCGAATGCTGCCGCTCAATCGCTGCCAGCGCCGCCACCGCCAGTAATGACACCGTTGCGTAGTCCACTTGCCAGATGAGCCATCTGGCAGCGTCGGCGATGCGGACAGACTGATAATAAAGTGCGGTGCAATACTGATAGCCGGCCGCCGCAAGCCCGAGGACGGCCAGCCCGATGAAGATCAACCGGATCTGGCTGCGCCGTGCCACCACCGCCACGCCGATACTGGTCGTGCAGATCACCACCAGAAAGCTGGCTGCAAGATAAAGTAAAGACACTGCGACGGGCAGAGTGTCGATCATCATGAAAGGTGATCCACTGAATGGACGTTGACAGCGGCAACCGGCCGCTGAATCGGGTAACAGGTTACACGTTTCGCTGTGCGGTCATTCAAAAATCTGGCGCACCCCTGTCTGCCGGCCGGCCCGTCCCGGAATGAAGCGCAGCGGCGGTGCGTTCCGGGCGCCAGCTTCAGGGCGCGGGGAACTTGCGGCCGACGTAGGTGGCCTGCGGAAGCGTCACCGAGGCTTGGGCCGCGCCCAGCGTGCCATCTTCCAGAATGGGTAAAACGTTTAACCGATTACTGTGCTGATTGGCGACCACCATCACACGGGCCTCTTCCAGCAGCAGAAAATGACGCGGCCATTTTCCGCCGGACGGCTGCGTGCCGAGAAATTCCAGATTTCCCGTCGCGTCAATTGCAAATGCGGCGATGCTGTCGTGGCCCCGGTTTGATGCGTACAAATAACGACCATCGCGGGAAACTTCCAGGTGAGCCGCCTGACTGTGCTGCGCAAACCCGGCCGGCAATGTGCTCAGGCGCTGAGTTTCCGTCAGCCGGCCCTCCGGGCTTTGCGATGCCACCACCACCGTATTGCTCAGCTCATTGAGCACATAGGCGACGGCCAGTTCGGGGTGAAAGTACAGGTGCCGCGGCCCGTCTCCCGGCTGCAACTTCAGGGCGCTTCGCTGCTCCGAGACCTGCCCGCTGGCCGCATCAAACCCGGCCATGAAGACTTCGTCGATTCCCAGGTCGACTGAATAAATGCGCTGACCGTCCGGCGACCACTGCACCCAATGGGCGTGGGGTGCCTCCTGCCGCTCTGCATGCGTCCCCGGAGTACCTTTGTGCTCGCGCACTTGCGGGCCATCTGTCAGGACACCTGTGGGGCTGCGTCTGAAAACTGAAATGTTACCGCCCATGTAATTCGCGGTCGCAAGGTAGCCTCCATCCGGGCTCAGTGCGAGATAACAGGGGGCAGCGCCCCGGGTCGCCACGCTGGATACGAGCTGGACGTCATCCTGCCAGTGGAAGGCACTCACGCGCCCCTCGTCGAGTTCATTGACGGCGTACAAAATGTCCGCGTCCATGGCCAGATACGATGGATTGTCGGTGGCTGCCAGCACCTCCGGCGGGGACAATTCACCGTTATCCGGCCGGTAGGTCAGATGGTAGATTCCCTCGCTGCCCTTCCCGCTATAGCTGCCGGCGACCAGCTCGATCACCGCCGGGTTTTTACCGCCTTGTGCGACCACACACCCCTCCAGACAGAACAGCAGAAAAACGCCAATTATTCCCCGCCAGGCACTGCGATAACCAGCACGGCAGGCGGGCCTGATCGCTTCGCCCCTAGGAACGCCGGACAGCGCCCTGCAGGTGTCGGGCGTGGTAGGCAATATGCTCCTCGATGAAGCTGGCAATAAAGAAGTAGCTGTGATCATAACCTTCGCGCAATCGGTAGGTGAGCGGATAATCGTTGGCCTTGCAGACCTGTTGCAACCGGTCGGGCTGCAACTGTTCGGCGAGAAATGCGTCCTCGCTGCCCTGTTCAACCAGCAGCGGAATTTTTTGTGAAGCGCCAGTAATCAGCGCGCAGGCGTCGTAAGTCTTCCAGAGATCCGGATCATCGCCCAGATATTGCCCCAAGGCCTTGAGACCCCAGGGGCATTTGCTCGGCGCGCAGATGGGCGCGAAAGCAGACACGCTCGTCCAGGCTGACGGCTCCCGCAAGGCGATCACCATTGCGCCGTGCCCCCCCATGGAATGGCCCATGATGGACTTTGCTTGGGTCACTGGCAGGTGTGTTTCCACCAGCTGGACCAATTCGCGGGTGATATAGGAATACATCCGGTAATGTTGCGACCAGGGCGCCCGGGTCGCGTCCACGTAGAATCCCGCCCCTTTGCCAAAGTCCCAGGCGCCGTCCGGATCGTCGGGAACCTGGTCGCCCCGGGGGGATGTGTCCGGCACCACCAGCGCCACGCCATGCTTTGCGGCAAACTGCTGGGCACCGGCCTTCTGGACAAAATTCTCATCGGTACAGGTCAGACCGGACAGCCAGTAAATGGCCGGCACCGGCCCGGTTCGGGCGGCCGGGGGCAGGTAGACGGAGAAGTGCATCTCGCATTGCAGGGTCGCGGCGGCGTGGCGGAAACGCAGCTGTTGCCCTTCAAAGGACCGAACTGCACCGGCGGGCTGAAGGACAGAGTCAGAGCGGGTCATAAACCACCACCGAACGAATGCTTTCACCTCGATGCATCAGGTCAAATGCCCGATTGATATCTGCCAGCGGCATGGTGTGAGTGATCAGCGGGTCGATGGAGATGCGGCCTTCCATAAACCAGTCGACAATCTTCGGAACATCGGTGCGGCCACGGGCGCCGCCAAATGCCGAACCGCGCCAACTGCGACCGGTCACCAGCTGGAATGGCCGGGTGCTGATTTCCTGGCCGGCGCCGGCAACTCCGATGATGCAACTCTGTCCCCACCCTTTATGGCAGGCTTCCAGAGCCTGGCGCATGACCTTGACGTTGCCGATACATTCGAAACTGTAATCCACACCCCCACCCGTCATCTGGATCAGCGTGTCGACGACATTGTCCACTTCGCCCGCATTAACAAAGTCAGTCATGCCAAACTGTCGGGCGAGCGCTTCGCGCGCGGGGTTGAGGTCGACGCCGATAATGCGCGCGGCCCCCACCATTTTTGCGCCTTGAACCACGTTCAAGCCAATTCCCCCCAGACCGAAAACCGCCACAGTCGAGCCCGGCTCCACTTTCATTGTGTAGACCACCGCGCCGATGCCCGTGGTGACACCGCAGCCGATGTAGCAAACCTTGTCGAAGGGGGCATCCGGGCGGATTTTCGCGACTGCGATTTCCGGCAGCACCGTGTAGTTAGAAAACGTTGAGCACCCCATGTAATGCAGCAAAGGCTTGCCTTCAAAACTGAACCGGCTGGTGCCATCCGGCATCAGGCCCTGACCCTGGGTTGAACGGATAGCCTGGCACAGATTGGTTCTGGGATGGAGGCAGTACTCGCAGTGCCGACACTCCGGGGTGTAGAGCGGAATGACGTGGTCACCCTTCTTGACCGACGTGACACCGGGACCCGTGTCCACGACCACGCCGGCGCCTTCATGGCCGAGAATCGCGGGAAAAGCGCCTTCCGGATCATCCCCGGACAAAGTGAATGCATCGGTATGGCATATACCCGTCGCCTTGATTTCGATCAGCACCTCACCGGCGCGGGGTCCTTCCAGATCCACTTCCAGTACTTCCAGAGGTTTGCCCGCAGCAAAGGCCACGGCGGCTCGGGTTTTCATCGGAATTCTCCCGTGTAGTTTATTGGATGCAAGGGGATGGACGCTCCGGAGGCTTCAGCTGCAAACGCGGTTGCGCCCGCTGCCCTTGGCCTCATACAGTTTTTCATCGCAGCGTTTGAGCCAGCCAGTCCAGTCTTCGCCATCACTGAGTGTTGCCAGACCCAGGCTGGCAGTAATCCGGCGCTCTGGCAGGAATGCTGCCGAGGCTATCGCCTGCCGGAGTTCGTCGGCTACCGTGAGACCGGCCTCGGTATCGGTGCCATACAGGAGCGCGAGAAACTCCTCGCCCCCCCAACGGAACAGCCGGTCACTACGGCGCACCCGGCTTTGCAGAAGTTCAGCCAGCTGGCGTAACACCCTGTCGCCGGCGGCGTGCCCGAGATCGTCGTTGATATGTTTGAAATTGTCCAGATCTATGGCCAACAGCGTCATCGGGTTGCGGGTACGTTTATGGTAATTAATGGCCTGTTCAAGAGAAGCTTCCAGCAATAACCGATTAAACAATCCGGTGAGCGGATCAGTCACTGCGTACTGTTGCAGGCGCTCCTGCTGGCGGGCGATCAGGTGCAGAGAAAGACCAGAAAAGATGCTCACGGTGAGCAGGGTGACGCCCACCCGCCACGCGAGGTTCGGATCCATAACCTGCCAGACCACGACGGATATCACGACAACCAGCACCCCACTGACTACCCACGCCTGCTTCTCGGGCAGAATCAGATAACAGGCGAGGATCGAGGGATAACACCAGAGCACCCCGATGATACCGCGCTCGGCAACCGCAAAAGCCAGACACACAATCGCGGCGGGGCCGAGCCCCAGAAATCCGACCCATGGCAAGGGGCGGCGACGTCTTGCAAAAGCCCAGGAATGAATGACAAACAGAATAATGACGGCGAGCGACAGACCGCCCAGAAAATAACGGCCCTGCACGATATTGATGATCGAAAACGGTGCAACCAGTAAAAGTGCAGCGGCTCCGGCATAGCGGTTCGAATCCAGACGGAAGTCCGCTATAACAGTCGCATTGGCCATAACGCTGTGCTCAATATTGGGGCGCGATGGACTGCATACGCACAGCGGGTCGCCCGGGATGTGCAGACCGGTCTGTTCTGTTCACGTCGCACCCGCCCGCCCATGCAGTTAATAGTTCACCCAACTGCTTTCGGCGCCCAGTTTGAACACCCGGTCTGAGAAACGCAGCAGCACGCCGTCGGCCAGGAGATCGTCCAGCACCACGCCCGCGGCAAGCGTTTCGCCTTCGTGGTAGCGCTTCTTGTTGATGATGACAAAACCCTGGGCGTAGTCGTGCTTGTTGTACATCAGTGTTGGAATCGAGTCCTGGAAAGCGACCGGCAGCTCATGCAGGAAAGGGACTTCGGTATGGCCAAGCACACTCTCGTCGATTCCGACCCCGTCGGGCAGCTGGGGACCCGTGTCGGCTTTGGCGGCGGGCTCTGCAGCCGCGGGCGCCGCCCGCTCCGGCAACCTGGAAATCTCCACCCCGGGTGGCAGTGGGACGGGCCTGGACTGGTTCATTTCCTGCCAGAGCTGGGCGGCCTGCTCCCGATCCACCGCGGGCCTTGAGGACGTTGCGGGCGCCACCGCCGCCACGGTTGGAGTAATGATGCGCTGAGGTATCTCGTCGACCTGCGTCTGGTACAGCGCCGCCACCTCGTCGTCGACTACGGGCATGCGCACTGTCTTTTCGTCCAGCGGGGTGAGCATCTGCCGACCGAAAGCAGCATCTCCGGCCGCAGCACCGTTTGCCGGCGCAGCGGTCGTGGAACTGCTCGGCCCAGGCGTGGCAGATGCAGGTTCAGGTACTCGCGCCGGTGCCAGGGCCGTCGCTGATGGGGGCGACGCGACCGGTGCCGGCTCGCTTGCGACCGCCGATTCCTCCACCGCTTCGACAACAGCAGGTGCAGGTTCCCCGCCCTCGCGCAGCAACAGCAGACTCAAAAGCACCACCACCGCCAGTCCCAGCACCACCAGCAGTATCATCAGCAGGTGTTTTTTCTCGATCACAATGGCGTCTTTAGCCGCCGCTTTGTCCACGCCGTAATGATTGGCCTTTAGATCGGGCACCTCACCCTGATGATCTTTCTCCTGATCGGCCTTGTTCAAAGCATCGAGAATCAGTGACATTTTTTATCCCCCCGCCCCCTGCGCACTGCCGAGCATGGTCAGCTCCATATCGGACATGGAAAGCTCCAGCCCCAGCGCTTCGTTCAGGCGCAGCAGGGTTTGCAGACCGACCAGGCCGTCATCCTGCAGATTCTCCGTCTGCTGGAACAGCTTGACGCGTTTCTGCAACGGGGTGTTGAACCTTTCTCTGGCCAGCGGTGCCTGCTGGCCATCAAGCTGGGCAAATTGCTCGGCAACCCAGGTCACCAGCGGTCCACTGGCGCCCAGGCCAATGGCTTCACCAAAACCGGGTGGCCGCCGCCACACAAATACGAACTCCCCGTTCCACAATTTTCCCAGCTGCTCGAGCGAGACCCGCTGCAGTTGCCCGTCGTTTCGCACCCAGCCGTCACCTCCACGAATAGCAGCCAGCACCACATAGCCGGTATGACGCGAGGGCGTCGTGATGGTCAGCACAGCTGGCCGGTCGATCTTCTGGAATTCCTCCCAGGTAGTCACTTTCTGGTTCTCGCAGGCGAGTCCTTCTTCTGAGAGGGACCAGCAGGGGTCCATACCCTGGGAGGGGATATCGGACAGCTGCAGCAGTTCGCGTACGGCGAGGGACTGGTCCCGGAACCAGTAGTCCGCCCGGGACGCGCGGGCAGCCTGCGTTGGCGGCAGGATATCCGCCTGGGCGCCGCGGATAATCTGCCCTTCGCCCACCATCTGCTTGTCCTGATCATCCACGGACTGGCCGCCGAGCAGCAACCAGAACAGGCCGCTCAGCAAAAGCGTGCCCGCCACCCCGGCGCCGACGACTATCCAGTTCTTATGGAACCAGCGCCACAAGGGTTCCTGGGGCCGGCCCAGTACTTCGACCGTCGCCTGCCTGAAAATTGACTGGTCAACGAGCGTCGCCTCACGACTGTAGGCTCCGAGCAGCATGCGGTCGCACAGAACATTGATGACACGCGGAATGCCGCGACTGGTGACGTAGATCTTGCGGATGATGCTCACTGGAAACGGCTGCCTGCCCGTAGGCATTCCAGCAACTTTCAGGCGGTGCTTGATGTAGGCCGCCACTTCTTTTTCATTCAGCGGACGCAAATGATAGCGGGCAGTGATTCGTTGGGAGAGCTGACGCAACGCGGGCTTTGCCAGCAGATCATTCAGCTCGGGTTGACCCACCAGAATGATCTGCAACAGCTTCTGCGTGTTGGTTTCAAGATTGGTCAGCAGGCGCACCTGCTCAAGGGTAGACACCTTCAGCAGCTGAGCTTCATCAATAAGAACGATGGAACGGCGGCCGCGGCGATGATTGGCCACCAGAAAATCAGACAGCTTGTCCATCAGGACTTTAAGGCTGGTCTCATCGCGCTCATACGGCACCCGGAAGGCGTCGCAGATGCTGCACATCAGATCCCGCGCGGTCGCCGAAGGGTTCAGGATGACTGCCAGGTCGGCATTTTCCGGCAGCTGCTCGAGCAGGCAGCGGATAATGGTGGTCTTGCCGGTTCCCACCTCCCCGGAGAGCATGACAAAACCGCCGCTGTTGACCCCGTAGAGGACGTGCGCCAAAGCCTCCCGGTGCTGGGAGCTCATATAGAGATAGCGCGGATTGACGGCTATGGAAAACGCCTGTTCATCCAGTCCGAAGTAACTATGGTACATAGGCAACGGGGCACATAGGCGGTGGCACTGCCTTATTGATGTCTGTCGTTGGCGCGATAATAACCTGAAACAGGGGCGCTGTCCTGGCGAGGCCGCTCAACTTCCCCATGGACTAAAGACACGCCGGCGAACTCAGAAGTTCACCGGCGGCGGGACGGGTTGCTGCCCGGGACGGCAGTGCGGACGATGACTCTTACTCTCCCCAGGGCATGTTATTGAGCATTCGACGCCGGCTTTCGATCATGGACTCGAACGTCTGCATGCGAACTTCGTCGCTGGCATCCAGCTCACGCGCCAGCTCCATTTGTCGTTCCAGACAAATGATTTCCTTAACAAGCTGTTTTTTGAGAATAGAAAATGGTGGATTGCTGATACTTTGGCAGGTTTCAGACAATTGCGGTTTCATGTTCTGGGTTGACCCTCTCGGCAAAAGGCATTCGTTTCTTTCCGGTACCTGCTGTCGCAACCAGCAACTTCCGGGTTCAGGTAATCCAATTTCAACAGCTCTTGATTCAATTGTGTTTCTGATAACGACGTTCAGACAGCGTGTAAAACGTTTTTAACCAGCCCGTGATTTGGGCGCCCTACACCTTCCATGACACTTCATTCTGGTTGCTATCAGGCCAAGCGAAGCCATTCCGCGATAACCGCGTCTATATTAAGAATAGGCATAGATTGACGTTGAGAGCATTGTTTCCGACCACTTGCACTACTTTGCGCGCCGTGGCCAGGCGCTGCATCCCGGCAACCACCGGAGCCGGTTTCTGAAAGGGCTGATGAGTGAGCAAGGCACAGCCGATTAATACATTCCAGACGGTCGAGATATCCGTAATACGTCCTCGTAGACATGAAATGTCTCGACTGGTTCACATTATAGCCACGTAACTTGTCGGAGTCTGAGCTTTTTTTTCCACTTCCTGACAATACATACTGTGATCCACCCGAGCTCACGCAGAATATCCTCATGATTGACTGGCACAACATTGATACCGTCCTGCTTGATATGGACGGGACCCTTCTGGATCTCCACTTCGACAATTATTTCTGGTTTCATCACTTGCCCCGGCGATACGCCCAGTTCCATCAGGTGGACTTTCAGCAGGCGGAAGAGGAACTGACTGCGCTGATCCGGAAATATGAAGGCACCCTGCAGTGGTATTGCCTGGACCACTGGTCCGATCTCATTCGCATGGACATGGCCGCGTTAAAACATGAAATACGCCACAAGATACAACTGCGTCCTCACTCAGAGATTTTTCTAAAATACTTGCGTCAACTGCACAAGAAAGTTGTACTGACGACCAATGCACACCGGCGCGGGCTGTCCTTAAAGCTTGAAGTCACCCGGATTGACCGCTGGCTGGATCTGGTAATTTCATCCCACGACTACCAGCAGCCTAAAGAACAGCTGGCGTTCTGGCACAAACTGGCCGAAGCGGAATCATTTGATCCGGCCCGCACACTGTTCATCGACGACAATTCCCACGTTTTGCGTACCGCACGCGCCTTCGGCATCCATCACCTGGTCTGCATCACGCAGCCGGATTCGCAACAGCAGGGCCTGGCGACCGGCGAGTTTATGGACATTGCGGATTTTGACGAGATCATGCCTTTGAATGCACCTGAGAAAGCAGCTGAATGAATAGCCCCTTGGACAAAGTGCGTATCGACAAATGGTTGTGGGCCGCACGGTTTTTTAAAACCCGCAGTCTTGCCAAACAGGCCATAGAAGGCGGCAAAGTTCAGGTGGAAGGCCAGCGGGTCAAGCCCAGCAAGGATCTGACGGTGGGCCTGATGCTCTCCATCCGGCAGGGCGTCGACGAGAAAGAGGTGAAAATCCTCGCGCTTACCGACAAACGCCGCGGCGCGCCGGAAGCGGCTTTGCTTTACGAAGAAACCGAACAGAGTCGCCTGCGTCGCGAAAGTTTCGCCGAACAGCGCAAACTGGCCGGCGCCCTGCTCGCGGCTCCCGATACCAAACCCAACAAGAAACAGCGCCGCCAGATCCACCGGTTTAAAAACATCTTCCACGAAGAGGACTAGACGAACGCCATGGCACACACGCCCTCCCATCCCGACGCAGATCTGATCCACCGGTTCGTATTCGATAATATTCCCCTGCGCGGAGAAATCGTCACCCTTTCGCGAAGCTTCCAGGAGGCGGTGGAACATCAATCGCTCAATGCCGGTCCCAGGCGGCTATTGGGGGAATTTCTCGCCGCCAGCGTGCTGCTGACGGAAACCTTCAAGTTCGCCGGCGTGCTCACGCTGCAGGCGCGAGGCCAGGGCCCGGTACCGCTGATCATGGCCGAGACGACGCACAAGCACAGCCTGCGCGGCCTGATCAAGTTCAGCGAAACCAATACCGCCCGAAGCCTGCCTTCGGCCGATCTGGCCCGAAACGTCGGCGACGGGGTGATGACGCTGACGGTTGACCCGGAAAAAGGTCAACGCTATCAAGGCATCGTGCCGCTGGAAAAGGCCAGTGTCGCCGGGTGCGTCTCGGATTATTTCAGCCAGTCGGAGCAATTGCCGACGCGCATGTGGATCTTTTCCAATGAGCACGAAGTCGTTGGACTGTTTCTGCAAGCCCTGCCGCCCCGGGAGAATGAACACCTGGATACCGACACCTGGCTGACTGTGGGCAGCCTGGCGGAGACCCTGACGGCCGAAGAAGCCTTGACGCTGGATCATGAGACCGTTCTGCACCGCCTGTTCCACGAATTTACGGTCCGGCTCTTCGAGCCCACGGCGCTGCATTTTGCCTGCAGCTGCTCCCGCGAACGCAGCCTCAACGCCCTAACCGCGCTGACGCGCGACGACGCGATGGCATTGCTGGCCGAACGTGACTGGATAGAGATGAATTGTGAATTCTGCGGCGTGCAATACCATTTTGGCGAAGCGGATCTGGAAGAACTGTTCGGCAAGGACAAGCCGGCCCTGCACTAAAGCTGTCTGCATGACAAATCGCGTCAGGGGTGGAACTATTGCGGCAGTGACCGCTCCAACCAAGCCCGTTTGTAGTTTGTGCAATCCGTCATCCCAGTGCTCATGCAAAATCCTGATAATTCAACATCCCCGGTTTGGTGCTCCCCTCATCTAAAACCCTTTATTACACGTTGCGCAACGCGCTTGCAGGACGGTTCAGAACCTTTAACGGTTCTGGCCGGCTGTTTGCATCCGGGCTGGTACACGCCGACATTCCGTCACACAGGCAGCAAGTCACAGTGGCAGGGAAAATTGGGAAGTTTGCAGGGTAGAAATTCACAGTCTATGTCGCTCGAAACGATCATTCTGGAGCCTGAGCCAACCACTGCGGTGCAATGCGAGGAAGAAATTATGGATACTTCACTTGGCCGAAATCAGGAACAGTTGTGCGATCTGTTCGCCCGAGAGGGTGGTAGCGCCAGCAGTTGCAACCCCATCAGACACGGTGGTCTGGCGGCAGATCTTCACCGCCATCGTCGTCCGAAACCCGACTCGCTGGATACGTGGCGCGACGCCGTCCGTCGTCACAGCGATGCGCGCGCCCACTGGAGGCAGCTGCTGGCCAGTCACCTGGTTCCGCATCCGGTCCGCTGACGGTTGCTTAAATTTCCAGCAAATCCCGGTAATCCTGAGCAGAGAAACGCTTCCCGCTTGCACCGCGGTTCCCCAGTAACGCCGGCACGAGAACCCCCGGGATCACTGTCTCCACCTCCTCCCAGGCATTCGGGCCCCCCATTTGCGTACGGATCCAGCCAGGGTCGACACAGTTAACCAGCACATTATCGTCTTTGAGTTCCCACGCAAGATCCTGGGTGTACTTGTCCACTGCCGCCTTGGAAGCACTATAAGGCGCCAGATCCGGCTGGTTGGCGATGCCCGAAGTCAAATTGATGATCCGGCCCCATTTCCGGGAACGCATCCCCGGCGCAAACGCCGAACAAAATTCCACCATCGCCAACAGGTTCACCTGAAACGTACGCTGCCATTCGGCGGCCGTGAATTCGAAAAGGGACGTAGAGGTGTTAATGATCGCGGCATTGTTGTACAGGATATCGATGTGGGGTGCACTACACTGACCAACCTGCGCAATGATCTGCTGCACGCCCGCTGGCGTGTCCAGCGCGCCGGCAACAGCGCAACTGTTTACCGGCAGGTTGGCCAGCTCAGCCATGACCTCGCGGGTATGCTCCAGAGTCCGACCGTGAACGATCACGTGACAGCCGAGGCGCGCCAGCGCCAGCGCAGTTTCGCGACCGATCCCCCGCGTTGAACCTGTTATTAGTGCCCACCGGCCTTCTATGCTGCTCATGGTCCTCGCCTCCAAATAGGCGGACACTAGCAGCAACCGCGGAGGGATTCAAACGGCGGTCAGCCTACTTCGGGGATATTGGGCCCCGGAACCGGGATCTCCGGCTGATCAGTTCCTGGCGCCGGAATTTCGGGACCATCTGGTTGCGGCGGAGAAATTTCGTCGGGCTGCTGCGGCGGCAGCTCGGGTCTTCGCTCCCCGGGATTGATATCGGGAGTATCGGGCGTTTCCACCGGCAGTTCCGGTGCGGCCATCTGGATGGACTGCGTAGACATAGCAACTTCTCGATCGTTAAAGACCTTAGCTGCTACGTTGTCGATGAGTTATTGGGTTGAAACCCGGAACAGCGCCAGCCTGTGGCCGCAAGGAGCAAGTATCAAACCGGCTCGGCTGGGCGAAGTGGACACGGGGGAAGAAAAAGGCAGGACGGTCGATTGGCGCTGCCCGGTTTACACCGGGCAGGCCTGCGCAAAACCATTACTGCAAAGTGATGTGCCCGAGGGCCGCCACATACTGAAGCAATTCGTTGAGCTGCTTGTTTTTGCGGGCGCCGAGCTTGTCGGCGAAACCGTCATAGTGCTTCTCCAGCGCCGGCTGAATCTTGTTGTGCAAACGCTTGCCAGCGGTGCTCAGTTTGATGGTCAGCTCCCGCAGGTCACCCTTGGACGCCTTCCGGATCAGGATACCGTCGGCTTCCAGGCGATTGAGAATCCTGGACAGACTCGGGCCGAGGATAGCGCTCTTGGCGGCAAGTTCCTGGGCGTTGAGTTCGCCGTTTTCGAAGGCGGCGCGAATCACTCGCCACTGTTGTTCGGTCAGACCGAATTCCGCCAGAGTGTGTCGAACATCTGCAACCGTCGCTTCACGCGCTTTCTGCAGAAGAATGGGTAAGGTTTCTATTGGATGGGTCATCACAGCTTTTATCCCTTTGTTAAATCATCTCGGTGTCATGTCTCTGTCGCCAGTCGCAACATGATAACCATATTGTTGATTAAGACGCCAACAATTTCCAGCAACGGCGTTAAATAATCTAAGAAGCGACGCCCTTATAGTCTCAGCGAACACATGCTTCTGTCTTACTTTTTCTTAACCACTTACCCAACTTTCACTTAACTTGAGCGTTGCTTCACAGGCCGTGCTACATGATCGGGTTAAACGCTATCAACCGTTCCAGGGAGGCGGCATTCCCTAACCCGTGGCTTGTACCCCGCTCTGCAAACAGACTCCCGAAACGACCGGTTTCTCCGTGTAACGCCATATAGTTCAGCATTACCGTCTGCACCAACTGGTTAACGTTGTTGGCCGCGGGGCTGGAGGAGGTCTCCACATCGCCACTGCGACGCATGTAACCGATCTGCTGGTGCCATTCCGGGCGGTCGCCCGGCGCGCTGCTCACGAACAGCTGCGGCCGGCTTCCCGGGTTGTATACCAGGAAAAATGCCGCCGCAGTCTGCTGGTTATCGCCGGTCCAGACGCCTTTGCCGCGCCCCTGGGCCGTATTGTCTAAAGAGCCATCGCTGAACACAGAGCCATCGCTGAACACATACAGCATCAGCGGCTTGCCCCTGCGCGCCGCGTATTCCAGACAGGCGCCCATGCAGCGGCCCGCCCGCAGATCGCGCTCCTCGCCTGTCGCCCGGTCACCCGTATGGTAGTCGTAGCCGCCCATGGTCACGGTACCCGCACCGGCATAACCTTCGATCACCAGCTTCATGATCGAAGCGGTCTTCTGGAATTCCCGGTCGTTCATGTCCGCCTGGCTGAAAATGCCGCCGGCGCCGACAATGTCCGGATCGAGCAACGGGTTAAGCGACGCCGGGTTCGAGTAGCGATCGGCAAGCCCCGCGCTTTCGAGATATTTGCAGGGCAGCTTCTGATATTGATCCGCCATCGTTGCATTCACGGAATCGCTCATGCGGTCCATTTTGGCCTTGCTGAGGCGGTACATGGATTCCATCACGGCGACGACCTGGTCCTGATTCAGCAGCCCCACCAGATCGCCCACATCCACAAGCCCGGTTACATCGCTGGGCCTGTCGACCTTGGAAGGCCGCACCTCGTTGTTGATCAGCATCGCCGGAGCCATGGAATTGCCCCCCGATTCGCTGCTGTTGGAGCCACACAACGCCAGCAGGGAGCCACGGGCGCCCGCCAGATTGATGCCATACATGGGATTGTGCGGGTTATTGCCGGTGTCGTTCTCGGAACGGGCGGCGATTACGCACCCATTGATTTGAGCCCGTGTGGAAGCGGCAGTTTGTTGCACAATCCCGCGCAGGAAGCCACTGTCTGCATGGAAGGCGAGCCCCAGTTCGGTATTAATGTAATCGTTGGTGGGTGAACCCGGGTTGAGGGCATTGGGCGTCATGCCGGCGGGCAGGCCCTGCTTGGAATAACCGGAGGTGTCGAGGAAATCGAGCTGCCCGCCCCGGCCGCCCACCAGCACGTTGGAGCCGGCAATATTGGCGCCGCCGGCAAGGTCAAAGCAGATAAAAGGAATCTTGCCGGCACCGTCGAACTGAATGCCACACGCTTCCACTGCGCTGTTGAGCGACCCGCTGAGGGCGGCGCGCGCAGGCGAGCTCAAGCCCAGTATCGAAGTTCCCACCACCGAGGCCAGCCCAAGCTGAAACCCCTGGGCAATCAGGTCCCGGCGGGTTCGGGGCCGGTGGTGATCCGGGTGGCGCAGCGGGTCGTTCAATCCGAAAGTCTTTTTACGCATGGTAAGCCTCGTTATTGCACCAGCATGACAGCGCTGCCGAGTGCAGCGGCACACACCGCCGTAATGGCAGTTGTGACCGATTCGTCCGGGCAGGTATAGGGCGATTGGGTACAGCCTGGCGACAGCTCGCCAAACAACGTTTCAAGTTCGGCGCGGGTGTCGGCCACCGGCGGCTGGTCCTCCAGCTGCGCACCGTCGAGCGCGGCCACGTTGTGGGCTGAAAGGGCTTTTAACAGCGGTTCGATAATTGCTGTACGCCCGGCCGCATCCAATGTGCCGTTAAAGGCCGGAAACATCGCTGCTCGACGCGCGGTGTTGTTCGCCAGTACGTTGCAGTATTTGACCGCGAGCTGGGTGATGCCCATCTGGTGTGCGACCAGGAACCCATTCAACGCCTCCGCCGCCGGCATCTGCTGCTCTACGGCAAGGTAGGTTTCTGTCACTGCCGGGTCGGTCACCGGAATACCGGTCATCGCGGCAAGGGAGGCGTTGATCTCGGCAAACAGGCGCACCCCGATTTCGGGCACCTCCGGCAGATCACCGGGCTCTTCCGGCATCACCGGTGGCGGTTCCACCGGGGTGTTGGTGTGGGCGCCAATGCGCCTGAAGCTCACGAAGAAATCATCCTGCTCCGGGCCTTTTTCCAGTGCGATCACTGCGCCCAGTGTGGACAGGCGCTGTCCAGGGAATGCCTCCGCGGCCTCAATGCGCATTTTCACATTGGCAAATGCCTGTCCCACCGGGGCCTCACGGCCATTGATGCCGATATACAAGCCCTCCAGGTCCACGGCCTTCGGCAGGGTCTCTTCCCGCGTGATGAACGTGGGATTGCTGAACAGGTAACTGTAATCGTCGAATTGTTCTACCTGGAAAATAACGTAAGCTTCGCCGACGCCATCCAGATGCTGGGATATCGGGAAGGGGACCAGAATTTTCTGGCCCACGCCGACGCTGAAATTGGACCGGATCTGATCCGGCGTCAGCACCCGGTTGTGGATCGCCAGAAACCGGATGGTGCCCGCCCAGGGATATTCGCCCGAGGTCTCGTTGCCCAGGACCAGGGCGAAGGTATTGTCCCAGTCGGCCAGCACCGCCCCCTCCACCACATCTGCGGAGACAACTTCTTCGCCATTCACATAAAGCCGGCGGCCATTGACCGAATCAAAATTCGCGACCACGTGCTGCTGGGTGGCCTGCAGAACTTCGGCGGCGTCCTCGGTAGACACCATGGGCGCGCCGTCCACATCGGATTGGGTGGTGCGGTTGAGGAAGTTGTAGTTGTAAAGCGTCTGCCCCAAGGTGAAGTTACGCTTGGTGTTGCTGCCCGAATAGCCAAGAATCCGCGCCGGACCTTCCTGAGTTACATTGGCGGGCACTACCCAGGCTTCGACGCTGTATTCGCCGGTCTGGGTGATGTAGGTGTGCAGCTTGGCACTTGCGGCCACATTGCCCTGCGCCCGGCCGCCATTGAAGCGCAGCCCCCAGTTGCTGACCCAGTCGACTTCGCCCATCAGATTCAGATTGAGTGCGGGTGGAAACTTGTCGGCATAATCGTGGGCCACCGTACCCGAGCCCTCCTTGAAGGAATACATGGCAATGGCGTTGGTTTCGAAGCGCCCGCCCTGGCTGACGGCGGTGCCGTCAGAAATCCGCATGGCCTTGCTGGTCAATAACGAAGGATCGGCGGGCGTCACGGGCAGACCCGCGGCGAAACTTTCCAGCGCGGTCTCCATGGCGCTTGCCGACGTCTTGCAGTCGTTGTTCCAGCAGTTGTGCGCTTCCTCGCGCAGCCGCACCACCAGGCGCGAGCGTGAGGCGTCGATTTCAACCACGTCGTCGTCGCGGGTGATCACGTTCAACAACATCTTGCTCTGGGCCGCCGCGTAGGCCACGTCGACGTCGC
>CAZXLJ010000007.1:0-6820 GCA_964641175.1 uncultured Cellvibrionaceae bacterium
TCTTCTTCAGGCCGTTAAACCTTTTGGACGAAGAACTATCTGGAGAAAAGGAAATGGCAGTAATCGCGACCACACACATGAATTTAATCAGGGCACGTCGTCAAATGGAAACCGCGTTTGTCGCCAGTGACTGGGAGCGAGTCAAGGAATGGGACCAGCATCTGACCGCGCAGCTGAACAATGCATTCGACGATCCGCACCGCGATAATGAGCTGCTTGTAAAGGAACTCGAAAGAATTCTCGGCCTTTATGCTGATATGGTAGAAAGTCTACCACCGTCGGTGAACGAACCCTGGCTGCAGTCTGAATCGAGTCAGAATCCTTGAAATAGTAGGGACAGAATATTTACTGCGCAGTACACAAGTCGACATCCAGCCACTATGGAGGACACTGTCCTCCGCCGCCGCCAGAAATTTGACCATCTCCCAAGGATTGACTATTACTATGGATAGGGTTTGACGGGCCGTACCCGGCTCCGGTTCAAGCTGTCAGTTCCGAAATTGAATCTTTGTGCCAAGGTGGCAGGAGGCTTGGCTTTTACAGCATCCCGCTAACCTGAATAAAGGGGTGCGCGGCGAAATGCTAGGCGAAAAGGCGATTCTCTTGATCGAAGATGACGCTTCGGTCAAGCATGATCTGGAAGTGATCATGACGTTCATCAGTGAAAGATTCCAGTCGTTGACTTATAGCCAGTGGCTTCATCTGGATCAGGCGTCTCAACCTCAAGAGCAAGGGGTCGTTTTCCTAGGAAGCTTCAATCTGATTGTTGACCTGGATGAAGAGCTGGAACGCATACAGTCACGCTTCGGCGTCATCCCGGTCATTACTTTGGGCAAACAGTACGCGGAAACCGAAGTCGATGCCGAGAAGCCGCTAAGACAACGAGTTATCGCCCATCTTGATCTGCCTCTGAGATATGCCAGCCTTATCGACGCATTGCATCGTGCACAGCGCTATGCCGAAGCTCTCGCATTATCTGAAAAGTCACAAAAGAAGCGACCGGTGCATTTATTCCGTAGCCTGGTGGGGACCAGTCGTCAGATTCAAAGCGTTCGCAGCATGATGAGTCAGGTCGCTGATCAGGATGTGACAGTCATGATTCTGGGGGAGTCGGGAACCGGTAAGGAAGTGGTCGCGCGTAACCTGCACTACCACTCTCCTCGAAGGGAGAAGCCTTTCGTGCCGGTGAACTGCGGGGCTATCCCGGCGGAACTGCTCGAAAGCGAACTGTTTGGTCATGAGAAGGGGGCGTTCACCGGCGCGATCAGTTCCCGCGCGGGACGCTTTGAACTGGCAGAAAGCGGTACACTTTTTCTCGATGAAATCGGAGATATGCCGCTGCATATGCAGGTGAAGATATTGCGTGTGCTGCAGGAAAAGTCATTTGAGCGCGTCGGCGGCAATCGTACCTATGAAACGAACGTCCGGATTATTGCGGCCACCCACCGAAATCTGGAGGAAATGATCGAGCGCGGCGAATTCCGCGAAGATCTCTTTTACCGGTTAAATGTTTTTCCGATAGAAATGCCCTCGTTACAGCAGCGGGTCGAGGATATTCCACTGCTTATTAATGAGCTGGTATCGCGACTGGAAAGTGAAAAGCGGGGCTCCATCCGGTTCAATTCGGCAGCAATCCTCTCCCTGTGCCGACATCCCTGGCCCGGCAATGTGCGCGAGCTGGCGAATCTCGTCGAGCGCATGGCAATCATGCATCCGTATGGGGTAATCGGCGTGCAGGATTTACCGCAAAAATACCGTCATCTGGACGTGGAAGACGAGTTACTGCCGCAAACGATGGAATCCGGAGGGGGTCTTCCCAGTATGGTAAGCCTCTCGGATAAAGTCCTTCTACCCGATTCAGGAATAGATCTGAAGGAATACATCAGCGGTCTTGAACAGAGCCTGATTCAGCAGGCACTTGATGATAGCGGAGGAGTCGTGGCCCGCGCCGCAGAGCGCTTGGCAATGCGTCGGACCACCCTCGTAGAGAAAATGCGCAAATATGGCATGCAACGTTAATCGTTTGTGAGCCGCTCGGGGCAGGATACGTTTACAAATCGCAGTGATGCCCATATGGTGTCTAACCCGCCATAAGCCAACGGCGTTACCGGATTTCAAATGAAAACTTTATCGCTTTACGAAACGCGTGTTATCGGATGCTTGATTGAAAAGTCTCTGACCACCCCGGATCAATACCCGCTTACACTCAATGCGCTGACGAACGCCTGCAACCAGAAAAGTAACAGAGACCCGGTGCTCGATTTGACCGAAGCGCAGGTTGAGCAAGTCGTGGAAGAACTGATTGCAGCGGGTCTGGTAACCCGCATTTCCGGCTGGGGAAGCCGCGTCTCTAAATATCAGCACCGGTTTTGCAACACGGAATTCAGCGAGCTGCAATTGAGCCCCCAGGAACTTGCTGTTCTCTGTGTACTCTTCGTTCGCGGTCCGCAAACCAGTAGCGAATTACGGACCCGTACACAGCGGCTTTGTACCTTCAGTGATGTACTTGACGTCGAGAAGACTTTACACAGAATGATGAACCGCAGCGAAGGCTCATTGCTGGAAAAGCTGGGTCGTTTTCCTGGGCAGCGCGAGGCCCGGTATGCGCATTTGCTGGGTGAAAGCGAAACTGCCAGGCCTGGTCGTCCCGCATCTGAGGTGACGTCTGCGGCCACTCTTCCGGAGAAATATTCCGCCGAGGAGGCAAACCGGCTACGTCTTCTGGAACTTAAGGTTGAGCAGTTGGAGCAAAGTCTGAACGATCTGCACCAGCTGGTTAACGAACTGTTGTAACGCCTCTATTGGTCAATTTGCACATATCTTCATGCATTTAACCGTGTGATATTTGTCACAAAGCCGAAGGAGTCGCGATGCGGCTCTCGTGCAATTGTGATGGTCTCGTCAGCGTAATCCACCCAGCGGTTTAGTATAAGCGCGTCGATTCAGGCCTTTAACAGCTGACGGCGTCCAGGCTCGAGTCAAGGTTTCCTCCGGCTCAGCTGCCGCCCGCGATTTCAGGTCATTTCACAATAAAAATAAATCCCATCCGGGAGTCATTAATCGGGGAGTAATCTATGGTGAACATATCAGTGGACTCACTAGGTCGGGTGAGTGCTCGCAGCTGTCTGGCCACGGCGATCGCCGTGGTGCTGGTCGCCTGCGGTGGCAATGGCAGCAGTTCATCGTCCAGCTCTAGCAGTTCATCGAGTTCCAGTGCCAGTTCCACGTCCAGTAGCAGCTCGTCCTCTTCTTCGTCAGCATCATCCAGCAGTTCCAGTACTTCCGGTTCGGGATCAGCGTGCTCGGGTGTCCTGTTCTGCGATGATTTTGAAGACGGCAGCGCAGGTGATGATCCGCAGGCGCCCTGGACAGTGGCAGGAAGCGTCAGTCTGAGTCGCGAACAGGCGTTTAGCGGTGAGCAGTCTGTCAAAGTGACTGGTGCAGGCGGTGGCTATAACCGCAACTTCCTGACCATGAGTCTGGATAACTTCGCCGGGGCGCAAGAACAGATGTATGGGCGCATGATGGTGCGTCTGGGCAGTCAGAATGCCAACGGTGGCGACTTCACATTTGTCCAGGCGGAAGGACCTGCGACCAGTGAGTCCGGAGCGCCGGCAAATACCAACGTGATGTACCGGGCCCGGGTCGACGCCCGTCATGACCACGTGTTCGCCAACTACGACACCTGGGTTGATGCCAACGATGACGGCAATACCGAGTGGCAAACGGATTGTTACGATCATCCGCCATTCCCGCCGTCGTCCGATTACGTTTTACCGAAAGATCAGTGGGCATGTGTTGAATGGCATTTCGATGCGGAAGCGGATGAACTGTCCTATTGGATCAACGGTAATGAGCTTTCCGAAATTTCCGTGCAGGGCACGGGCGAAGGCTGCGTCAACAGCGACCAGAATGGGGTCTGGAGTGCGCCCGCGTACTTTGCCCGTCTGAATCTGGGTATCGAACAGTACGCGGCGAACTCGAGTGTTCGCACCATGTATATTGACGACGTACAGCTGAGCGACCGTTCAATCGGCTGTGATGGCTTTGAGAGCGGTTCTTCTTCATCCTCGTCGAGTTCATCGTCGAGCTCTTCGTCCAGCTCATCAAGCAGTGCTTCCAGTTCTTCTTCAGGCAATTCAGGATCTGCGGGCATCATTGTTCAGGATGGCTTCGAGGGACAGCAAAACGGTGCCAAGCCCAGTGGCTGGGATTACTTTCTGAGCTGGCAGTTCAATCCCGGGAATCAGACCAGCTCGTCAGCCGTAATCGACACTTCGAAAGCCAAGAACGGTTCATCCTCGGTGAAGTTTTCCGGAGGGAATGATCCGGCCCAGATAGTGTACGAACTGCCTGCCGGGCTCAATCGGGTGTACCTGACGGCCTGGGTGAACATGACCAAAAAGCTCGGCAACGAGGAGGGCGATAATCATGAACACATCATGGGTATCAAGCGAACTCCGGACGCCAATGATGAAATCCGTTTCGGGCAAATCAAAGGACATTTGGGCACCAACCATATTCCCAGTGATGACA
Organism: uncultured Cellvibrionaceae bacterium; assembly: GCA_964641175.1. GTDB lineage: Bacteria > Pseudomonadota > Gammaproteobacteria > Pseudomonadales > Cellvibrionaceae > CAYNST01. The sequence continues at coordinate 4,537 of CAZXLJ010000007.1, forward strand.
TCTCGCCTCGTCAGGATAAATGGTGGAGCGGCCCGGAAATCACCGCCAATGCCTGGCATTGTGTGGAGTTGGAACTCCGGGCGGATCTGAGTTACAACACGTTGAATGCCTGGGTTGATGGCAGCCTGATTCATACTATCGATGAAGCGGGTGACTGGAACAATGGCATGAGCAATGCGCAGTGGATGGCCGACAAGTTTAAATACGCCATGTTCGGTTTCCACAGCTTCAGCGGCAATTCCGCCACCGTATGGATGGACGATGTCACGATTTCCACCAGCCGTTCCGGCTGCCCCTGAAGTCGGGTCCTGAATATCGTTAAAGGCAGCGCAAGCTGCCTTTTTTATTTTTGCGGCCAGTTACCGAACTCTAATCAACCCACATTGAATTTCTCCACGCTTCCTTGCACGAGATTGCTCCGGCAGAAATCGCAAGTTTGATTGCTTCGCGGTTTCCAAAATTGGTCATCACCTGAATGATTAATGATCGACGAAACGGGCAATTCGGCAAATACAGCCATTCTCCGGACGTTTGTCCGTCTTAAACGCCCGACATTAACAATTTATTCAGCTTGATGCGGTAGTATTGCCGCACGTTCAGAATGTGATCGTTCATCCGAAAAAACAGTTGGTAAATGTTTCAACGCACATCACGGGTATTTTTTTCGCAAATCAAAAGCAATTGTCCGTGAGGGCGCGGAAGAATATCTTCTGTGACACCTTCAGTGAGGAGCTGCGTGCTCCTTTAAATTTAAAAAGGACGGGTTCAGAAAAGATGAATAAATTGACGCGAAGTATTGCCGGATTGGCCGCTGGAATTTTGATCAGTCAGTCGGCTCTGGCTACCCATTTTCGTGGCGGTCAAATTGCCTGGCTTCCATCGGATATGGATGGCGATGGACAATCCAATGACATTACCGTAACCGTCACATCGTATTGGCGCAGTGATTTTGTAGAAGACATCGAGCTTTCCATAAAGCCGGTGCTCCCGATCACTCCACTCACCGATGACACCACGTTCATAGGTGGCGCACAGACTGCCGCTGACTCCGACTATGCCATCCGAACACAAACGTTCGAAGTTCGGGATTTGAGTTTGGTCCGACCCTATACGTTGGTGTTCGATGGCGGTGATCGCATTTCCAACCTGTTTAATAATGCCGATGCGAAGTGGGCGTTGCAGGCAACCGCATATCTGGCCGGGGGTAATGTGCCCCCGGAAATCAATTTCCCGATCTATGTGCAAGTGCCGCAGGAAGATGAAAGCGGCAATATTCTGGATAACTGGACGCTGGACGCGTCGGTCCCGGACGCAAACGGTCACGCTGTCAAATATCGCCTGGCCAATATTTCGGAACTTGGAGGCAGGCCGACTTTCACCAATCCTCCCGGGTTGTCCGTTGATGAAAATACCGGCCTCGTAACCTGGCACGCGTCGGGCACACTCGATCCCGGCCTGTATAGCGGCGGCATAGTCGCGGAAGATTTTGATACACAAGGTCGAAGGATTTCCCGAACCCATCGCGATTTTGTACTCAGCCTGGGCACCCCAGCATCGCCCGAACCAGAGCAGCCGCCCGATGACGGCCATCATCACGGTGGAGGTCACGGTGAAACTCCCGCAGCCGACCGGGATAGTGACGAAGATGGCATTAAAGATGGCGTTGATCGGGATTCGGACAATGACGGCCTGCCGGACGTGCTGGAAGCGCCGGGAATTGTTATTCCCGGTGGTGAGAATGATGAGGACGGGGACGGGATCGACGATTCAGTCGACATCGACATCACCGGCGGTGAGGATATAGATGGCAATGGCATCGATGATGCGCTGGAAGCCGATACCGATGGAGATGGCATCCCCGACAGACAGGATCTGGATAGCGATAATGACGGCATACCGGATGTTATAGAGCTTTTTGATCCCGCACAGACCGATTCAGACTTCGACGGAATTCCCGATAACTTTCGGGACGACAATGCCGACGGCTTGCACGACGCAATCCCTGATGATGTCGCGCCTGTAGATACCGACGGGGACGGAATTCCCGATTATCTGGATCTGGACACCGATAATGACGGCATATCCGACCTGATCGAGGGTGGCGCGGATCCGGCACTGGATGCGAACGACGACGGGATGATTGATGACCTGATTGATCTGGACAAAGATGGCATTGCTGATGGGGTAGATGGACACATTCACGGATTTGCACCGGGAGTGCCGGCTTCGTTACCCGATAGCGATTCGGACGGGATATACGATTTCCGTGATCCGTTATCAGTCG
>CAZXLJ010000007.1:6920-56633 GCA_964641175.1 uncultured Cellvibrionaceae bacterium
GGCGCTGGTGACGGAAATGGCGGCACTGCGGGGCCGGGTAGTGACGGATCCGGCGGTAGTGGAACTGACGGAAACGGAAGCGGCGGTAACGAGGCTCCAGGTCCGGAGTCTCCCGGCAATGAAATCCCTGAGGTTCCTCAAGAAGGACCCGAGGCGCCGGTTGAACCCGAAGCAGGCGCTGAAAAGTCACGTTTGCGGACCGCGGTGAAAGGTGGCGGTGCCATGGATACCTGGGCGCTGTTGCTGCTGGGCGGTTTGTTGGCAGCAGCGCGGGGGAGTGCGGCGTTTCGGCGCCGGTCACCCGGCATGAAACGGCTGGCCATTGCCATTCCAGTCGCTCTGGCGCAGGGCGTGGCGGTGCAGGTGTCCGCGCAGGATATTTCGGGCTGTAGCGCCGACAAGGGTAATAGCAACTGCTGGTATGTCGGTGGGGGTGCCGGGATCAGCCAGCTGGATCCAGAAGGCAGCAGTAATGATTGGGCCACGGATGACGATCAGGATGCCGGCGTTGAAGTGCATATAGGTCAGCACTTCCGCCCGCACTGGTTCTGGGAGTTCAGTTATGCCGTGCCGGGGGAAGCCAGTCTCCAACATCCTGACGCCGCTGTCATGGCAACAGCTCCAGGCGCTGCAATCGAGTACAAGATTCCTTCCCTGACGGCGGGTTACTATCTTTGGGAAAACTCCCGCGGCTGGAATCTTTACGCTAAAGCGGGCGTTTCCGCAATTGATACCAAAGCAAATTTCGGCGGAGTTGAGGTCGACAAAGCATCATCGGCGCAGCTTGTCCTCGGTGCGGGAATCCAGTACCACTTTAACAATACCCCGTGGTTCACCCGGCTGGAATTTAACCATTTTGACCGTGATGCCCGCTTTGTTACGCTGAAGCTGTCCCGGGCATTCGGTTACAAGCCAGCATCACGGACAGCGAAGGCCGACGATATTGCGGAAATTCCCGCTGAGAACGCTGCGGATATGCGTGGGGCCGCAGAGGCCTGTCCAAATACACCACCCACGCTGGTTGTATCCGAGAAAGAATGTACCGTGCTGAATGATGTGATTCATGGCGTTCACTTCGCCACCGATAGCATTGAGCTGAGTCTGGACGCCGCGAATCACCTACTTGACGCCGCGGCACTGCTCAAGGCGAACCCGGAACGTCGCGTCGAAGTACAGGCGCATACGGACGATATGGGCGAAGACGCCTACAACCTCTGGCTTTCGGAGCAGCGAGCCGAGGCGGTCAAGGAATTTCTAATACAGCAAGGTATTAAAGACGACCAGATTGAAGCGAAAGGCTACGGGGAGGCCGATCCGGTGGCACCCAACGATACCGCAAAGGGTCGGGCGCGAAATCGCCGCGTGGAATTCCGACTTCTCGACTGATCCAGACCCCTCGGGTGGCTGGGCGCGCCTGCGCCTGGCCTGCTGTCGCGGCAGGTCTGCTGTAAAACCTCGACGGAGAATTTAGTTTCGTTTTAATCCTTCGGAGTTTATCCCGCTTTCGCGGTGTTCGAGATGCCGAACATCCGTTACTGATCGCGCACAGAAATCAATGCGGCCTTGCCTGCGTGATGCCAAAGGGAGATGCCTCTGGGGCCGGCCAAGTCATGGTCTCAGATCAAATCCGCGACTCCCGACTGGGTACAGCAGATTCTGCGGTGGCGTTTATCATTGAAATCTCTGGCCATTCTTCGAAATCGACCCTCTCTGAGCGCTGCGGCGTTGATCCATGTCAATTTAACGTTGTGGGGGGTAAGATGACGGGTCGGTAATGAACCTGAAAAACTGATTATAAAAAAGAGAACTACTCGATGAGCAAAGATTTGGGTCTGGCCATGAAGATGGGAATGCGACGGCTTGTTTCAGGGGTCTCCATTCTCACCACACAGTCGAGCAGCGGGTCCGATTATGCCATGACAGTTTCATCGGTGACTTCTGTATCAGATGCACCTCCATCCTTGCTCGTTTGCGTCCATCAATCTACACGGATCGCTCCGATTGTCACCGTCGGTGCGTACTTTGCCATCAACATTCTCAAGCAGGCGCACAGTCCTGTCTCCACCGTGTGTTCTACGGGAGATCAGGGTGAGCATCGCTTCGAATTTGGTCAGTGGGTCCGTCAGCCAGGAGCGGCGCCTCACCTGGTCGATGCCGAGGCAGTTTTCAATTGCCAGGTCGATGCCGTCTACCCTTACGGAACCCACAATATTGTTATCGGCAAGATTCAGGAGGTTCTACTCTCGACAGGAGAGCCGGAACCTCTTGCATATTTGAATGGTCACTACGTTCGCGTGACCATTTGAAGAGGCTTCGCGCTTAAAGCGTCTGGATTTCCAGACCCAAATCGCTCAGCAGTTCACGTTTACCGTGGTCTGCAACTACCGCGATATTGCTGTTCTCGGTTTTGAGATACGCCGCTGCCACCCTCTGCAGATCGTCTGCGGTCGTCGCAAGCAGGCGCTCCCGAAATGCCTGCCTCAATTCCAGCGTACGGCCGTTAAGCTCGGCATGGAACAGACGTTTGGCCTTGCCGGCGGGGGAGTCAGGCTTGTCGATAGCGCTCACCGCCCCCAGGATTGCCTCTTCGATGGTTTGCCACGGAAGTGCTGTATTCAGTACCCATTCCACGGATTTATGGAAATCGGCGAGCGTATCTTCCAGCCGTGGATCCCGGTAACTGTAAAAACGGAATGCCGCCGAATTGTTGTCCTGGGAAGCGCCACCCCCGTAGGCACCGCCCTGTTCTCGAACGGCTCTGTGCAAATAACCATTCCGCAGTACATTACCCAGCACCACCAGGGGGGCGGCATCCTCATGGATCATGGGAACCGTTGGAAATACCTGCGCACAGTAATTTACCTGACTGTTGGTGAGCCAGGCCTCTCGTACCTGGCGCTGATGCAGGGGCAGTTGCCAGTCGGTCGTCGAGTACCGAAGCGATGCATTATCGAATACCGTCTGGAAGGTTTCCCTCAGCCGGGATTGTTGATCGGGTTCGCCAATCAGAAGAAAGCGACGCGGCGCGTTGGTTACGATTCCGTGTAGTTCCTCCAGTTCGCTGCAGAATGCCTGCAATTGAGCTTTGTCGTTCAGGGAGTCGTCCAGCGCTTTCAGGCGACGGATGCCCTCGAGGCCACCCAGTTCGTGGCTGAGGCGGGCAGCCGCGCAAATGCCTGATGTGGCCGCCGCCATCGCCAGCGCATGGCCATTGTTAGTAACACTTTGTTCGCGCGCCGCCCGGGTCTGCGCCATCAGCTCGCGAATCCGTGCATGCTCGTCATAGCGGGCCTTCTCAAATGTCGCGGCCATCAATTCGCACAGCCCTTTCTGATTGCGTATGAGTGCTTTCCCGGAAAGGGTCAAAAAGTTGTGGGTCTGATGGACGTCGTCAACGTGACTGCGCAAGCTGCTGAACGCGTTGAGTCCGCCGGTCACCCGGGCTTGCCAGCGCTGCACGGCGAGGTAATCCAGTGCGCCCAGTCCCACCTCCGTCATGCAATTGGTCAAATGTCCGATCCGTTGCAGCTGCGACTCGGAAAGCGGAGGCAAATCCAGCACGATCTGCTGATACACGAGGCCGTTTGAGCCCACATCGTACACCGACAGTGGTTGCTGAGATTGCGGCAGTCGCAGGCGTACTGGTTCCAGATGACTTTCCTGAACCGGCACATCTTCCAGGGTAACCTTGGGAAGAATGGTTTCGTCGTCCTGCTGGGCCTGCCGGCGTATAAGGGCCTTGCTTTGTTCGATGATGCGGATTTTCTCTTCTTCATTGAGCCTGGCCTGGAGATTGAGTAGTTGATCAACTTCCGCCTGGTCCCGCCGCTTCGCCACCTGTTTGTCTGGTACGAGGGTCAAACGCACGCGGTGCTGATTATCAAGCAGCAGGCTGTGGATCTGTTTTTTAATGTATTCGGGATCTTTAATGGCTTCCCTGAGCTGACTGAGCGCGGAATCAACATCCAGCATTACCACGGGATCTCCCCGGTGGGTGGCGGCCGTCAAGCCGTTGAGAATGATCTGCAGGCCGTAAGGGTAGGAGTCGCCACCGATCTCGCGCTGATGCAATTCCAGCTGGTGAAGCGCGGCTTCGATATCTTCGGCCGGTATGCCATCGGCTGCGATTTTCTCCAGCGTTGACACAATGAGGTGTTCGACCTTGTCGACATCGGCGGCATTGCACCCTTCAAGCCCGCAGATAAAAGTCTGCTCTTTCTGGGAGTCGTCCAGGCCGCACATGGGTGACGGCGCATTGCCCAGATCCGTCGACTCCAGAGCCTGCATCAAAGGACAGGCACTGTTGTCCAGCAGAACACTGGCCAGCAGCTGAGCACCCAGCGCCTGTGTGAGATCCGTACTTTTACCAAGTAACCAGCCGAGGATAATATGAGTCTTGCGTTCTGGCGATTCTGATTCGGCCAGTGGGTATGTCTCTTCGACACGGATGGGGGAGAAGAAGCGCTTTTCATCGGGTACGGATATGAATTTATCGAGCCTTTTAAAGTGGCGAAGCGCCTGAGCTTCGAATTTTTCCTGGTGTTCGTGAGCAGGAATATCTCCGTAAGTCATGAAAATGGCATTGCTTGGATGATAGTGACTCTTGTAAAAATCTTTTAGCTGGGCGTAAGTCAGATCCGTGATGCAAGCGGGCTCGCCGCCGCTGTTATGGTGATAGGTGGTATTCGGATGCAGATACTTGTTAAGGGTATGCCACAGCATGGAGGTCACTGAACTCATGGCGCCCTTCATTTCATTAAAAACCACGCCCTTGTACATGAGCGCCGACTGCGGATTTTCCATTTCAGTGAATTCCAGCCGATGCCCTTCCTGGGCAAAATCCAGTGGATCCAGGCGGGCAAAGAAAACCGCATCCAGGTAGACATCGAGCAGGTTATTGAAATCTTTGCGATTAATACTTGCGAAGGGGTATGCGGTCCAGTCGGAGCTGGTGAATGCGTTCATGAAAGTGTTCAAGGAGCGTCGGGTCATCATAAAAAAGGGATCCCGTACTGGATAGCGCTCGCTGCCGCAGAGGACGGTGTGTTCAAGTATGTGGGCCACTCCAGTGGAATCTTTAGGCACTGTGCGCAGGGCTACCAGAAAAACATTCTCAGGATTGGCAGCATCCAGATGTATGTGGGATGCGCCGGTGGCTATGTGTTCGTATTCTTCGACGGTCAGGTTCAGTGAAGGAATGGACTGACGGCGAAGTAAGGAAAATGCTGGGTGGACCGAATGCATGCTAGCCTCTGCTTTGGTCGATGAATTGACTGGATACGCATTGTGCCGCTGTCGCGCGCAATAATTCAATGGCGGCGGCGCCTGGCCGGAAACAGGGAGCCGCAAAATCGTAGTGGCACCTGCTGCCGATATCAGTTGATCCGGCCCAACATCCTCGTCCAGGGGATCAAGTACTGGTGTCACTGTCAAGGTGGTTTTACCCCGGCGTCGCAAGCTTTATTCACCGGCGATGGCGGGTCAAATCGCTACACTGGGATCAAGAGCCGTCAGGAGTCATTGTCTGTCGAAAAATCAATCGCTACGATGACGGACTATCGCATAGGGAAAGATGTTATGGACACCAGCAAGATTGACAGAACGGAAGCCCGCGCACCGGCCCGGTCCGACTGTGACAAGGATCGCCAGAAAACGCTGACCTGGCATCCGGAAATGAACAACCCGGGCGCCGTGTACGGGAAGTCATCTTCAGATATTCCTACCACTAATGCGCATTTGAGCGGCACCCTGTCTTGCTATCCGGGCGAATCGGACCTCACCACTGTCTCAACGCTATCGCACTTAAACGGTACGGAGCCGGAGGGTGGCGCGCCGGAAGAGCGTAAGCTGCTCAAAGGCCGATTTGCTTTGACGGGCGTGCTCGGCGCCGGCGGGATGGGGCAGGTATTCCTGGCCAAGGATCTGCTCCGGGTTGAAATGGAAGACAGCTCGCCGTTTATCGCCATCAAGATCCTCAATGACGAATGTCGGGATTTGCCCGGCGCCCTCCAGACACTGCAGAGGGAAGCGAAGAAAGCGCAAGCTTTATCGCATCCCAATATTGTTACGGTATTCGACTTCGACCGCGATGGCGACACCGCATTTATTACGATGGAATATATCGAAGGTCAATCGCTGCGAGATCACTTGCGGGAAGTTCGTCTCATGTCGCCCACAGAGGCAATGTACGTGGTGGAGAGGGTGGCACGCGGGCTCGCGTATGCCCATCAACAGGGATTTGTGCACGCGGACATCAAGCCCGCCAACATTTTTCTGGCCCGGGACGGATCAGTAAAAATCCTTGATTTCGGTATCGCTAAAGCATTCACGGACGCGAATCGGGAAGCGCCGACGGCCGCCGATAATCTGACGGAAGGGGCACTCACGCCCGCCTACGCCAGCGCTCAGATGCTCGAGGGGGAAGGCGTTCTGCCCGCCGATGATGTGTATTCCCTGGCGTGCATGGCGTACGAGATGATGGCCGGACGGCACCCGTTTCCAGGCCAGGATGGCAGAGCGATGCCCGCAAATATTGCCAGCGCACAGCATCGACGGGTGGTCACGTTGCCGCAGCTGTCCCGACGGCACATGAAAGCTTTACGCCGTGGTCTGGAATTTGATCGCGCCAAAAGATTTACCGATGCCGGTGAATTTATCGATGCCATAAAAACCCGAAACATCAAGAAAGATGCGCTTTTGCTTGCATCGGCAGCGCTGGTGACAAGCCTGTTGGTGGCCGTGGTGAGCAAGGGGCTGGAGAATATGGTGCCCGCGCCAGATACGTTCAAAGCAGAACTGGCGGCGGTACGCGAACTGATCGAAGACGGTGATCGGTTGATGGGCGACGGTGACCTCGATATGGCGCATCGTTTTTACGCCCAGGCCTGGGAGCTCGGCAATGACCTGACACGCGATGATGTCGGGGAGCGGAAAAAGGCGCATCTGATTTTATCAGACCGTTTAGGGAATATCAGCGATGCGCTGATGCGGCGCGCCGGGCAAAACGAACTGGATGAATATCAGCTTCGAGAAATATATGTCGCCCTGGATTTCCTGCAAAAAGATGAAATCCCCGGCAACGAGGCGCAGATAAAACGCACCTTACAGGATATTGAACGCAGACTCTTGCAGAAGCAGAGCACGCGCTGATCTTAAACAACCGGAGCAGCGGGACCGAAACAAATGATGAAAAAGCTTTCTCCACACCGCATCACGGCATCACGGTCCTGGATTATCTGGACAGGTTGTATGACGGCCACGCTGATTCTGGCAGGTTGCAGTCAGGCACCCCGCGTGGCTTCGGGCAACGACCTCCAGGAAGTTCGGGAAACCGGTGACCTGTATGTAGTCGACTGCCTCTTGCCTGGACAGGTTCGACAGCTCGGCGTTACCCAATATATGACTGCCCGGCGCCCCGTGCGCACCACGGCACACGATTGCCGCATCCGCGGTGGTGAGTATGTTGCCTATGACCGGGCCGACTATCGTACCGCACTCAATGTCTGGTTGCCCCAGGCCGAATTGGGTGATGCGGAGGCTCAGAACTATGTGGGAGAGATTTTTGAGAAAGGTCTCGGGAATTCTCCGGATCATAAATCGGCGCTTCACTGGTATCAGAAATCCGCCGCCCAAGGAAACCGGCGGGCTCAGATCAATCTTGGGTATCTCCACGAGAAAGGCCTCGGAGTGACGCCGGATGTAGCGACTGCACTCAACTGGTATCGAAAGGCTTCGGGCCTTGAGCATGATGAACTGGTGCTGGGCAGCGAAGCGCGGCAGGCTCTCGAGCAAAACCAGCAACAGCTGCGCACGGACATTGCCAGCCGCGAAGTCCAGACTGAATATTTAAGGGAGCAAATTGCCCGCCTGGAAGCGGATGCGCAAAAAACCGGAGCTTCGACGGTGCTCCCACCGGCGGGGTCAGCGCAGGCAGAACTCAGCGAAGCGCGCCGAAAGATTGATGCGCTCTCCGCGCTTTATGAATCGGCCCGGGCAGAAAGAGAACAGCTCTCTCAACAACTCCAGCAGATGGAAATTGCATATCGACGCTACAGCCAGCAGAGCTTCCTGGCCCCGGCAGAGTTCACCGGGCAGCAGGAGCGTGTACTAGAGAATGTGAATTTCGGGCGCTACTTCGCGCTGATAATCGGCAATCAGGATTATGTTTTTCTCGATGATCTACGTTCTCCACTCAGAGACGCGGAGAAACTCAAGTCTGTGCTGGAATCCAGATATGGCTTCAACGTTTTATTGGTACCGAATGCCACAGAAAAGAGCATTCTAAACACGATCAATGATTTTTATGAACAAATCGGCGAAAGCGACAACCTGCTGATCTATTACGCAGGGCATGGGGATATTTCCCGGAGTGAATTGAGCCGTACAGAACGTGGTTACTGGCTACCAGTGGACGCGGGGAGGGATAACATCAGTAACTGGATCAATAATGCAGTGATCAGCGATCACCTGGATCGGATCAAGGCACGCTCGGTACTGGTTATTTCAGACTCCTGTTTTGCCGGGCATTTGGGGTCCGACAAAAGCCCGTTTCTCTTTGGTATCAGTGGTAAGAACGAAAGCGAAACGGTGATCAAGGCGGGTTTAAGCCGGCGTGCGCGGGTCGTTATCTCCTCCGGTGGATTAAGGCCGGTGATGGATGGCTCCAGCACCCGTCATTCGGTGTTTGCCAGTGCCTTGCTGGAAGCGCTTGAAACCAATAATAAAGCCCTGCGCGACAGCCGCCTGTTTGCTCAGCTGTCAGTAAATGTCCGCAAGCGCAGTAGTTTCAATGCTGAATCACAGGTTCCCGAGATGAAGCCGGTACGAGAAGCAGGTCATGAGGGCGGGGCGTTTTATTTTGTGCCCACCGCTGAACGTTGAGCATTAAACGGGACCCCGGTATTTGCAATCCGCAGATGAGCCTCCCGGATCACTTCGGTCCATATATTGGTCCAGCAACAATGATGGTCAAACCCGTCATAATTCCGGAATACGGCATAAGGATCTCGTCGGGAAGCCATCTCTACTACTTTTGCCGGTACTTGTCTGTCGTGGCCGCCGGCAAGATGCATCCGTACGATATTGGGGGCCAGTGGAGGCAGTTCGACCGGATTGAGCGATCCCTCAAGCCGGTTGAAACCTCTCATCCACGTCCATAAATGATGATCCAGATTGGCAGCCACACTGACTATGCCTAGAACATCATCCCTGTCCTGCGCCATCAGCATCGCAAGCGTGCCGCCCCCGCTGTGTCCGAACAAAAGCAGTTGTGTCGTTTCGGTAAGAGCGGCCAGTTCGTCCAGCGCCCGATTCATGCGACCCACGATTTCCGCAGAATAACGGTGATCCGTCCAGAGAGAAGGCCCGCAAGTCGGGGGCATGGCAGTCCATCCGTAACAGGGCCGATTGATATAGGCGCTGGCGTGAGGATCCTGCCGCATGAGTGACAGGGCGGTGAGAGTTCTGGATGTCGGATTCTTACTGGGTTCAAACCCTCGCCAGGGTACACCATCTCCCTCAATGTACACGTGCAAAAGGCCATTTGAACGGTGCTCAGGCATCCGGATGTATGCCGACAGCGGGATATCCGAATGAGGCGTAAGGGTATGTTTTGCGCACTCCCGGCAAATCCCGTCAACCCGCTGATCCTGTGAAACCGTACAGCCTCCGAACTGGAGCAGGGACGCGCAAAAGGCAGCTCTCAGCACGATCGATTTCAACCGGAAAAATTTCCTCTGACTGACCGAGAGCTCGGCAAACCGGTACCCAATTTAGGACAGACGTTCCTCGAAATCCTCATATCTGAATTCCTTGACCATTCTCAGCGCGCCGGTAGCGCTGTTGTGAATGGCGATTGCCGGAAGCGGGATACCATTAAAAGTTGTATTCTTGACCATGGTGTAAATCGCCATGTCTTCAAACATCAGGCGGTCGCCAACTTGAAGAGGAGCGGAAAAACTGTAATCCCCAATCACATCTCCAGTGAGGCAGCTGGGCCCCCCCAGACGGTAAGTATACGGTAGCTCTCCTGGCTGGCCAGCACCGGTAATCCGGGGGCGATACGGCATTTCCAGCACATCCGGCATGTGGCAGGTGGCTGAGGTATCCAGAATAGCCAAATCCATATTGTTATGCAGCACGTCCAGTACCCGCGCCACCAGAATCCCGCCATTCAGTGCGATGGCCTCACCCGGTTCCAGATACACCTGCACCTGGTACTTCGCCTGGAACGAACGAACTTTCTCTATCAATTGATCGACCTGGTAATCTGGTCGGGTGATGTGATGTCCACCGCCGAAGTTTATCCATTTCATTCCGGGAAGGTAGCCAGCAAAATTCTCCTCTATGACCGCGAGGGTTCGCTCCAAAGGGCCGAAATCCTGCTCGCACAGAGTGTGAAAATGAAGTCCTGATATTCCCTCCAGATCTTGCCCGTGAAACTGGCTAATGGTAGAGCCCATCCTTGAGCACGGTGCACACGGATCATAGATGGGGGTGGCGCCTTCTGAGTGTTCCGGATTGATACGGATGCCGAATTGCAATTCCGGACGTAATGCCTGGGCCGCCAGGGCAACCTGCTTGAAGCGGTGCCATTGACCGAAGGAGTTGAAAACGACGTGGTTTGATAACTCGAGAATTGCCGAGATGTCTTCGTCGCGATAAGCGGCGGCGTAGGTGTGGACCTCACCACCAAACTTTTCCCGGCCCAGGCGTGCCTCATAAAGTCCGCTTGCACAGGTGCCTTTGAGATATTTCATGACCAGAGGCGCGAGGGCATGCATGGAAAAGGCCTTCAGGGCGAGCAGGACTTTTGCCCCGCTTTCCCGTTGCACCCGTTCCAGAATCTTGAGGTTGTTTTCAATTGCGGCTTCATCCACAACGTAGCATGGGCTGGGAACGCTATTCAGATCGAAGTCGGCCAGAGTGTGTGACATGTAACAACCTCACGCGCGGGTGAATTAAGTGGATAATCCTGTCTCGGTCAGGTCTACGATCTGCCACGGAAGACCGTATTTGTTGAGATCTTCCATAAAGGGATCGGGATCGAATTGCTCCATGTTCCAAACGCCGCTTTTCATCCATTTTCCCTCGATCATCATCTTGGCACCGATCATTGCAGGAACGCCGGTGGTGTAAGAGATAGCCTGTGATTTGACTTCCCGGTAGCAGGCTTCGTGATCGCAAATATTGTAGATGTATACGATTTTTTCTTTGCCTTCCTTGATACCTTTCGCGACGCAACCGATGCAGGTTCTTCCCTTGGTGAGAGGTCCCAAACTTGACGGATCGGGCAGAACCGATTTAAGAAACTGCAATGGAATCACTTCCGTCCCGTTATACATTACCGGATCGATACGAGTCATGCCGACGTTTTCGAGTACCTTGAGATGCGTAAGGTAGTTCTGTGAAAAGGTCATCCAGAACCGCGCGCGCTTTATCTCCGGGAAATGTTTGGCGATGGATTCCAGTTCCTCGTGATACATCAGGTAGATGTCCTTTGGGCCGATACCTTCAGGAAAGTCAAAGGAATCCTTCACTGTCAAGGGATCTGTTTCAACCCACTGCCCGTTACTCCAGTAACGCCCCTTTGCGGTAACTTCACGGATGTTGATTTCCGGATTGAAATTAGTAGCAAATGGCTGTCCATGATCGCCTGCGTTGCAATCTATGATGTCGAGTTCATGGATCTCGTCGAGGTAATGCTTCTTGATGTAAGCGGTATACACATTGGTCACGCCGGGATCGAAACCGCTCCCGAGCAGTGCCATCAAGCCGGCCTTCTGGAATTTCTCCTGGTAAGCCCATTGCCATTTATATTCAAACTTGGCTTCGTGCGGGGGTTCATAGTTGGCGGTGTCCAGATAATGTACGCCGGCTTTCAGACACGCATCCATGATGGAAAGATCCTGATATGGCAACGCGACATTAATGACAAGAGAAGGCTTCTCCTTGATGAGCAGCTGGGCAAGCTCTTCAACATTGTCCGCGTCGACCTGTGCCGTTCGAATAGGACGGGTCAGTTGTTCGGCAATGGCTTTACATTTTGATTCGGTGCGGCTGGCCAGCACTATTTCGCTGAAAACTTCCGGCAGTTGCGCACATTTGTGCGTGACAACGCCACCGACACCGCCAGCACCAATGATTAATACCTTGCTCATGACTCGGGCCTCCAGGTCATTTCAGTCAGATAGGATGACTCCGGTGATAACAGTCAGAATATGTCACCGGCAGTCAGAAATGGATTACAGAATGGATAGCTATTTCTCGTAGTAGGTGTAACCGCGCATACTGGCCGAAAAGGCGTTCATTATGTTTTGACGCTCTGCTGCAGTAATCCGGCCTTCCTTCACCGCCTGTTCCGCTGTACGTCGGAACTTATCCTGCATGGCTTGCGGGTTGTATTCAACGTAACTGAGTACATCAGCGACACTGTCGCCTTCAATCTCATGAATGAATTCGCAGTGACCGTCTTCCGCAATGCGCACACTTACGACGTTGGTGTCGCCAAACAGATTGTGGAGATCACCCAGGGTCTCCTGGTAGGCGCCAACGAGGAAGGTACCGATGTAATATTCGTCGTTATTGATCGGATGCAGCGGAAGAGTCCGGCGGGTGTTATGCATATCGGCAAAGCGATCTATCTTGCCGTCGCAGTCACAGGTTATGTCAGCAATAATCGCCCGTCGTACCGGATTTTCTTCAAGTCGGTGAATTGGCATTATCGGAAAAATCTGATCGATCGCCCAAATATCCGGGAGAGATTGAAAAACGCTGAAATTGCAGTAATAGATGTCAGAGAGCTGCTCTTTGAGCTTCGCGAGTTCTTTAAGGTCCCGCGGTGCATCTTCAGCCAAGGCCAAAATGTGGTGCATTATCTTCAGAAAAAGATTTTCAGCCAGGGAGCGTGAGCGCAGGTTGACTTGTCCACGCTTGAAGAGTTCTCTAATTTCGTCGCGATAAAATAGGGCGTCGTTATAACACTCTTGAAGGTTGCGGACGTTGGCGGTGTTGATCAGCTCATTGAGATTGCGGATCATCTGATGTTCATTGTCGCCAATCTTATCCGGCAGGATGCCGGGTTCGAAGGTGGCAACATCCAGTACATTGAATATCAAAACGGACGAATAGGCGACCGTAGCACGGCCGGATTCGGTAATGATCGTTGGATGAATAATGCCGTGCGGGTCGAGTGTGGTCATCACCACGTCGACGATGTCCGCGCAGTATTCGTCAAGGGTGTAGTTTTTGGAGTGGACGTAGTTGGTTTTCGACCCGTCATAGTCCACGGCCAGACCGCCACCGAGATCGAGAAAACCCATCTGGGCACCTTCCCGCACAAGATCGAGGTAAACCTGGCAGGCTTCCAGCACGCCGGAGCGGATGTCACGGATGTTGGGTATCTGCGAGCCGAGGTGATAGTGCAGCAACTGCAAGCAGTCGAGCATGCCTTCAGCTTTCAATACATCAACCATACTGATGACCTGAGCGATTGACAGGCCAAAGATGCTCCGATCACCGCTGGTGGCATTCCAGTGCCCACCCACCATCGATGCGAGCTTGACCCGAATCCCGATCAGGGGGCGGATATTCAGCGCGCGGCTTCTTTCGAGGATGATGGGCAATTCGGTTGGTGTTTCGATAACAAAGAAGACCTTGTAGCCCATCTTGCAGGCCTGCAAGCCCAAGTCGATGAACTCTCCGTCTTTGTAACCGTTGCAGACAATACAGGCTTCCCGGGATTCGAGGTTCGCCAGCGCGATAATCAGCTCCGGCTTGGATCCCGCTTCAAGGCCGTGGCCGAACTGGGCGCCGACCTGAGCGATTTCTTCAATCACGTGGCTTTGCTGGTTAACTTTTACCGGAAAAACGCCACGGTATTGTCCGCGGTACCCACTGGCGCGAATCGCGTTATTAAAGGCATTGTTTAAACGGATGATCTGCTGCGCAAGAAGGTTCTCAAATCTGACCAGCACCGGCATGTCCATGCCGCGATCCTTGATATTCTGCACAATTTCGAAGAGCGATGCCTGGAGAGGACCATTAGCAGTGTCTACGGAGACACATACTTCCCCTTTGGCGGATACGGTAAAGTAGTCAGCGCCCCAGTCGTTAATTCCATAGAGTTCGGCGGAATGGGAAACGGTCCAGGCGTGTCGGGCAATGTTGGTCAAGGTGGCGGGCCCTCGTCGAATTGGGAGTGGTGTGAAATTGCTTCGGAATCAGCCGTGGAAAGCAGACCAGGCGGGTGGAGTCCCACTCGGGTGGTCCGGCAGCGAAGCTGCTCCATTCGCGCGTGCTTACAGCCGGTCAGCGACAGTGAAAAAGCGCAAACTATGGCAGATTAGCGCCAGGTTTTCCAGAGGTTGTTGGTCATAAAGCAGATCAGAATGGCTGTGCATCGGGGCATCGAAACCGGAGGGCAACAGATTGCATCCGCAATATGTCGATTAGATTACCGTCGTGATAAGTCATCGAGTGAAGCGCCCAGGCGGGCGCTTCCTTTGGTGAGTACGCAGCTCAATGAGATGCCTGAGCGGCCGCGGCCCTATGGTGGCGCTTGCGAGATGACGTCTCCTTGATCTTGCGCTCAACTATATCAAACGCATCGCGCAGTGCCACATAGGCGTCGATATCGTCACGTGTGACAACCACGGGCGTGCCTTTATGTAAAAGCTCAACAGAAGCGCGAAACATCTTGCCTTTCTGTTTGTGTTTGTGAGGGTTGTCGAGCACTACACGAGTATGGGTGATCGAATCGGAATAGCGCGATAGTTTCTCAAGTTTCTTATAGATTGTTGCGGATAAGGCGGGAGATTGTCGAATATCTCGAAAGACGATATCAGTGCTATACATCATAGGCAGCCTCCATTTAAAGCTGGATAACCGATTGGGAGGAAAGTCTGGTAGGCCTACGCTTATATAATGACACCGGGAAATTAGAATGCAAGCGTCTTGTGACGATTAGACTTTCACCGACATTGAAATGCGGAGCCCCGCTTAGAAAGACTCCGACTCATTGCTGCACTTTTCAGTCGGCGGTGAAAAGCTTGGCGCGGACAGTGGTGCGGTACTGGCTTGGTGTAGTCCCAAAATGCTTTTTAAAAAGGCTCGTGAAATGAGTCAGATCCTGGTAGCCAGATCGATACGCAGCCTCAGCAATGGAAATGTTGGTTGTCTGAAGAAGTTCTCCAGCCGTGCGCAATCGAATCTGCTGGAGATATTGTAAGGGCGTTTGGTTCGTCGCATTCTTGAAACGGCGATTGAACGTGCGCAAGCTCATGCCAGTCCTTCGAGCGATATCCTCCATGGTTTCACCCTGGTGGAAATTGTTGCGCATCCAGGATTGAGCACCGGCAATCGCTTCATCAGGATGGGGATTCATCTGCTGATCGCTGTGGATGGACATCGAAAACGCGTGCCGCACTTCATGAAAAAAGTGTCTTTCCACGATATTTGCAGTCACGGGACTAAAAATTCTCTGGATGAAGAAAACGGTCAGATCGGCCAGGGCGTTTACGCTGCCTGTGCAAAAGAGCCGGTCGGAATGAGTAATGAAATGTTGCCTCTTCAGGTTTACCAACGGGTAGCGGTGTGCGAACTCATCGAAGTAAAACCAGTGCGTGGTCGCGGGGCGATGATCCAGTAAGCCTGCCTCAGCCATGAAACAACAACCCGTGCCAACTCCGGCAACGGTACCGCCATCGGCGTGTTGCCGCTGAAGCCATGGAATAAGTGACCTGTGGTGTCGAAGGACGGCATCCGGATCGCGCCAAAGGGCGGGTAAATACGTGATTTCGGCTGCGTCTATATCAAAAATCGAAACATCCGGATTCAAAACCAGGCCGGTCTGGGTACGTACCGGTTTTCCATCGAGCGAAGCCAGCAACAGCTCAATGGGTTGCGTGCGCCCGCGAGTGGAGACCCGATCGATACTTTCTGCGGCCCTGAATTGTTCCATTGGAAGTGCTGCACTGGTCGCCAGCATGGTGTCGCACAGGAAGAAAACGAGTCTTGTCATACGAGTGACCAGAATGCCAAGGTTTGGTGGCTAGTATCACCTTACGGGCCAGGCAATTCAACAATACACTACTTCTTCTCGAGGTCTTAAAAAGGTAGTGAATTCAGGTGAGCACATCGAAGAGACTCCCCCTTATCGTAGGCTACGGTGGATATAACGCAGCTGGTCGCAGCTCCGGTGATTTGGGTTACCGGCGGATGATCTTTGAGAGTCTTTCTGCAGGTCAGCAGCGCGCCGTCACTGCTGATTTGTGGCACATGATGAGTGGCGCGGGGCTGGAGGATGCCAAAATTACACGACCGGCCTATCCTGCCGAAAACGAGTGGGCTGCAGCAACCCGGCACGTGCTTGACGGCACGCTTGTGCGCAAAATCGAGTCCGCTCTCTTTAGCGTCGATCGGGTATATACCGGCCGTCCAACGATCGCCCAGGCGACAGAGGCTACACCGTTAACCATTACTTTGCCGGCGCGCGAACTGCCGGATCCCTTGCCGTTCGGGTGGACTTTGAGAGAACTGATCTCGGGTAAAGCAACGGTCGAGATCTGGAAATCCCAAGAGGTGACGATCCCGCTGATGCAATCATTGGGGGTGCAGGCAGCGGGGCAACTGCCTGCGGGCTTCGATCCGGGCGCTTATTACCGCTCGACGCATCATCCGCGTGGGCTTCAGCTGGCGATAATGGCGGCTTCCGACGCAATGCATTCGACCGGTTTACGATGGAAAGATCTGATGGACCTGATCAGTCCGGATGAGGTTGGAGTTTATAGCAGCAGCGTAATGAGTCAGCTTGATCCAACCGGTTTCGGGGGCATGATGTCAGCACGAGCTAAAGGTCAGCGCACGACGTCCAAACAGCTGGCGCTCGGGCTCAACACGATGCCGGCGGATTTTATAAATGCTTATGTACTTGGAAGCATTGGTGCAACCGGGGGCATGACGGGTGCGTGCGCAACATTTCTCTATAACCTTCGGGTGGCTGTGGAAGATATCCAGGCGGGACGCCGACGTGTCGTCCTGGTGGGCTCGGCCGAAGCACCCATTCTTCCTGAAATTATTGATGGCTATGCTGCGATGAGCGCATTGGCTACCGACGATGATTTGCGCAAACTGGATGGCAGTCAAGAGGTTGATTACCGGCGTGCAAGTCGGCCGTTCGGATATAACTGTGGCTTCACGCTGGCGGAATCGGGTCAATATGTAGTGTTGATGGACGACGAGCTGGCACTCGCCACCGGAGCGTCGATTTACGGGGCGGTACCTGCAGTCTACGTTAATGCGGATGGTTTCAAGAAGTCCATATCCGCACCGGGCCCGGGGAATTACATTACCATGGCCAAAGCGGTTGCTCTGGCCCACAATCTGGTGGGTAGCGAAGTAGTAAAGCACGCCAGTTTTGTACAGGCACACGGCTCAAGTACTCCTCAGAATCGGGTCACTGAATCGCGCATTTTTGATACCGTTGCGGAAGTATTCGGGATCCACGCCTGGCCGGTGGCCGCAGTGAAAGCGTACCTGGGGCATTCATTGGGTCCGGCCAGTGGCGATCAGCTGGTTGCCAGTCTGGGCGTTTTCAAGTACGGCATCTTGCCTGGTATCAAGACAATTGATGCGGTGGCGGATGACGTAAAGAGAGAGCGTTTACAACTTAATGTCAAGGACGTCGAGATCGGCACGGAGTCGGCAAAAGTAGCATTTCTCAATTCAAAAGGCTTTGGTGGCAATAATGCAACCGCGGCCGTTCTGTCCCCGTCTTTAGTGGCGACAGCTTTACAGAAGCGCCATGGTTCCGCTGCATGGACGCAGTACTTAAGCCGGCAGGAAGTCATCTCAGAATCCGCAGCGCGTTATCAGCAGGACGCTGCCGAGGGCCGGCTCGCGGCGGAATACCGGTTTGGTGAAGGAATGATTGATGAGGAAACACTTTCCATTACCAAAGAGGCGATCTCCATTCCCGGCTTTTCTAAAAATATTCAGTTACCAGGAAATGAAGGATTTGACGATTGCTTCTAGGGAAACGTCCCTTTCAGGCTGACGCTTGGGATTTCGCTGAGATACCGCATCACGACTTTTGAGCCAGGCGGCCGGGTTAATCGTAAACAGTGACGAGTTGATGTGACCAGAAGGATTTCGAGCCATGAGCGCAATGCATGCAAGGCAATAAAGAACCGGATGTGATCCTGCCCCGGGCAGTGGAGACTTTTGCGGTAGGTCGTCGCCTGCAAGCCATAAGAAAAAGTCGCGGTCTGTCCCAGCGTGAGTTGGCTCGGCGAGCGGACGTGACCAATGGCAGTCTCTCGTTGATCGAGCAGGGCAAGGTCAGCCCCTCGCTTCAGTCGCTTGAGAAAATAGTTAGGGCAATCCCAATGACATTGCTCGAGTTTTTCTATGAGCAAACCGGGCTGGAAACGCCCGTCGTCAGGGACGCAGAGTGCAGGATCATTGCGGGGAAGGGTTACCAGGTGCGTTTAAGTCCATTCAACCGGGCCGGCGTGCGGGCAATGTACGTGTTGGAACAATCGCTGGATGCCGGTGCCTCTTGCGAGATGGATTGGTATGATGGCAACGGACGCGTACTGGGAATGGGAAGCGAAGGAGCCTTCGATCTGGAACTTGCGGGGCTGCGTTATAGTGTATCGGTCGGTGACCGTTTCCATTTCGGAGTTAAGCAACGCCATCGATTTGTCAATGTCGGCTCGGTACGGGCCAAAGCAATAATGGTCATTACTCCATTCGAAAGTTAAGGGTCCGTTAAAACTATCACGTCAAGAAAGAAGTACTGACCAAACTTCTGGCAAATGACCCAATGAGTCGAGCGAGGGCGCGATGATCTATAAAGGCAAGGCAATCAAACTTGTTGAACTGGATGCGGGTGTACTGCAACTGGAATTTGATCTGCAAGGTGAGACAGTAAACAAGTTCAATACTGAAGCGTCGCGGGAGTTGACGGAGGTTGTCGGACAACTGGAAAGTCGCGAAGGGACCAGGGGCTTGCTCATCGTCAGTGGCAAAGACTCGTTCATCGTAGGCGCGGATGTCATGGAGTTCGGCGCGATTTTCCAATCTGGCCGAGCCGCCATTGCTCAGCATGTGGCAGCCATAGCGAAATTATTCAACAGAATCGAAGAGTTGCCCTTTCCAACAGTTGTCGCTGTTAATGGATTTGCGTTGGGGGGAGGGTTTGAAATATGCCTTGCTTGTGACTTCCGCATTGCTGCAACTACTGCCAAAGTAGGACTTCCAGAAGTCAAGTTGGGGATTCTTCCTGGCTGGGGGGGTACAGTGCGGTTGCCACGAATAATCGGGGTCGACACGGCGCTGGAGTGGATGGCAACAGGGCAGGAACAGGATGCCCAGGCAGCGCTGAAAGCGGGCGCAGTGGATGGTATCGCGGACCCCGTAAATCTTCGCAGCGTTGCTGAAGTCACGCTCAGGCAGGCTATGTCCGGAAAACTGGACTATCAGGCGCGCCGAGAGCAGAAACGCAGCCCGCTGCGACATAATAAGACTGAGTCGCTATTGGCGTTCGAAAGCGCCAAGATGCTGGTAGCCGCCAAGGCCGGGAAAAACTACCCGGCGCCTGTCACCATAGTCGAGACCGTTCAACGTGCCGCCCGGTCAGCGAGGGATGCGGCCCAAAAAATTGAACTGGAGGCCTTTGTCAACTTGACGCAGTTGAGCGCAACAAGAGCTCTGGTAGGTCTTTTCGTCAATGATCAGCTGCTCATGAAAAAAGCAAAGCGGATGCAGACGACAGTGACCCGACCGGTATCACGTGCTGCGGTGATCGGTGCGGGGGTTATGGGGGGGGGGATAGCATATCAGTCGGCCTCCAAAGGAATTCCGGTAGTCATGAAGGACATTACGCAGACAGGTTTGGATGCGGGGATGTCCGAAGCGACTAACCTCGTTGGTAAGCAGGTCGAGCGGGGCAAGGTTGCCCCGGCTGAAGCAGTAGCGCTGCTCGCGCGAATATCACCGACCCTCAATTATGAACAGGTGGTAACGGCCGACCTGGTTGTGGAGGCGGTAGTTGAACATCCGAAGGTCAAAATCAAGGTGCTCGGTGAAGTTGAGCAACAAATGCCACAGGACGCAGTACTCTGCTCGAATACGTCTACGATCTCTATAAGCCTGTTGGCCCGGGGACTGCAGAGGCCTCAGAGCTTTTGCGGAATGCACTTTTTCAACCCGGTACACAAAATGCCACTCGTTGAAGTGATACGGGGGGAGCAGACATCTGATGAAACTATAGCCAGAACCGTCGCTTACGCGGCCGCATTAGGCAAAAAGGTCGTGGTAGTTAATGACTGCCCGGGGTTTCTGGTCAATCGTGTACTTTTTCCTTACTTTTCAGCGTTTTCTTTGCTTTTACACGAGGGCGCGGATTATCAGCGGATTGATCGTGTAATGGAAGGGTTCGGCTGGCCGATGGGACCTGCACAACTGCTTGATGTGGTCGGGATGGATGTGGCGGTTCACGCCGACAAAGTAATGGCCGAAGGTTTCCCGGAGCGGATGCAACGTAATTACAAATCGGCGATGGAGGTCCTGTACGAAAATGGGCGTTTAGGTCAGAAAACCGGCCGCGGCTTCTACGATTACGAACTGGATAAAAAAGGTCGGCTTGCCAAAATCGAGTCGCCTGAGTCCCACGAACTGGTGAGATCCCCAGCGACTGCCAGCAAATCATTCACTGATGACGATATCGTCGCCCGCATGATGGTCCCAATGGCCATTGAAGTGGCCAGATGCCTGGAGGAGCGCATAGTAGAAACTCCAAGCGAGGCGGATATGGCTCTGATTTACGGATTGGGCTTTCCGCCGTTCCGAGGGGGTGTGTGCCAGTGGATCGATGATATGGGGGCGGCTGCTTTTGTGGCGATGGCTCGCAATTACGAATCTACGGGACCACTCTACGCATTGACTGACGGTCTCCGGCGAATGGCGCTGGAAGGCAAAAGATTTTATCCTGTTTAACAACTTGTCGGCGCCCGTTCGGAACCTGCTACGTGCAAGAGGAGAATCACCGTGATTGTTAGAGATAGAGACGCCGTAATCGTTGACTACGCCCGGACCCCTATGGGCCGTTCCAAAAACGGTTGCTTTCGCCATCGGCGCGCCGACGATCTGAGCGCAGATCTGATCAACGGCATCCTGGCCCGTAATCCTTCGGTAGACTCCCGGGATATCGATGATGTGATATGGGGGTGCGTAATGCAAAGAGAGGAGCAGGGGTTTAACGTCGCGAGAAATATTGTGCTCCGCGCAGGCTTGTCGCACACGGTTCCCGCCCAGACCGTCAACCGGTTATGCGGTTCCTCAATGTCGGCCCTTCACACTGCATCAGCTCAAATTCAGGTGGGAATGGGCGATATCTATGTGGTCGGTGGTGTCGAACACATGGGGCATGTGGACATGAACCAGTCCATAGATCCCAATCCATTGTTAGGTCTGTCCGTGGCCAAAGCGGCCGGATCTATGGGGCTGACTGCCGAATATCTGGCACTTTTGCACGGAATTGGTCGCCGTCAGATGGATGAGTTTGGAGCTCGCTCCCATCAGAGAGCAGCATCAGCACGGGAGCGCGGTCTCTTCAAAAGAGAAATCATCCCGATGGAGGGGCACGACGAGACCGGTGCCTTGTGTCTGATCGAGCACGACGAGACGATCCGTCCTGAGACTACGGTGGATATTCTGGCCACGTTGAAACCGGTGTTCAATCCGAAAGGGGGCCATATAACGGCCGGAACCTCATCCCAGGTGACTGACGGTGCCAGCGGCATGCTCGTCATGTCGGGGGAGCGGGCCAAGGCCCTTGGGTTAGCGCCGATCGCCCGTATCGTTTCCATGTCAGTCGCGGGCGTTGATCCATCAATCATGGGCTATGGGCCAGTCCCGGCGGTGCAGAAATTACTCGGTCGGGTCCGATTGTCAATGGAAGACATACAATGTGTCGAGCTCAACGAAGCTTTCGCGGCTCAGGCACTTCCCGTGCTGAAGGATTTGCAGTTGCTGGATGTCATGGATCAGAAGGTAAACCTGTATGGCGGAGCCATTGCACTGGGTCATCCGTTTGGTTGTTCGGGAACTCGCATAACAGGAACTTTGCTCAGTGTTATGAAAGAACGTGGAGCCAGTTTAGGCATCGCGACCATGTGTATCGGTTTGGGTCAGGGGATCGCGACCCTCCTCGAGCGAGTCAACTGAGGTTGGGCAGAAAGAGTGGTCAAACCGTGGAAATTACGAAACCGTCGTATCGCGGACGGTTGAAAATCGTTTGCATCTGGATGGTTTGCGTCGCATTGCTGTCGCCATCAGCGAGTCGAGCACAGGATCCATCGACGCCGGCCATGTGGAGAGCAGCAAGCTCGACGACCGTGGTCTATGTAATGGGGTCAATGCACTTTGGCCGCGAGGATTTCTATCCATTGCCCGCAACCATTGAGCAGGCTTTCTCCGAAGCAAAGGTGCTGGCAGTTGAAGTGGATATCTCACGTATAGATGCAAATCAGATGTTGCAGAGCGTCATGAAACACGGTCGTCTACCGATTGAGACTACGCTCAAGTCGACACTTTCTCCATCCGTTTACAGCGACCTGGAGCTCGCATGCAAATCTCGTGGCATACCGGTATCCGCCTTCGAACGCTTTCAGCCGTGGTTCGCGGCGTTGCAGTTCATTGAGTTTAGCCTCAGATCCAGCCCGTTGAATGCGAAAAATGGAGTGGACCTTCATTTCATTAAGCGAGCAGGTGACAAGCGACTTGACGAACTCGAATCCTTTGAAGGCCAGTTACAGATTTTCAGCCGGCTCACGCCCAAGGAGCAGGAGGCCTTTCTCGCACAAACTCTGCGCGATCTTCAAGGCAGTAATGAGCAACTGCATAAAATGGCCGCAGCCTGGCGCCAAGGTGACCTGGAAGAACTTTACAACGAGATGATTGTGCCTCTGCGTAAAATCCCCGAAGGCCGCGCGCTTTACCAGGCTATGTTCGTGGAGCGAAATCTCGGTATGGCAAACCGTATAGAAAGATACCTTGCCGGGGAGGAGCCAGTCTTCGTAGTTGTGGGAGCTGCGCATTTGCTGGGAGAAGACGGCATCGTAGCCCTGCTCCAAAAGCGTGGTCATAAAGTAGACCGGGTCTCTCCTTCAGTGCTCTCCCGGACTTAAGTAAATGCCCTGTCCGGATGCCGCAAAGCCCGTAATTCCGTATTGAACGGTCCCCTTAGCTATGTCAAAATGCGCCCCCCTGCTGGGCCGGCTTGAAGTGTTCGTACTGAAAACAGTCGGGCTGACTGGAACAGTGACCCGCATCGGGTCGGGATTTGGTCGCTCTCGCCAAGCGGCATCGGGTAGCGCGGTCGTGGCGGAATTGGTAGACGCGCTGGATTTAGGTTCCAGTGTCCTTGGCGTGAGAGTTCGAGTCTCTCCGACCGCACCACTAATTGGCCTTCTCCGCATCGGAAGTCAGATGGGGAATTGTAAGAAACAGAGGAAATCATGCAGGTTTCAGTAGAAGCAACTTCGGCATTAGAGCGTCGACTAACTGTCGGCGTACCGTCCGAAGATATTGATAAAGAAATCAACAAGCGTTTGCAGCAGGCTGCTAAAACTGTACAGATTAAAGGTTTCCGGAAAGGGAAAGTGCCTTTCAAGCTGGTCCGTCAGAGGTTTGGCGCCGGGGTCCAGCGAGAAGTTCTGGGAGACGCGATCAACCGCACATTTCAGGAAGCGGTACGGGAAAAAGAGCTGCGTTTGGCTGGTCAGCCGAAAATAGAAGCTCGTGACCCGTCTCCCGAGGGGCTGTTCGAATACGTCGCGACATTCGAAGTCTATCCGGAAATATCGTTGAACAGCATCGACGGGATCGAAGTTAAACGGTACACGGCTGAAGTCACGGATAGTGACGTCGACGAGATGATTGAGACGCTGCGCAAGAATCAGGCAAAGTTCCAGGTTAAGGATGGCGAAGCGAAAGAAGGCGATCGGGTCAATATTGACTTCGAAGGAACCAAAGATGGCGAAGCCTTCGATGGGGGTACGGCTCAAGGTTATAACCTGGTAATCGGCTCTAAATCCATGATTCCGGGTTTTGAAGACGCGTTGATCGGGATGAAGCCGGATGAAGAGAAGGTAGTGAAACTAACGTTTCCGGCGGACTATCAAGTGGATGCCTTGAAAGGCGCCGAAGCTGAATTTAAAGTGAAAATGAATTCGGTAAGCGAAAAGGAACTGCCGGAGTTAAACGACGATTTTTTTCAGAATTTCGGTGTTAGCGAAGGTGGAGTTGAAAAGTTCCGTACCGAGGTACGCGAAAACATGGAGCGTGAAAAAGAAAATCTTATAAAGGCCAAGATAAAAACGCAGGTTCTGGATGCTCTGCTTGAAAAAAATCCCATCGAGACGCCTCGCGCGCTTGTCGCGAATGAGGTGCAGGTTCTCAGGGAGCAGGCAATGCAACAGTATGGGCAGCTTAGTGCTCAGATCGACATTAAATCTCTGTTGCCTGACAAATTATTTTGGGCTCGCGCTCAGAAGCGGACCGCTCTTGGTTTGCTGATAGCGGACATCGTTTCCAGGCAGCAGATGAAGATAGATCGCGACCGTTTGAAATCATTGATAGAAGGGATCGCGTCGACTTATGAAGATCCGGAAAGCGTTGTAAGTTACTATTACAGCAATCGGGATTTGTTATCGAGTGCGGAAGCTGCGGTGCTTGAGGATCAGGTTGTCGATTATCTTCTGGAAAGTGCGGTTGTGCAGGAGTGCGCAGTGACCTACCAAGAGCTGGTACGTGCTGAGGAGAAGGCGCAAGCAGAGCAAGCGAGGGCCAGTCAAGAAGAACATCAAGAGACGGTCGGCACCTGATAGCCCTTCCTGAAGTAAAATTTGATCTGGCCCTGTTCCAGGCAGGGACCAGACTTCAATTCATATCCTGAATCTGCTGAAGTATCAGACGGATTTCTGCTCAGATTTTCCTATCGATAGACGAAAGCTCGCGGAACTCATTGATCGTACTGGCATATCTCCTCCGCTAGAGTTAAGCTTTCCCAATGCAAGCAATAAAAGGCGGTTGACCGCCTGGCCATCATAGTATTTTCTACTCCTCGAAATTAAGGAACTGCAATTATGTTCGATTCATATCGCTCGAACTCGCTTGTCCCGGAGCCCAGCAGCGCACTGGTTCCGATCGTCGTTGAGCAAACGGCGCGTGGTGAGCGGTCATATGATATTTATTCCAGGTTGTTGAAAGAGCGGGTTATCTTTCTTGTCGGCCAGGTGGAAGATCACATGGCAAACCTGGTGGTGGCACAGCTGCTTTTCCTGGAGGCGGAGAATCCGGATAAGGATATCCATCTTTATATCAACTCTCCCGGCGGATCCGTTACCGCGGGGCTTTCAATCTACGACACCATGCAGTTTATTAAGCCCGATGTCAGTACCATGTGCATCGGTCAGGCGTGCAGCATGGGAGCATTCCTGCTGACGGCCGGGGCGAAGGGCAAGCGATATTGCCTGCCAAATGCCCGTACCATGATTCACCAGCCATCGGGTGGGGCACAGGGACAGGCGACGGATATCCACATTCATGCCCAGGAGATTCTCAAGATCCGGGAGCGGCTCAATATTCTGATGGCTGAGCATACCGGCAAGAGCGTGGAGGCGATCGCAAAAGACACCGAGCGTGACAACTTTATGAGCGCTGAAGAGTCTAGAAAATACGGGTTGATCGACAAGGTTCTGAAAGGCAGGCTGGAACCTGACAAAGCGTAGGCGCGCAATTGGTTAAAATCGTACTCGCCTGATAACTTTGAGGAATAAGGTTACAGGTACTACGGAATCCCGGGCTATACGAAATTGGTCTAACAGGTTCTTGCCCTCGTAGAGTGATAGACACTATTGTTAGACCGGTTAGACACGCAAAAAGCAATGGCGGAGAGGTTTGATGACCGACCACAATAATGGCAGTGATGACAACGGCAAGTTGCTATATTGCTCGTTCTGCGGCAAGAGCCAGCATGAAGTACGTAAATTGATCGCGGGGCCTTCCGTGTTCATTTGCGACGAATGTGTGGACCTTTGCAATGACATCATTCGCGAAGAAATTCAGGAAAGTGCCAGCGAAGGTTCCAGTGAGCGGCTGCCGACTCCGAAGGAAATTTCAGCGACTCTCGACGAGTACGTCATTGGTCAAAGCGATGCCAAAAAGGTATTGGCAGTGGCGGTGTACAATCATTACAAACGACTTCGTTTTAGTGGAAGCAAAAAGAAAGGCAAAGACGAAGTTGAGTTGGGCAAGAGTAATATCCTTCTCGTAGGCCCGACAGGTAGCGGCAAAACACTATTGGCTGAGACGCTCGCGCGGCTTCTTGACGTGCCTTTTACGATAGCAGATGCGACGACTCTGACCGAAGCAGGCTATGTAGGGGAAGATGTAGAAAACATTATTCAAAAACTTCTGCAGAAATGTGATTATGATGTGGAGAAGGCACAGCAAGGCATTGTCTATATCGACGAAATTGACAAGATTTCCCGGAAGTCTGATAACCCTTCGATAACCAGGGATGTTTCTGGAGAAGGGGTTCAGCAGGCCCTTCTGAAGCTGATTGAAGGGACCATCGCATCGGTTCCGCCCCAAGGTGGTAGAAAGCATCCGCAGCAGGAATTTCTACAGGTAGACACGGCCAACATCCTTTTTGTTTGTGGAGGGGCGTTTGCCGGGCTGGACCGCATTATTCGCGATCGGTCAGAGAAAGGTGGGATCGGTTTCAGTGCGGAAGTAAAAAGTAAAGATGGCAAGAATATCGGACAAACCCTGAAGGATCTTGAAACGGAAGATCTAGTCAAATATGGGCTTATTCCCGAGTTCGTTGGCAGGCTTCCCGTGGTGGCTACGCTTGAGGAGCTGGACAAGCCTGCGTTGATCGCGATTTTGAAAGAGCCGAAAAATTCGTTGGTAAAACAATATCGTAAACTTCTAGAAATGGAAGGAGTGGAGATTGACTTTCGGGACGATGCTCTCGAAGCGGTTGCGACAAAAGCCATGGAACGGAAGACTGGAGCGCGCGGACTTCGGTCCATTATGGAGTCGGTCCTGCTCGACACCATGTACAGGATTCCTTCAGAAGAAGGCGTGGTGAAGGTAATGATTGACGCGTCTGTTATTCGCGGTGAAACCGCGCCTTTGCTGGTTTACGAACAGCAGGACGCTCAGCGAGCGGCTCCGGATGATTGACGTCTCACGATAATGTTGAGCATGCAAGTGTTTCAGTTTATTGCAATTGGTTAATCTGACCCAACATTACTGTCGAGTTGCATGGAAACCGGGAGTGTGAAGAGAGCATCTCCGCACTCACGGTTTAATTTCTACTCTCCCGTTATTGAAGCCAGCCCGTCAGGGCTCGAAAATCAGGTAAAAGCAACTCCAGACGATCGGTTAAATGGACAGACTGAGTATTTGCTTAATTCAGTCCGCGTCATGCGGCACTGCATGTTCAACCGATCACTCCTGAATATACCCCAAGGGTATTTTGATTGAGGGCTTTCAATGGAAAGACAAACAGGTCGCACTATTTCTGTCCCGATGCTTCCGTTGCGGGATGTTGTGGTCTACCCCCACATGGTGATCCCACTATTTGTCGGTAGAAATAAATCCATTGCTGCTTTAGAGCAGGCAATGGCAGCAGACAAGCAAGTGCTTCTCGTTGCACAGAAACACCCCTCCGTTGACGACCCTACAGCAGAAGATCTGTACACGGTCGGAACCATTTCCCAGATTTTACAGATCCTGAAACTCCCAGACGGAACCGTGAAGGTTCTCGTGGAAGGTAAGGAGCGGGCCACTTTTGAGAATTTGACCGAGGTAGAAAATTATCTTCGTGTAGACGCACTTCCAGTCGTGTCAAAAAAGCCAAGCGAACGCGAGTCTGACGCGTTGGTTCGTACCTTGTTGAATGGATTCGATCAGTACATTAACTTGAGTAAAAAGGTTCCGGCCGAAGTACTAACCTCTCTAACCGGCATCGATGATCCGGGTAGGCTCGCGGATACGGTTGCCGCGCACATGTCTTTAGAGCTGCCGCAAAAGCAGGAGATTCTCGAAATATATGATGTAGTAGAAAGGATAGAACACCTGGCAGGCGTCATGGAGGCTGAGGCGGATCTGTTCCAGGTCGAGAAACGGATTCGGGGACGTGTAAAGAAGCAAATGGAGAAAAGCCAGCGGGAATACTACCTCAACGAACAGATGAAAGCCATACAGCGTGAATTAGGCGATCTGGGGGATGAGCCGTCGGAACTGGAAGAAATTGATAAGCGAATTACAGCCGCCGGAATGCCTCAGGAAGCAGAGAAAAAAGCGCGCGCCGAGCTGAACAAATTGAAATCGATGTCCCCCATGTCAGCAGAAGCATCGGTCGTGCGATCTTATATTGAGTGGATGGTGAATGTTCCCTGGGCCAAGCGTAGCAAAGTGCGACACGATTTACCGAAAGCTGAAGAAATTCTGGAAGCTGACCATTACGGTCTACTTGAGGTTAAGGAAAGGATATTGGAATACCTCGCAGTACAGAAACGGGTAAAGAAAATCAAAGGACCGGTTCTATGTTTGGTGGGGCCCCCAGGCGTCGGAAAGACATCTTTGGGTGAGTCGATTGCACGCGCAACAAATAGAAAATTTGTAAGGATGGCATTGGGTGGCGTCAGAGACGAAGCTGAAATACGCGGTCATCGAAGAACTTATATCGGTTCTTTGCCCGGCAAACTAATTCAGAAAATGTCGAAAGCAGGGGTCCGCAATCCACTGTTTTTACTTGACGAAATAGACAAGATGGGGATGGATCATCGGGGAGATCCGGCATCGGCACTCCTGGAAGTGCTCGATCCGGAGCAGAATAATCATTTCAACGATCATTATCTGGAAGTGGATTACGATCTTTCCGATGTGATGTTTATTTGCACATCCAATACCATGAATATTCCTGGACCGTTGCTTGATCGCATGGAGGTGATACGGATTCCCGGTTATACGGAAGACGAAAAGTTAAACATCGCGCAACGTTATCTGATTCCTAAACAGATGAAAAACAACGGATTGGAACTGGATGAAGTCGAAATTCAAGAAGCAGCGATCCGGGATATCATTCGTTTTTACACGCGAGAGGCCGGTGTGAGGGGGCTTGATCGTGAAATTGCAAAGATCTGTCGAAAAGTGGTAACTCACCATGTCAAGGACAACAGTAATAAACTGGATGTCGTCAAACCTGAAAATCTCGAAGACTTTCTGGGCGTGCGGAAGACCGATTATGGTCGCGCAGAAGAGCACAATCAGGTAGGGCAGGTTACCGGTCTCGCGTGGACGCAAGTAGGTGGCGAGCTACTGACCATAGAATCTACCGTGGTAAAAGGGAAAGGCCGGCGAATTACAACCGGATCCCTGGGTGAAGTGATGCAGGAGTCTATCCAGGCGGCGATGACTGTTGTTCGATCGCGATCACAGGTCCTGGGGATTAAACCCGATTTTAATGAACGTCACGATTTGCACATACACGTACCGGAGGGCGCGACTCCCAAGGATGGACCTAGCGCCGGGATTGCGATGTGTACAGCGCTCGTGTCGGCGTTCTGCAATATCCCTGTGCGTGCTGATGTTGCAATGACTGGCGAAATAACGCTCCGTGGGGAAGTTCTTAAAATCGGTGGATTGAAAGAAAAGCTGCTTGCCGCACATCGAGGCGGTATAAAAACGGTGATCATACCCAAAGACAACGAAGCGGATTTGCGGGACATTCCGCAAAACATCAAGGGTGATCTGGAAATCAAACCTGTCAAATGGATCGATGAGGTGCTAACCATAGCTCTGCAATACATGCCCAAAGCATTTACTGATGAAGAATATCGAGAGCTGGAGTCTAAGGCGTTTGATCGACCTGCGGAAGAGAATAGAGTCAGCACCCATTGAATTTCTGGCTCGGTCAAAATGTAATCAGGCCACCGAGCGGTGGCCTGATTTGCGCTAACCTGGCGACAAAACAGACGTAAAAAAGCGGCCTAGCTTGACCGCTTGGAATCCGCTTGGTATAAATCGCAGTCCGTTAAAAGCTGGCTACTTGAGTGTCATTTGCTGGGAAACAGCCTTCTAATTTTAGGCAGTCAGGTAATCGAAATACAATTAAAAGCCAAAAACAATCACGTTTGAATTTGTAATAATAAGAGGGGTTAACAAAGTGAATAAATCCGAGCTGATCGATGCCATCGCCGCTTCTGCGGACATATCCAAAGCAGCGGCTGGCCGTGCGCTGGATGCCGTTACCGATTCAATCGCTGCTGCCCTGCGCAATGACGACCAGGTGTCGTTGGTAGGATTTGGGACGTTTCTTGTGAAAGAGCGTGCCGCACGAACCGGACGAAATCCACAAACCGGTGCGCCTATCAATATACCTGCAGCAAAAATTCCTTCCTTTAAAGCGGGCAAGGGCCTGAAAGACGCAGTTAATCCTTCCTGAGCTGATTTTCTGGTTGAAAAGCGGGGACTCACCACATTTTGAAGGTGAGTACCGGTGCGTCTAAATATGAAAAATTTAATGAGAGGCGCGACAGAGGCGCCTTTTTTCTGTTTGTTAAGGCTCACATGATCGTGTTGAGGTCCAGATAATGCTGCAAAATCTACGCGACAATCTGAAGGGAACGGTGGCAATATTCGTTCTCCTTATTTTTGTCGTACCTTTGGTGCTGTTCGGTGTGGAGCAGCTTTTCGTCGGATCAGCCGGTCAGAAAGACGTCGCGGAAGTTAACGGCGAAGGAATTAGCTCAATCGATTACCGCCGCGAACTGGAAATGGAAAAGCAGCGATTAGTTCAACAATTCGGCGTGGAACCGGATTCACCCCAATTGGAAGACCGAAATCTCCGTGGCCCGGTACTTCAGCGAATGGTTCAGCGGACTGTGCTGCAGCAGGCTGCAAAAGCTGGCGGGCTGGGTGTTTCAAAAGACGAGTTATGGAAAGAAGTTGCGGCGGTAGAAGCATTTCAAGTAGACGGCAAATTCAACTATGACGTGTTTAAGCAACGAATTTCTGCAGTTTACACTCCAGCCCAATATCTCGACGCCTTGTCCGGCGACTATTTGATCAGTCGGATAGAGAGTGGTATTACCGGGAGTTCGTTTGTCACAGAGCATGAATTGACATTAATAGCAGCAATCACCCAGCAGCGTCGCAGTTTCTTCACCATCAGCATTCCTCCCATTGACGAATCTGTTGTAGCGGCCGACGAGCAGGTTAAAGCGTATTATGAAAAAAACAGGCAGAAATACACCGATGCGGAATCGGTAGAAGTCAGTTATCTGGAGCTGGCGCTTGAAGAGCTGGCGAAAGAAGTACAACCCACCGAGGAAGATATTCGCTCAGCGTACGAAGCTGAATTGCGGGAATTTAAGGCCGCTCCTCGCTATGAAATTGCACACGTGTTGTTAGATTCAAATGCTGACGTTGCGAAAGTTGCCGAAGTGGAAAAGAAAGTAACGGCAGGCGAGGATTTCGAGGATCTGGCGCAGCAGTATTCTACAGATCTGGGTTCCAAAGAATCTGGTGGATATCTGGGCGAGCTGGACTTAAGTGTATTCCCCGATGAGTTCAGAAAAGCTGCGGAAGGACTCGAGGTCGGCGCAGTTTCGGGGCCGGTTAAGAGCCATTCCGGAATTCACTTCATTAAACTTCTCGGCGTGACCAATCAAGAAGCCCCAAGTTTTGAAGAGCGCAAAAGTTCGATCGCGGCACAGCTGAGCAGATCTATGGCCCAGGATGTCTATGCGGAGAAAATCGCAGAGCTCGATGAGTTGACTTTCGGCAAAGTGGACTTGAATAGTGTCGCCGAGCGCCTT
This sequence comes from uncultured Cellvibrionaceae bacterium, assembly GCA_964641175.1. Classification (GTDB taxonomy): domain Bacteria; phylum Pseudomonadota; class Gammaproteobacteria; order Pseudomonadales; family Cellvibrionaceae; genus CAYNST01. The sequence goes on from CAZXLJ010000007.1 coordinate 38,819, forward strand.
GGCTTACGAGTGGGTAGATCGGAGGCTTTTACAAGAATTTCAGGTTCTGGTTTGGGCGAGTCTGCCAAAGTCAGAGAAGCGGCGTTCACACCGGAAGTACTCACCGATGGGTATAACAGCCGTGTTATTGAACTCGAAGATGATCGCGCCGTAGTTCTCCACGTTGAGAAGCACACACCGGAGCGAGTAAAGCCGCTGGATGTGGTGCGTGAAGAAATTGAACAGCATTTGGAAGCGGAATTGCGCAGAGAAATGATTGCTGCCAAAGCTAAAGACGTAGTGAACCGATTGCGGAAAGGCGAGAAGCCTGAAGAGATTGCGAAATCGGCTGACTTCGAGTATCGCTCTTTTATCGATTCTGAACGCAGTAATGCGGAATTGGATATGGCGGTGCTTCAGAAAGCCTTTTCATTACCTCGACCGACTGAGGAGCAGCCGATGGTATTTGACCATGCGCTAATGCCCAACGGAGGCGCGGCCGTTCTCGGGCTTTCGAAGGTAAGCGATGGCTCGTTTGCGCAGCTGCCCGAGGCACAGCTTGCATCGACGCGACAGCAACTGAAAAACCAGATTGGGCAGACGGAGATGAGTTCGTTTGAGCGGAGCGTAATGGACCGTGCTAAAACACGAATGCCTGATTAACCCGATAAGGCCGCCACCATGCGGCGGCCCATTGGTGGGTAGTATTAGAGCTCGACCATGTCCATTTTGTACGGTCCGAGATACTCATTCAAAGCACTCGGATCATAGGCTCCAGAAGAGAAAGAAGTCATCAATATATGGCTTAGAGTCGATGTCATCGAAACTCCCAAACCGAGACGGTTGACCAAGTGCTCCACCCGTCGAGCAATCGCTTCTCCAGAATCTACCCAGTACGAGACACTGAGCGCACACTCCGCGAGTTCACGTTTCAGTAGCGGAAAATGGGTACAAGCCAATACTACCGTATCGATTTCCCCTGGCTGAGCTTGCATTAGCAGGCCAGCCATCTCTTGCGAAATAATGCTCGAATCGGGAATCGTACCGCGCAGTTTGGCTTCTGCTATCTCAACCAATGTCGGGCTACCATAAAGATAGACTGACCGGTCACCGGCAAATTCGTTTATAAGGGCGAGAGTATAGTTACGGGACACAGTACCGGTGGTGGCGAGCACACCGATAGCGCCCGTTTTCGTCATCCGGGCGGCGGGCTTGACTGCTGGGACAACTCCGACAAAAGGGATGGTAAAACGTGAACGCAGGGTATCTAGTACTGCAGTGCTTGCGGTATTACATGCGATTACCGCTATATCAATGGCAAAGCTTGTGGTTACGAGGTCGACTATCCGGCAAACCCGAAGGAGCAGTTCAGACTCGCTCTTAAGTCCGTAGGGATAATATTCGGTATCTGCGAAGTAAATATATCTTGCCCCCGGCAACTGTTTTCGAATTTCGCCGGCGACGCTGAGTCCGCCGGCGCCAGAATCAAGTATCAGGATGCTGGGCGTGTACATGTGCTGATAAAATCTCTAAGTAAATTCTGAGTATAACCGCATGAACAGGTCTGCATTGGAACAGTTTTTTTCAATATTTCTGACTGCGGGTCTGCCGGGTCTTTTCGTCAGTCTGTTTTTGGCAGTGACAATTGCTCTGATAGTGGTCGCCGTAGCCCGACGAAATCTCGGCCAGCGAATGATTATAGCCGCCAACGAGTGGAAGCTGAAAGAACAGGAGCTTCAGCATCAACTGGAATTCCTGAGACTGCAATTAGCTCGCGGCGATCAGGTTGCGGAGGAGCTACGAGCAAAGCTGGCAGAAAAGGATGACATTCTCAGAGATGTCGAGATGGCCGCGGTTTCTAACAAAGTGCGCCTGGAGGAGCAGGAGAGGGCTCTTCTGGCTGAGCACGAGAAGCTGGAAGAGATGCGTAATGTTCTCACGCGAGAGTTTGAGTTACTTGCCAATCGGTTATTTGACAGGAAGCAGGAGCACTTTGTAACGACCGCCAGAATTAATCTTGAGCAGGTAATTACTCCTTTTCATCAGCAGCTTAAACATTTCTACCAACGAATCGATGATGCTCATAAAACCGATTCCGCACAACGAAACCAGCTCATAGGTCAGATAGATGAACTTCAGAAGAGATCTCATCAGCTAAGCGCAGACGCGCTGAACCTGACTAACGTTTTGAAAGGCAATAATAAGGTGATGGGGACCTGGGGTGAGGTTGTTCTGGCTCGTATTCTCGAGCAGTCTGGACTGAGGCAGGGTAGAGAATTTCAACTCCAGTACGCTGGCAATACTGAAGAGGGCCGACGTTCGCAGCCGGATGTTCTGATATCGCTTCCGGACGAGCGCAATGTTGTGATAGATGCAAAAGTATCTTTATTGGCTTATGAGCAGTTTGCCCGCGAGGATGACCCGGTTATCAGGGAGCAGGCGCTTAAAGGCCATGCGGATTCGGTGAAAGCACACATACGTAATTTGTCGTCAAAAAGATACGAGGGCTTGAAAAGTATCAATTCTCTCGGTTTTGTATTTATGTTCATTCCGATAGAGTCGGCATATCAAGCCATACTTGAACATAGGCCGGAACTGATCCAGGGAGCATACGAAAAAAATGTCTTGGTAACTGGCCCCTCTAATCTGATGGTCAGCCTAAGATTGATTGAATCGTTATGGAAAAAACATGATCAGGATCGCAATACCAGTAAGATAGTCGACTGTGCAGGCAAACTTTATGAACAATTTGTCCGTTTTGCCGAATCGATGAATGAAATCGGCAGTGGCCTGGCGAAGGCCCAGTCTGCATACGACACCTCATTGAGTCGACTGAGCGAGGGCCGCGGTAACCTCGTAAGAAAAGCAGAGGAACTTAAAGATTTGGGCGCAAGTACCACTAAATCCATGCCGGCAAATTTGTTGGATAGAAGTGACGCGCTCCATTTGGTTACGAATGAGGACTAAAAATGCCAGTCTGGCTTTTAACGGTAATGTCCGGTGTAATACTGGTTTTAGCTGTAGTAGCAGGTATATATAGTTTCAGACTGTATCGTATGCAGCAACGCCTGCGAGAACGAGAGGTAATTCGACAACAACAGCAGGACTTGCAACGAAAATCGATCAATCAAAGTATTCAGATTATTTGTAGAGCGCTTGTTGCAAGGCAGGTCGAGACTTCCGAAGCCAGTCTGAGAATCAGTGCACTACTTGATAGTCTAGGAGTTCCGAGCCAGGAACGTGAAGAGTTTGCTGCTATTGATTCGATGGCGTCATCAATTCGACACATTCCAGTCTTGGGTGGCTGGAAAGCATTGGATCGTAGCGAACGACGGCAATACGAAAAATTGATAGCTCAAAAGCAGCTTGAGCTGGATGATTTCATTTATGACGCAGCCCGAAAAATGCTGAACCATAGTTTTTAGGTTAGTTTACAGCCTCCATTACAACGCCAATTTCCCGATGATGGGTATGCGGAAACTGATCAAAGAACGCCATCCTCACGACTCTAAACTTGTCCTGAAGTGCCAGTAGATTGTTTTTAAGCGTAACGGGATTGCAGGAGATGTATATGATTCGATGAAACCGTTGGATGAGTTCAATTGTTCCGCTATCCAATCCAGCTCTTGGCGGGTCAACAAATACGGTTGAAAAGTGGAAGTCGTCCAAATCGAGATCCTTGAGTCGATTAAACAAACGCACGTGGTTTAGCGCTTGAGTCAATTCTTCACTGGAGAGGCGTACGAATGAGATATTGGAAATATTATTCAGTGCGCTGTTTTCAACAGCAGCTGCCAGGCTTACCTTGGAGATTTCTGTTGCAAGTACGCGGTTGAACCTGGTAGATAGAGGTAATGTGAAGTTTCCGTTTCCGCAATACAGTTCCAGCAAATCGGCAGACTCCGTTCTCAATTGTGAATTAACCCAGCCTAGCATTCTTTCACAGATATAAGCATTGGGTTGAGAAAACGCGCCTTCGATTTGTTTGTATCTGAACTCCCGTCCTTCAACGTGAAAATGTTCGTGGATATAATCCCGAGTGATTATCAATTTCTGCTTTCGGCTTCGACCGATGATATGAACTCCGAGTGTGCTTGACATTTCTTGAGCGCAGGCACGCCATATGTCATCAAGTTTACGCCTGTAAATTAATGTCACTATGACCTCACCGACAGTCGATGTGAGAAAGTCAACCTGGAAAAGTCTTTCCCGCATCAATGGAGAGCTGTTGAGAAAACTCCGGACTGCAGACATTGCTGTTTGCAGAATTGGTGAGCCAATGTCATATGAATATATGGTATAGGGACGCTTTTTTACGCCAGGCTCAAACATGGCATAGTGGACCATGTCGTTTTCGTGCCACACGCCGAACTCGGCACGCATTCTGAAGCCTGTATCCGGAGAGGTGAACACGTCGATTTCATTGATTCGAAACGACGAGAACTCTTGTCTGATCAGCGAAAGTTTTTCTTCGACTTGCTGCGCGTAGGGAAGCAGGGCAATGGGGCCAAATTTACTCAAAATCAAATCTCTGCTAGTGGATGAAGCTAAGGCCCGCATTATAGGGATTCAGGGCAAGCAAATAAAAATTGGAGTTCAATTATGTGGATTCAAAAGCGCATTACCCTTCCGGCACGCCCCAGAGGCTTTCATTTAATAACGCAGGCTATCGTTGAGGGGCTACCCGAATTAGAAAAATTGGAAATCGGTTTGTTACATATTTTGCTTCAGCACACGTCTGCAGCACTAACCATTAATGAGAATGCGGACCCTTCTGTCAGACAGGATTTCGAAACGGTGATATCAAAGCTGGTGCCGGAAAATGAAGCCTTGTACCGCCACAATGACGAAGGTCCGGATGATCTGCCAGCACATATTAAAAGTAGCTTGCTCGGGTGCAACATCACGATTCCGGTTTCGAAAGGACGCCTCAATCTGGGGATATGGCAAGGAATCTACTTGTGTGAATTTCGAAACAATCCTGGTCGCCGGAGTCTCTTGGCGACGATTTATGGTAAAGAGTGATATGAATTTTAATCCGATCCAGAGCAATACACGTTATTTCGAAAATAAATGCGAATGTCGGAGCCGTAGTGAACAGCGCAACAAACCCGTTTTGAGTACCTACAGGCAATTCGGTGGTTTCGGCAAACCCGCAATTTTTGCTGCAGTTTTGGCCGGACTTCCCGGGAACAGGGACAGGAGATAGATACTTGAACTTTTCTCGGCTCCCAAATGCAGCTTGATGTACCTGCACAGAGGGCGCATGGCTGGAGAGAGCTGGTAGCTTTCATGAAACTTCCGGATCAGGCTAATAATTTCCCAGTGCGCAGGCGTCAGCTCGATTCCTTCCCCGTTTGCGATAACTGTGGCCGCGCCGGGTGTCCAGAGCTCCGGCTGAAGGAGAAAACCTTCGAAATCCGTTTGCGGAGGTCCGTCATTTGCTGCGCAAAGAGTCATGGGCCGCTCTCATCGCCATGTATGAATGGCTGAATTCAATTCAGTAAGGCTTACCAGTTGAGCATAGTCCAGCGGTAAGCACCCGGATGCTGGAGTAATACCGCGCTGCATGACATCTTCACGGATATAGTAACAGGCGAGTAGACGCGGAATTAAATGGTCACACGCGGTTGCGTAAACTGCGTCCGCCAGAAGGACCAGGATGTCATCAGATTGAATGACTTCAAGACAATTATCGAGAGCGGCGGACTGGAATGGAGAACTCGCGACTATGTGGAGCGTCATGTCTAAAAACTTACAATATGGGTTGCACTGGACAGCAAACTGCTGACTCCTTCGCTGGAGATCATTATTTCTCTGTGTTGCAGATTTTTCAGTGGAATGGATCGTCTGAGAACGGAGGGTTCGTGGATATATATTTCATCAATCCCGTACAGGCTTAATGCTTTAAGCTGCTTTTCCACGCTGTTGGTACACGTGGGGGCCTGTCCGATCATAAGTTGGAAGACGCCGTCGTTCATAAACAGAAGTTTGATGGGCAGTTCGAACACCGAAGACGCCAGAGCTGCATCTATTCCCTCTTTGGAAGCTGAAGTTCCGTAAGGAGATGCCCGGAAAACAAACAAAAAGTATGGAGAAATTGGTGCGTTCAGAAACTCACCACTCGATCGCATATTCTCAACATATCTGCCGCCTGACCCAGTCCTCCCAGCGTGAAATTTTCCATGAGTATTCCGCCGGATCTTTTGTATCGTCTCGCTTCCTGGTCATCTAAAATGCCGCGCTGAAGAGCGGCAGCGATGCACACGACTGCGTCTAATTGATGCTGGTAAATAAAAGCTTGCCATTCGGAGAGCAACTGACTTTCATCCTGCGGCAAAACGGAGTTGCCGTTTGCAACCGTAACTCCGGGACCATAAAAGAAAAGACGCTCGATGGAATGGCCGGCGTCAATTAAGGCGCGGGCAAATTGCAGGGCTGAATGCACGACCGGCTTGTGCTCCATGCCGGTCAGCACCAATAAACCATATTTCATTGACAGCCAGGCCCTTTTTTAGGGCTTGGCATGACACAGCCTTGAATCTCCCGAGAGTTAGTCATCGCCAAAAATTGAGAGCAAATTCAGAAGGCTCATGAAGATATTATAGATGCTCACAAACAACGAAGTTGTAGCCATTATATAGTTCGTCTCTCCGCCGTGAATGATCCGGCTGGTTTGCCAGAGAATTGCAAGCGACGAGAGCAGTAAAAAAATGCTGCTTACGGCCAGGGAAAGGCCTTGAATATTAAGGAAAAAATTCGCAATGCCGGCGACAAAAGCCACCATCAATCCAACCATGATGAAGCCGGTCATAAAACTGAAATCTTTACGGCTTACAAGCGCATAACCTGACAACCCGAAGAAGATCAGAGCAGTGCCCCCCAAAGCTTGCATAACAATCTGTGAGCCTGCTTCGGTGGCAAGGTAATGATTGAGTATGGGCCCGAGTCCGGCGCCCAACAACCCCGTAAAGGCAAATACCACCCAGATACCAGCGGCAGAATTTGCGAAACGGGGCAGCACAAACCAAACAAGACCGATAGCGCCGAAGGACATTATCATAGACAAACCGCGACCGACATCGGCGGCCATGGAGAGTCCGGCCATCAGTGCGCTAAATAGGAGGGTCATAGCCAGAAGGGCGTAGGTATTCCTGAGGACTTTACTTACTTCGGCGGAACTAACCGCAGTATTCTGTGAAGAACTATAAACATCTTGCATAGTAAAACTCCAATGGATTCAGCCGGTTAAAAGCCTATAGCATCAAAAAGAGCCTCAATAATACAACGCAATGCCGGGCATTGGAATATCGAGTCCGGGAAGATGCGTTGCGCAGAGAGACGCTTCGGGTGTTTATTGATCATGCGCCGATATGATAGTAGCTTTTCTTAAGTAACTATAGCAGTCCGATCAGCAGCCCCATCGCGGGAAAGATTCAGTCGTGATTGTGAGACATTGGCGCCAACAAATAGTTCGCTGGCGCAAAAGGAAGGAATCTAACGTACAGGCAGACCATTGATCAGAGGAAACAGATTGGTGTATTGAAAACCGGGATTTCCGTAGCTGCACATACTCGATATTAAAACGACTTTAATGAGTGGCGGAGGGGGTGGGATTCGAACCCACGGACGGTCGCCCGTCGCTGGTTTTCAAGACCAGTGCTTTCGACCACTCAGCCACCCCTCCTGAACTTTTACTTCGCCCGATGCGTTCAATCTGAAGGGATCGGGTTCGAAGAGGCGCAGATTATACATAGGTTTCCGTATCGAGCAAGGGGTTGAAGTTGTTCTATTTTAAAAATTTCTGATTTTACTTTCGGTCGTGGCGAATCATGATCAGCATGGATCTCGAAACGGTCCGGGAAGTCAAACGAAGGGCGGAAAAATCAAGCCTGGGGGATCGAGAGGTGTGTGGAGGATGAGATTAATTGTGGCGCTTCCTTGCGCGCGGTGATCCTGTAGCTTAGGCTATTTGGCCTTCTTTTCCATGTCAAACGAGACATCATTACTGGCGAGGCGCGGATCGTTCGCTGGCCGTCGTAGCGGTCGTGGATGCCTTTCGATGTTGACTGGTAAAGAGGTGTCCAGTGGTTGGGTCAACGAAATTTCACGGTTAACATTGTCCACCATGATATTTATGGGTTGAGGATTATCACGTGGATCATTGGTTGCACGGACCTTGCCGGGCTTGTGAGGCTCAGTCGGTGACTTGGCTCTCTCTCGTGGCTTCTCGACAATGACAGAATCAGGTGCCGGGACGATTTCCGTAACTGCCGTATGTACATCAGGAATCTCGGAAACCTCTACTGGTCGAGCTTGGGGTACTGCTTTGGCCGGTTCCGGAATAATCTCTGTGGTCGTAATGATTTTATCTGATTGTGACTCATCGCTTTCGGGGTTGCTTTGCAGCCGTGGAGATCGATCCGCAATTGCCGCGGACACCGGTGTCTCCACCGGTTCCACATCCTCATCTGCTGACGGCTTCTGGCCAGGGGGAGGCGGGTTGCGCCTGCTGCGCTCTCGCTCCTTTCTGGGGGCTACTGGTTTCGAAGCTTCTGCGGGCCCGGGGATTTGAACCGAATCTGAAGGTGACAATACACTCGCGGTGTCCGGAGTTACCCCTGACAAATTCGATTCTGGCGACTCTGGGGTGACATTAGATTCAATTGCAGTCGTCTGTTCAACGACCACGCCTTCAGAAGCAACATCCAACCTGGGCCCGCGTTGTCTCTCGTTTGACCTGGGCCTGCGGCCGGAAGGACGTTTGGGCGGTTTATTGTCTTGCTCGATCTTTGCGGCTTCGACAATTGCGACGGGGTCGGTAACTGCTGCAGGGGGCGATTTTTGACGATTTGATGAACCATTTTCTGAATCGCCACTTTTGCGTTGGCGGCGGTTACGATTGCGATCAGGTCGACCCGTAGATTCTCCGGAACGACTGTTGCCGTTCGGTTTGTCGGCTCGTGGGGTTTCTTTGGCAATTTTAGTGTCATCGCGCGGGGTAAGGTTATCAACAATTGTCTCTCGATCGCGACGATCGCGACGATCCCTGTGCTGGTTGTTTCTGGTTCGCCGGACTTGTTTGTTGTGAGCAGGCGGCACTTCGGGAGATTCTTTAGTTTCTATTTTAGCTGTGGCAAAAAAGTCAGCGATGCCCTTTACCAGATGAGCAAAAAAACCTGTCTTGATCGGAGTTTCAACAGTTCTGGCCGCAGGCGCAGGAGGAGCGGTGACCATGGCAGAGGATTTAACGGAGGGGCCGGCGAGTGGTGTTTGTACCGTGCGTTCATCCAAAGCCTCTTCATGGGCCTCTTCATTGGTGTTGAAGGCTATTTTGTAACTGGCTTCGGATTCTTCGATCTCGTCCTGCCGCAGCCTGTTTACCTGAAAGTGCGGGGTGACCATCTCAGCGTTGGGCAATATTACCACCCGGACGTTATGTCGTTTTTCGATATGACTGATGGCTTCACGCTTTTCATTCAAGAGAAACGTTGCGACGGTCACAGGCACGATGGCGCGTACTTCCGAGCTACGATCTTTTTTCGCTTCTTCTTCTACCAGCCGCAAAATCGAAAGTGCGAGGGATTTTGTTCCGCGGATTGTTCCTTGGCCTGCACAGCGTGGGCAGATTTTGGATGTTGTCTCTTCAAGCGATGGTCTAAGGCGCTGACGAGACATCTCCAGCAGCCCAAAACGGGAGATTCGACCGACCTGGACGCGTGCGCGATCCATTTCTAGCGCATCCCGCATTCGGTTTTCCACTTCCCTTTGATTTTTAACAGGCTGCATATCGATGAAATCGATAACTACCAGGCCCCCAATATCTCTCAGGCGCAGCTGTCTTGCGATTTCATCGGCAGCTTCCAGGTTAGTGGCGAGGGCGGTCTCTTCAATATCGGCCCCTTTAGTGGCTCGTGAAGAGTTGATATCTACGCTTACAAGCGCCTCGGTGATGTCGATCACGATCGAACCTCCCGAGGGGAGCTTGACTTCTCTATCGAACGCAGTCTCTATCTGACCTTCAATCTGGAAACGGTTGAATAGCGGGACCGATTCATCATAGAACTTGATTTTATTGCGGCTTCCAGGCATGACCCGCTCGACATATTCAACGCAGAGATCGTAGGCATCCTTGTTGTCGACAATAATTTCGCCGATATCCTGCCTTAAATAATCTCTGAGAGCCCGGATTATGACATTGCCCTCTTGCCATAAAAAGTGCGGTGCGGTTGCCTGATCTGCATCGGTTTTCACGGCTTGCCATAGCTGGAGCAGGGTATTCATGTCCCACTGCAACTCTTCGGCGCTGCGCCCGACCCCTGCTGTGCGGATAATGACACCCATACCCTGAGGTACGTCGAGTTTGCTCAGTGCATCCTTTAGCTCCGTCCGGTCATCGCCATCAATGCGTCGGGAGATGCCTCCGGCACGAGGATTGTTTGGCATGAGCACCAGGTAGCGTCCGGCGAGACTGATAAAAGTTGTAAGTGCCGCACCTTTGTTGCCACGTTCTTCTTTGTCGATCTGGACAACAACTTCCATTCCTTCTTTGACAACGTCCTTGATGCGGACCCGATTACTGTCGCCGTCGCGATCGCGACCTCGGAAGTATTCTTTGGAAATTTCTTTGAGGGGGAGGAATCCATGCCGTTCGGCACCATAGTCAACAAAAGCAGCTTCCAGACTAGGTTCGACACGGGTTATGCGACCCTTGTAAATATTGGCCTTTTTCTGTTCTCTTTGCCGATTTTCGATGTCTAGGTCATACAGCCACTGGCCGTCCACCAGCGCCACCCGGATCTCTTCTGGCTGGGTGGCATTAATAAGCATTCTTTTCATTCAGTATTCTCTTGCGTTGCGCAAGCCGCGGGTGGTGCAAAGAACATATCTCAAGAGGCAACAACGGCGATTTCGGTGGTTCAATTGTCCGTTAACCGAAAGTGACACGCCCACCGGGGTGTCTTCATAAATGCTGTCCGGCGTAGTGCGCGTTTTTGCCGCGTATCCGCCGATTGTTGGTCTTCTTGTGAGACTTGCTTCCAGTATTCCGACTAATGGCAGGCTAATATCATCATCGTAGCCTCAGAAATTCCGACTCGCTAAAACAGGTGTCGACTAATCCTCTAAAGCCTCCAATTATTCAGGCGGCACGGTAGGCCTCGGGTGTAGCAACAACTACCAAACGGTGGTCAGCAGGCATCCTGTTGGGATGGCTGGTTGCACTCTCTCCGTTTTACTGCTTCTACGCCTGCGTTGCCCGGACAACATTGCCGGATCAGGATCTCCGAGGCTGAAAGGACGTCACCTTTATATTTAGCTGAGTTATCACTTTTTTACGTCGCGCGACAGTAAAGTTGTCGTGAGATTGTAATACAGTTGTCTTTACATCGATGAGTGAATCGCAATGCCAGTTGTTGGCCTGAAAAGCTGTGCTCAAAAATTAGTTCAAAATAACAATGCCCACCAGGGACCTGCAAACCATTTCAGTCACGCTCGTTAAGATACGAGCACCTTAAAAAATAACTACGCGCCGGTAAATCAGATTACACCCGCGTTCGCGGAGTGCAACCCGCAGCCTCGCATTCCAACATGCAATGCTTGCTTCGGCTCGCGCCGGGCTTCTACGCCCGCAACGCCGGAATATAGCAGCTCACTTTGTATTAAGCAATTGGCGCCGTTCGTGGGTATGGAGGCTCATCCTTGCTAGAATGCAGGTTTGGCAGAGTTACTTCGATGGCCGATATGATCGAACAAGTGCAGTTTTATCAGGTGACAGAGGATCAAGCCGAGCAACGGCTCGATAACTTTCTATCCACAAGGTTGCGGGGGGTGCCCAAATCAGCGGTTTATCGGATCATTAGACAGGGGCAGGTGCGTGTTAATAAAGGGCGGGCAAAGCCGGATCGAAAGCTCAAGGTGGGAGACATGGTAAGAGTTCCTCCGATCCGCACCGCTGACGCCAAAGAGGCGCATAAACCCAGCGAGAGCTTGGTGGGGCGTTTGAGAGAGGGGATTCTCTATGATCAAAATGGGCTTCTAATAGTTAATAAGCCTGCCGGATTGGCCGTTCACGGCGGTAGCGGGATCAACCTGGGGCTTATTGAGGCGCTCCGCCAGCTACCAGAATATTCCGGCTTTATGGAGCTGATACACCGGCTGGACAGAGAGACTTCTGGCTGTATCATGATCGCGCGCAAACGCAGCACGCTTCGTTGGTTTCAGACAATGCTCAGAGAGCGTAAAGGGATCACCAAGACCTATATTGCTTTGGTTCAGGGGGAGTGGCCAGCACGGAGTTCCGAGGTTTCGGTTCCGCTCCAGCGTTACGAGCTCCCAGATGGCTCCAGAATGGTAAAGGTTCACCCTTTGGGAAAAGAGGCGCTGACGCGTTTTCGGGTGATAGAGCGTTTCGGAGTGGCCACCCTCGTGGAAGCGCAGCCAGTGACAGGCCGCACACATCAGATAAGAGTTCACGCCGGTCATACCGGATGTCCTCTGGTCGGTGATGTGAAATATGGCGAAACGGCATGCAACAGCGACCTGGTCTCTGCATACAATTTTAAGCGTTTATGCTTGCATGCCAGTAGCTTGCAGCTGACTCTTCAAGACAATTCTATTTTGAGGGTTTCAGCAGATCTGCCCCCGGACTTTTCGATTCCGCTGAAACGTATGTCATCAGGGAGTCGCAAAATCTGTGTTACTGATCTTTGACTGGGATGGCACGTTGTGCGATTCAACTCAGAAAATTGTTGTCTGTGTACAAAAAGCGGCAGCTGATGTTGGGCTGACTGTTCTACCCGAGGAGACCGTTCTCGACATTATCGGGTTGGGAATCATGGAGGCCCTGCACAAGTTATATCCGGGGGCGTCGCTCGAGAGGTTGCACAGATTGAGGGAGAGTTATAAGAAGTGGTACCTTGAGCTTGATGACGTCCCGTCACCGTTGTTTGCGGGGGTGGAGGAGACTTTGATCAAATTGAGGGATGAAGGTTACATGCTGACAATTGCTACGGGCAAGGGGAGAGCGGGCTTGGACCGGATACTTGCCAGCCTCAAGCTGACCACCTTGTTCCACGGTTCGAGGTGCGCTGACGAAACTCGTTCCAAGCCTGATCCGCTAATGGTATTTGAGCTTCTGGACCAGTTTAAGTACCCCAGGCAGCACGCCCTGGTAGTTGGTGATACCGAATACGATATGGAAATGGCGCGGCGTGCAGAGGTAGCGCGTGTTGCCGTCACCTATGGGGCGCATCACATAGACCGGCTGGTGGGCTATCTCCCCAGTTTTTCAATTGATTCGTTTCCTCAGATCCTGGCTGGTTTGTCCGGGGGTTCTTTAAAGGTCGGGAAGGAGTCCGATTCTCCGCTCAAGGCCGAATAGCCTCTGGATGATTTCAGCCGGAAAGCGTGTCGATCCCGGCGTGTGCAAGCATGAGGTTAAGGGAAATCAGTGGGAGTCCAATCAGTGCGGTCGGATCAGTGCTCTTGATGGACTGGAACAGGGCAATGCCAAGTCCTTCGCACTTAAAGCTGCCCGCGCAGTCATAGGGCTTCTCGCATTTCAGGTAATTTTCAATCTGCAGGGCGGTCAGATGGCGAAAATGCACTTCGGTAGTGACAAGGTCACAAAGTATTGACTTGGGACTAAGCAGGCACACTGCAGTGAAAAACGTGACTGACCGCCCCGAGCATCTTTGGAGCTGACAAATTGCGCCGTTGTGGTCTCCCGGTTTGCCCAGAGGTAGACCATCAAGCGATGCCAGCTGGTCGGACGCTACAATCAGCGTGTCGGGATACTTTTCTGCTACCGCGCGGGCTTTGTTGATGGCAAGCCGCTGAACTATCGATTCCACGCACTCATCGTTGGAGTGCGATTCATTGATATCAGGGCTGATTGAGGTGAAGTTGAGCCCAAGCTGTCGCATTAACTGCTGTCGATAGGGCGAAGAAGACGCCAGGATAATCTGATAGGTCATGACGTCAGCATCTCCAGGGAAGGTTTTGTCCATAAAGGGTTTGAATGCAGTTTTTTCTTTGACACTGGCGATTCAAGTCAATATTATTGCGCGCCTATGTCCGAGGGTACCCACATCAAGCATCTTCCAAGAACCGTAGAGCCACGCAAATTGGCGCATTTGGGCGTTTCTCTGGAGGGTTATGTGGGAAGCGACGACTTAAAGCGATTGGCGGACGCTACTTTAGCAGTAAAAGGTGTTCACGCGAAATTGCACTTCGTTCTGGATTATGAACGAAGGCCCCAGGTGCAAGGCAGGATTTCCGGCGGTGTGGTTCGGCAATGTCAGCGTTGTCTCAACCCTTTAGAGCTTGATATCGGCTGTGATTTTCTGGTGGGTATCGTAGCCACCGAGGAGCAGGCAAAGGCGTTGTCCCACAACGTGGAGCCGTGGTTGGTCGAAGAGGAGACTGCGGATCTTTTTCACATGTTGGAGGACGAGATACTTTTAGGCATGCCCTATGTCTCATATCACGAGCATAATTGTGTCGATCCTGCCTATTTCCAGTCGGAACAGGGTGCAGAGGAGCAGTCTGTGCGAGCGAACCCATTCCAGGTATTGGAACAGTTGAGAAAGAAATAGCGGCTCCCGAAAGTTTTCGAAGAAAGTGGTCTGGTCAGCAGGAAACAGAGCCAGCCACTGACTTTATTCAATGGTTACAAAGAAATACGCGAAAAGGTATAAGTTATGGCCGTCCAGAAGAGTAAAAAATCCCGTTCACGACGTGGCATGCGCCGATCCCATGATGCATTGTCAGCGCAGGCGTTATCCATTGACTCCACGTCGGGAGAAAAGCACCTGCGTCATCACATGACGCCAGATGGCTTTTATCGTGGACGTAAAGTCATCGGTAGCAGCGACGACGAATAAGAACTGATCGATATCTAGTTATTGCCAGCGCGAATTCGAATAGCAGTTGACGCAACCGGGGGCGATAGTGGTTCTCGGGTTGCTGTCACTGCGTCCGCTCATTTCATAAAAAAAAACCCCTCTGTAGATTTGGTTCTGGTGGGGGTTGAGCCCGTACTGCAGGAATTACTGCCAGCCAGCGATCGCGTATCTTATCTGGATGCGTCCGAGTCAGTAACCATGTCCGATCGCCCGGCTCACGCCCTACGCAACAAGACCCACTCTTCAATGGCAAAAGCGATAAAACTCGTCGCCGAGGGGCAGGCTCAGGCATGTGTGAGCTCCGGTAATACCGGTGCATTGATGGGATTCGGGCTGAAGTATCTCGGTGCCTTGCCAGCCATTGACAGACCCGCTATTTGCAAGGCAATGCCGACTATGCGCGGATATTGTTATCTTCTTGACCTCGGTGCCAACGTTTCGGCGTCCGCCCAGCAGCTACTTGAATTCGGGATTATGGGTGCGGCGATGGCGCAGACGGCGGGTAACCTAAATCCCAGTGTCGGGCTGCTGAATATGGGTCGCGAGATTGAGAAAGGCGACAATTTGCGACGCGATGCCCTGGAATTGATGCAGCGGCAACAAAGCACCTTGAATTTCATTGGGTTTGTAGAGGGTGATGATATCTATGAAGGAAGCACGGATGTCATCGTTTGCGACGGGTTTACCGGCAATGCAGTGTTGAAGGCAAGTGAAGGTGCATTCCAATTACTGTCTTCGCGACTGTCAAACGTATTCAATGTGGACCGGAAGGCTCGGGTGGTAAAAAAGCTCGCCGAATCCTATTTGCAAAGCTGGCGGTCCGCACATCATCCGAGTTCCCACAATGGGGCAGCTTTTCTCGGTTTGAATGGTATTGTGGTGAAAAGCCACGGAGCGGCGTCGCCGGATGCTTTTGAGTCCGCACTCCGCGTGGCCCATGATCAAGCGCTGAGTGCGCTTCCCTCCATGATTGCGGCAGCCATGACCAAATCATCCAAAGGAGAAAAAACCTGTGAGTGAAGTGGCATTCATCTTTCCTGGCCAAGGGTCCCAGCAAGTGGGTATGTTAAAGGACTTGGCACTGAATCACTCCGTCATACGAGACGTCTTTACCAGGGCCAGCGAACAGCTGTCCTTTGATTTGTGGCAGTTGATCCAGAACGGCCCGCAGGACCAGCTCAATCTTACGGAATTTGCGCAGCCTGCCATTTTGACGGCAAGCTATGCCATTTGGCAGGTACTAAGTGACCAGTTGGAAGTGGACGTGGTCTGCATGACCGGTCACAGCCTGGGGGAATGGTCTGCCATGGTGTGTGCCGGCGGTATCCCCTTCGAACAGGCAGTGCGTCTGGTTCAGCTACGCGGCCGATTCATGCAGGAGGCGGTTCCCGCCGGAAATGGAACCATGGCGGCCATTATCGGTCTTGATGACGATCAGGTGAAAGCGATCTGCGAGGAAGCTTCGCAGGGCGAAGTCGTGGAGGCAGTAAACTTTAATGCGCCCGGGCAGGTCGTGGTTGCGGGCCACGTGAAAGCGGTCGAGCGTGCAACTGATCTTTGCAAAGCGGCAGGCGCAAAGATGGCGGTACCGCTTGCGGTGAGCGCGCCCTTTCACACCTCACTGATGAGGCCCGCCGCAGATAAACTCGCCGCCCATCTGCAGGAAGTCGAAATTGCATTGCCTGGAATACCCGTAATCCAGAATGTTGACGCGCAGATATCTACCGACGCGGCTTCTGTCCGCGCTCGACTGATCGAGCAGATTTACGCCCCCGTACAGTGGGTGGATTGTGTGCGCAGGGCAATGGCGGAAGGCGCGACAACGCTGGTTGAATGCGGCCCGGGCAAGGTGCTTGCCGGCCTGGCTAAACGTATTGATCGCGGGCTGAAAGTTCACACGACGGAAAAGCCCGAAAATATGGCTGCGTTATTGGATTTCCTCGTCAAGACGCAAAATAATTAAAAACCGGTCCAAGGGGGAACTATGAGTGAAAAACGTATAGCACTGGTGACCGGAGCCAGCCGAGGTATCGGAGCTGCAATTGCCGTTGGTCTCGGTGAGCGGGGATTCGTTGTTATTGGCACAGCGACGTCGGACAGCGGTGCAGAAAAAATCAGCGAAAAATTTGCAAAACTGGGCATCGAAGGCCGAGGAATGGCTCTGGACGTGTGCCAGACGGACGCCGGCGTCTCGCTGGTCAATGACATCACCTCCCAATATGGGCCGGTTGCCGTGTTGGTAAACAATGCGGGGATAACCAGTGACAATCTCCTGATGCGTATGTCCGAAGATGAATGGTTCGGTGTTATGAGGACAAATCTCGACGCCATTTACAGATTGAGCAAAGCTTGTCTGCGCGGGATGACCAAAGCCCGGTGGGGTCGGATTATCAGTATCACCTCCGTGGTTGGTAGCATGGGGAATGCAGGTCAGTGCAACTATGCTGCTTCGAAAGCCGGAGTGGAGGGTTTTTCCAGGTCTCTGGCAAAGGAGATCGGGTCGCGCAATATTACAGTGAATTGTATTGCCCCGGGTTTTATTGAGACTGATATGACAAAAGGTTTGGCAGATTCCCAGCGAAGCGCGCTTCTTCACGGGATAGCCCTGGCTCGATTGGGTCAACCGGAAGAAATCGCAGAGGTTGCAGCTTTTCTATGTACCGACGGTGCTGGCTATATCACCGGAGAGACGATTCATGTAAATGGTGGCCTGTACATGGCATAAACGTTAAAAGAGTCGTTAAAACAAAATGCTCGGTTTGCAATGACAGGTAAATTCTAGGGCGGCCTGTCTGGGAATGCGGGATGTCCGGACCCATTTACAAGCGGTAGTTGGTATGCATCCCGTAGGAACGGCCATTTTCTGAAGCGAAATCTACGACCATGGATTACAATGGCGGAAATTCGCGGTAAAATGCGCGCTTTCTTGG
>CAZXLJ010000008.1:0-56007 GCA_964641175.1 uncultured Cellvibrionaceae bacterium
GTTATGAGCCCGACGAGCTACCAGGCTGCTCCACCCCGCACCGAAACTTTCTAAAAGCTGCTCATCAGAGGCCGCGAATTATATGGAGGCACTGCACCTCTGTCAACGACTAATGTAAAAACTTTTCTAAATTCTTTTGATGAACGAATCTGCACTCGCCTGCAGCCCCTGGCAATTGGCATCATGATCGAGGATCAACCCCGAATCATCGACAACAGCTCATCCGTTTTCTGCTTCATTAGAGCCGGATCTCCACGAGATTCCACGTTTAATCTCACCACCGGCTCCGTACTGGAGCTACGCACATTGAACCGCCAGGCATCAAACGCCATGGACAGCCCATCGGTTTTGTCGACGTGGAGCGCAGTCCCGACGTAATGCGCTTCGATCGACTTGAGCAGCCCCGGAGGGTCGGCGACGATGTTATTTATCTCGCCGCTGCAGGGGAACAGCTCCATACGCTCGCCGATCAGCTCCGACAGCTTCTTACCCTGTCGGCACATCAGTTCGGCCACCAGCAGCCAGGGAATGCTGCCGTTGTCGCAATACGCGAAATCCCTGAAATAATGGTGCGCACTCATTTCGCCACCATAAATGGCGTCTTCCTTGCGCATTCGCTCTTTTATGAAGGCGTGACCTGTTTTGCTTTGCACCGCCGTCCCCCCTTTGGTCTGTACAATATCTTCAGTGTTCCAGGTGAGCCGGGGGTCGTGCACTATCTTGCCACCGGGAGATTTCAGCAAAAAAGATTCAGCCAGCAGACCCACCAGGTAGTATCCATCTATAAAACGACCTGTTTCATCGAAGAAGAAGCATCTGTCGAAATCTCCATCCCAGGCAACGCCCAGATCAGCACCGTGCCGACGCACGGCTGCCGAAGTTACCCCCTGGTTTTCAGGCAGCAAGGGATTGGGGATTCCGTTGGGGAAGGTACCATCGGGCTCATGGTTGATTTTTACGAACTGCAGCGGCAGAAAGGGCTCGAGCGCATCGACCACTGCGCCCGCACCACCATTTCCGGCGTTCACCACTACCTTGAGAGGCTTCAGCCCGGATACATCCAGGTACGACAGCAGGTGTTCAACATATGCCGGGCGCAAGTCCTGCCGCACGACAGTCCCGCGCCTGGTTACCTCGCGGAATTTTCCCGCTTCGGCCATTTGCTGCACTTCTCGCAGGCCGCTGTCGCTGGAAATGGGACGCGAGCCCTCTCTTACAAACTTCATCCCGTTATAGTCCATAGGATTATGGCTGGCCGTGACGCAAACCCCGCCGTCCGCGCCCAGATGAAATGTGGCGAAGTACACCTCTTCCGTTCCGCATTGTCCGATATGGGTAACATCCGCCCCTGCATCGACAATCCCGCGCGTCAGCGCATCGGTGAGACCGACGCTGGTCAGGCGAATGTCGTGACCCACTACAACATGCCGCGCATCAAGGTAATCCACCAGCGCGCGACCAATCCGATAGGCGACTTCATCGTTCAGCTCTCCAGGAACCTTCCCCCGAATGTCGTACGCTTTAAAACACGTCATTTTCATTTCTGACTCTGCCCTTTAGCTGATGTCCAGGTCGGCTCCGCCCACTTTCACTTCCCGTCAAACAACACAAAGCATCAATGCGCCTCTCTGTGCGCAAGCAATTCGCCGGGGAGGCTTACAGGAAAATGGATGGAACCGGGATGATGCGCGCCAGCGGGATGCCACAGGACATCCGGCGGGCGCGGCTTTTATTACAGAGATTTGCAGTAAATGTTTTCGTAAACGTAGTTGGTGGCTTCGACAAAACCTTCGACACTGCCGCAATCAAATCTGCGACCGCGGAATTTGTACGCCATTACGCATCCGTTCCTGGCTTGCGTCAGCAGCGCATCTGTCAACTGCACTTCATTATTCTTGCCGGGCGGGGTCGCTGCAATAATCTCAAAAATATCTGGCGTCAGAATATAACGACCGATTATCGCGAGATTGGAAGGCGCATCTTTCGGCTCCGGCTTTTCCACCATGTCCGTGACCTGGAAGATGCCCTCTTTGATCTGACTGCCCGCAATTACCCCGAAACGGCTTATCTGATCTTCAGGAACTTCCTGGACTGCCACGATGCTGCAACGGAACTGCTTATATAGTCGCACCATCTGCGACATAACGCCTTCACCGTCTTCACACACGCACAAGTCATCCGACAGCACGACGCCAAAAGCCTCGTCGCTGAGCAACCGCTGGCCATTCATGATGGCATCGCCCAGACCGCGCATCTCGGATTGCCGGGTGAATGAAAAAGATCCTTTCGCCATAACTTCTCTAATGGAATCCAGATACGCCTCCTTGGACGTCCCGGCGATCTGGTGTTCCAGCTCGTAGCTCACATCAAAGTGATCTGCAATAGCGCGCTTACCACGACCGGTAATAAATCCGATCTCTGTCAGCCCCGCTGCCATAGCTTCCTCGACGCCGTATTGAACCAGCGGCTTGTTTACGATGGGCAGCATCTCCTTCGGCATCGATTTGGTAGCGGGCAAGAAACGGGTACCGTAACCAGCGACGGGGAACAAACACTTTCTAATCATTGACAAATCCTTAGATATTCTTGGGCTGAGGCTAAAACGAAAGGCTCGGAATATATCATAAGAGCACCATTAAAACGCGAACGTGCACAGGGCTGTGAATGTCTTTTTTCTGGACAACACAGGGATTACCGCTAGAATGGCACTCCCTCGCAGTCGGCGCATCGCCCACCATATGCAAAAAGCGTGCGCAGCTTAGCTGTGCCCGCGGGTAACAATACGGAACCAAGCTCAATATGCAACCTTTCACACCTCAATCTTCTTACGAACGCGAAGATCTTATCCAATGTGGCAGAGGTCAGATGTTTGGAATGGGCAACGCGCAGTTACCCATTCCCAATATGCTTATGCTGGATCGCATCTCGCACATCAGCCCGTCAGGTGGCGAGTTTGGCAAAGGTGAAATCATTGCAGAGCTGGATATCCATCCGGATTTATGGTTTTTCGATTGTCATTTCCCAGGCGATCCTGTCATGCCGGGATGTCTCGGGCTGGACGCCATGTGGCAGCTGGTTGGTTTCTATCTGGCATGGCGGGGCAACCCGGGCAGGGGTCGCGCTCTGGGGGCCGGCGAAGTAAAATTTACCGGTCAGATTTTACCCACGGCTAATAAAGTGACCTACCATATTCACTTGAAAAGAGTCATAGAGCGCAAGCTTGTCATGGGTATTGCCGATGGCCGTGTAAGCGTTGACGGGAAGGACATTTATTTTGCCAAGGACCTGCGGGTGGGTCTGTTCGCAAACACGGAAAGCTTCTGATCCATTGACCGGATAAAACAAAAAATAATTTTGCTGTTTCATGAAATGCAGTTTTTCTGAACATACTTGCGCGTGATCAGGCGGTAGCGCCGCGTCATCCATTAGTCGGGCGTAAGCTTCCAGTGGATATTCGCCAATACGCAGGAAGCCTTGGGGCGTAAATACTCCAAATGCTTCTGAGCAACTTACTCTGCGTTTAAGCGTTGATGCCGCATCTGGGCCAACCTGGCTTTTTTGCGTCCTTTATTTAAGAGGTTCATTATGAAGCGTGTTGTAGTGACGGGCATGGGCATAGTGTCCTGCATAGGCAACGACGTCGACTCGGTATTAGACTCACTTAAAACAGGCCGGTCTGGTGTCAGATATAATCCCAGCTACGAAGAGCAGGGTTTCCGCAGTCTGGTTTCAGGGTCAGTGCAGATTGATACCGCCGAACTTATCGACCGTAAACATTTTCGTTTTATGGGTGATGCTGCTGCTTTCGCATATATCGCAATGCAGCAGGCTGTAAAGGATGCCGACCTCAGCGAAGGAGAAGTTTCCAACGAACGCACCGGCATCATCCTCGGTTCGGGCGGCGCGTCCACTAAAAGCGTCGTCGACTCGGCCGATATCATCCGCAATCGGGGTGTAAAAAAGGCCGGCGCTTTCCGCGTAACCCAAACCATGGCCAGCACCACCTCCGCATGTCTTGCCACGCCTTTCAAGATCAAGGGCGTCAATTATTCCATTTCGTCGGCGTGTGCCACGAGCGCCCATTGCATCGGCAATGCGATGGAATTAATACAGCTGGGCAAGCAGGATATTGTTTTCGCCGGCGGAGGGGAAGAGGAGCACTGGACACTTACCGGCCTCTTCGATGCCATGGGCGCCCTGTCGACCAAATACAATGACACGCCGGCAACTGCATCGCGGCCCTACGATGCCACACGGGACGGATTTGTGATCGCAGGTGGCGGCGGTTGCCTGGTCATCGAATCACTCGATCATGCCGTGGCACGAGGGGCTAAAATCTATGCCGAACTCGTCGGCTACGGCGCCACGTCCGATGGTTATGACATGGTCGCCCCATCGGGGGAGGGCGCGGTTCGATGCATGCGTCAAGCGATTGCAATGACGGATGACACTCCGATCGATTACATCAACGCCCATGGAACCAGCACGCCGGTGGGGGATCTTGCGGAACTTAAGGCGATCCGCCAGCTGTTCGGGGATAAAGTGCCACCTATTAGCTCAACGAAATCTCTGACAGGGCACTCTCTTGGCGCAACCGGCGTCCAGGAGGCGATCTATTCCCTGCTGATGATGCGGAACAATTTTATTTCCGCTTCGGCCAACATCACGGAACTGGATGAGGAAGCCAGGGGTTTACCGATCGTTACAAAGTACCGTGAGGCGACATTGAGCAAAATCATGTCCAATAGTTTTGGATTTGGCGGCACTAATGCGACCCTGATATTCCAGCGATATCAGTGATTGGCAATGCTTGCAGGAAATATCAGCCTGCAGTCATTTTTTTGCTCAGGGAAACGCTTCGACACGATATGAAGTTTCTTTGTGATATGAAAGTCGTCGAGATATGGACGTCGTCAGCGTGAAGTTTGAGCCTCTAACGTGAATAGAAGAAGCGATAGCCCAAGTAGCAATAACACGCCTCTGCCGCAAGGTTCAGGCGTGCGTAGTCTTGGGCTCGCCGGTCGCCGGCCATCCATCGCGATTGCGGGAATTGCCCAACCACGCCAGGACACGACTCTTGATGCCCTGCCGCCAGCTTCGCAGCTGTACTCCAAAACAGTTGGTACAACGGACACCGGCCAACCAGCCATTTGAATGGATTCGGCGCTGACTGGCTGGCACGACCACCAGTTCAGGAAGCTTGGCCCGCAATTCTTTTTGCAGAATACGTCTCACCAGATCAGCCAGTTCCGCTTCGGAGCAAGAATCACTGGAGTGAAGATGGAATACTCCCCAGTTATCTGCTCCACACAAAATCTGATGAATCATAGCGACGATGACCCGCACGACGTCCCCGATCTGGGTGGGCGCAGCCCGCCAGGCATCGGTCACAGGAAATTCGCCCCCGTTCAACAAGCCATGACACACTTGATCGAGAATTCCGTTCGGCCAATCCAGCAACCAGCTCAAACGCAAAATCAGGCAACGCTCTTGCGCTGCCAGTAGTTGTTCCACGCTATCAAACAAATGCCCGCGGGGGCTGTCCGGTGTTGTTTGCGCCAATTCCGACAGAGGCTCGATCTGTACTTGCGTCGAGAAGACTTCATGAGAGGACAGGTGCACCATGCACAACTGAAGATCCTGGAAAACGGCAATTGCGGTGGCCGGGTCCATCGGCATTGCCTGCAGGTCAGTATTTGCCCACAGCAGGGTATTTACGACCACGTCAGGTTCCGCTTCGGCCAGCAGAGCCCGGACACTGGAGGCGTCCTGCCAATTCACCTTGCCCGCGGCGGGACAAATGGTCAGATATGTAAAATTTTCAAGCGCCTTACAAAGAGCGGCACCGATCGGCGACTGACCCTCGGTCACAAGAATTCGATAAGCCAAATGCATTTCTCCCGGTCATTTGACATGAATCATCGCACTAAGCCGTAATCGATTCAAATCGCAGATAGTGAAATCAAGCGACTACTGCTTAATGCGGTCGAACCGGTGGCCTGCCATCGACCCTAGAATGGGATGTCGTCATCGAATCCGTCGAAATCCGGCTTTGGAGAATTGTTTTGGGGGGTGCTGGCAACCGCGGGTCGGGAAGCAGGTGCCTGACTGCGCGGAGAGCTGAAGTTACTGCCAGGCTCATCCTGATAGGGGGCGCCGCCTGCCCCACTGTAATCCGAACTGCCACCCTTGCTATCCAGCATCTGCATCTCATTGGCCACAATCTCTGTGGTGTAACGGTCCACGCCAGCCTGGTCCTGCCATTTTCGCGTGCGCAACGCCCCCTCCACGTACACTTTGCTTCCTTTGCGCAGATATTCGCCGGCGATTTCCGCCAGCCGATTGAAAAATACGACCCGATGCCATTCTGTACGCTCCTGCGTCTGGCCGGTCTGTTTGTCTTTCCAGGATTCGGAGGTCGCCAGGTTGACATTAGTGATTGCGCTACCGCTTGGTGTGTAGCGAGTTTCGGGATCGCCCCCGAGATTACCTATCAGAATTACCTTGTTTATACCACGCGCCACAACTATCTCCTCGATCTGATCATGTCAATGAAGTTTGCCAGCCGGCTCTCAAGCCCTGATTCCCCGTAACACCAAATTTGGATTTACCTGCGGGTACATTTTGATTGCCCGCCAGTCTACCCCGTGTGCGGCAGAAAATCTGCCGGATCTGCAGCTGACGCCACGCCCGCAGCGCGAAGAAAGTCTTGCAGGTTCTCATGTTTAAACAGCTCTCCATCGACTTTCAGATAAAGATTCGCAAGCGGTTCGACCCACTGCGCCTCAACCACGCCCGGTACACTCTCCCTCAAGGCTTTTTCTGAAATGGCGTGCGCACAAGGCGCGGTAATGGTCTGCAGATAACGGGGCGAGCGCATGCCGAGCGCCGCGGCTACCCAGATCATGCAAACCAGCGATCCCATCACAAAAACACCCGACAGACCATACGCTGAATACACCAGACCTCCCGTCGCGCCGCCCGTTGCCGCTCCCAGGAACTGGCAGGTGGAGTAGATGCCCATGGCAGTCCCCTTACTACCCGCCGGCGCCTGCTTACTGACCAGGGATGGAAGCGTGGCTTCCAGCAGATTGAAAGCGATGAAGAACACAAATAACCCCGCCACCCAGTGCCACAACTCACCAGCAACGCTCATTATGAGTTCTGCACACGCGAGAACGGCCACCGCTCCGACAAAGACGGCCTTGAGTCGCCGTTTGCGTTCGCCCAGATAGATGAATGGCAGCATCGCGATAAAGGAGCCCACCATGATGGGCAGGTAATAGCGCCAGTGAGATGTAACGTCGACCCCCTCGCCGGCCAATGCCACCGGAACGGCGACAAAAGCCGCAGTCAGCACAAAATGGAGCGCAAAGACTCCGAAATCCAGACGCAACAGATCCACATTGCTCATGACCTGGCGAACCATCTGCGGCATTGGTTTGTGCTCCGAACTCTTCAATTGCGGAGGCGTGGGCACCAAACCGTAAACGATGGCAATACCGACCAAGGCCAGCAAACCCGACAACCAGAACACCGTCGCCAGCCCGCCCCAGGCGGCAAGCGCAGGGCCTATAACCATTGCAACCGAAAAAGATACGCCGATAGATACGCCGATAAGAGCCATGGCTCGCGTCCGGTTCTGCTCGGATGTCAGGTCCCCGACCAGCGCCAACACCGCACCGGCAATCGCTCCTGAACCCTGGATGGCCCTGCCGATAATCAGACCCCAGACATCAGTTGCCATGGCCGCCATGATGCTGCCAGCCGCAAACAGGATCAGCCCGCACACAATAATCGGCTTGCGACCCCAGACGTCTGACAGCAAGCCCAAGGGAATCTGGAAGACCGCCTGAGTCATTCCGTAGCAACCCAGCGCGAGACCAAGAAGTAAAGGCGTTGCTTCCTCATACTCCATGCCATACAGCATCATGACCGGGAACACCATAAACAACCCGAGCATGCGAAAAACGTACAGCGCCGCCAGTGAAAAAACGATGCGCCACTCCGATACTGGTCTGCTGCTGCCGTTCACTGTGACTGGAACCCTCAAAAAAGGGCGCAATTCTACCAGTCCGGCAGATGGACCGGTAGTAACGACGTCTCTGTATCTTTGTATATGGCGAGGGCGGAGCTCGGGCACTGAAGTTGCATCCTCCCATTTCCGGTCCACAGCTGCTTTCTGCCATCCCGGAAAGGTGTTGCGATACGGTTTCCGAGACAATCCCTGATCCAGAACCTCTGAAGCGCCGCCTTGATCTCGCAAAGCGCTGTAAGCCAGACGCTATTCGGACTTAAGAAGAGGTTCCCTAGTACACCGGCGGCTCTTAAGTTACAATCGCGCAACTTTCACCATGACGCCAAGCTTGTTCGATGCTGGCCGGCGATGACTTCGATGAATTCGGCAATGGACAAGATGATAAACAAGGCAGATACGCTTGTGACTACGAGCCCAAATGATCTTAACAAGGATGCAGCGAGGCCTGGTTGCATCTATCTTTATTCGTTAAATAAAAGCATGCAGACCGCACTGCTGGCGGATCTTATCGGACAGACAGTCGGCGCAGAATGCAAAGTGACGCACAATCAGTCGAGAGAGCGTACTGCGACGGGTCTGGACAGTAGCGAATCGACAATTCTGCCGGCGGAAATCCTCGGCAACGATCTTATCCTTGTGGATTGCCAGGGTCATGACATTCAAAATCTTCGAGCCCTGATTAGTGACATCAACGATCTTGAGGAAAACGTTAACGCGGCGCTGCTGAATGCTGAACATGATTCGCAGCATGAGGAGCTGCTCGACTGGCCCTGCATATCCGGCATCTTTTTCTCGGATTCGACTCAAGACCAGCTGATACGCGGCCTGCAATCACTTCTGCGGGGCGAATACTGGGTTCCGCGGCGGCTGCTTCATCATTTCCTGGAGAAGAACCGGCGTGCGCCCTCCTCCAAGCGCAGCGATATCAAGTTAACCAAACGCGAACGTCAGATCCTCAAGCTGATCAAAGACGGCGCCACCAACATGGATATTGCTTCGGCACTGGATGTCAGCGAGCACACCGTCAAGAGCCATCTTTATAACGTTTATAAAAAGATTGGTGTGCGCAACAGACTCGAAGCGAGCAATTGGGTTCGCGACCTGGAAGATCTTTAACACCTTCATTTACCCCCTGCTACGCTCCTTCCGGTTCTTGCGTATACTGCAGCCCGGTTAAAAGCTCTGACTGCCACCGCTCGTTTCTTGGGGGAACTGTGGAAAAGATCATCGTCCGCGGCGCGCGCACGCATAACCTGAAAAATCTTGATCTGGATATTCCGCGCAACAGGCTGGTGGTGATCACCGGCTTATCAGGTTCCGGGAAATCATCCCTTGCATTTGACACCCTCTATGCGGAGGGACAACGGCGCTACGTCGAGTCCCTGTCTTCATACGCGCGGCAATTTCTTTCAATTATGGAGAAGCCCGACGTCGATCATGTCGAGGGCCTGAGTCCGGCCATTTCCATCGAACAGAAGTCCACTTCGCACAACCCCCGCTCCACGGTCGGCACCATCACCGAAATCTACGATTATTTGCGTCTGCTGTTCGCACGCATTGGCGAACCTCGCTGCCCGACCCACGGCGCGCCTTTGTCGGCGCAGACGGTTTCGGAGATGGTCGATCAGGTCAGGACTATTGCCGAAGGCACCCGCCTCATGTTGCTGGCCCCGGTCGTCAGGGATCGCAAAGGGGAACATTTGCATGTACTGGAATCGTTGCGGCGAGATGGCTATGTGCGAGTCAGAGTCGATGGATTGGTAGTCGATCTGGACGATACCCCGCCCCTGGACAAGAAAAAGAAACACACGATTGAGGTCGTGGTCGACCGCTTCCGGGTCCGTGAAGACATGGCTCAGCGTTTGGCGGACAGCTTTGAGACGGCGCTGCAACTCGCTGACGGCATCGTCAGCATCGGTTTTATGGACGGCGAGCAGGAAGATCAGCTTTTCTCTGCAAAACATGCCTGCCCTTTTTGTGATTATTCCCTCTCCGAACTCGAACCGCGTCTGTTTTCGTTCAACAATCCTGCCGGGGCTTGTCCGAGTTGCGACGGACTGGGAGTTAAACAGTTTTTCTCGGAAGAGAAAATCGTTCATCGCCCAGATTTGTCTCTCGCGGACGGCGCGATTCGCGGTTGGGACAAGCGTAATTTGTACTATTTCCACATGCTGATGTCTCTGGCTAACCATTACAGGTTCGATCTGGAAACCGCATGGGAATCTCTTGACCAAAACCTGAAAGATATCGTTCTGCATGGATCAGGAGACGAAAATATAAGTTTCCAGTACGCCAATGAACGTGGCGACATAGTAAGGCGCTCCCACACCTTTGAAGGCATCATTCCGAACTTTGAACGGCGCTACCGGGACACTGAATCTGCCAGCGTGCGTGAGGAGCTGGCGAAATATCTCATCAGTAAGCAGTGCCCCGAATGCAACGGCACCCGCTTGCGCGCGGATGCTCGCAATGTGTATGTCGACGGCAAAACACTTCCGGAAATCTCGGAGCTCCCGGTGGGCGAGGCATGCGGATATTTTGGTCAGCTGGCATTTTCGGGAGCGCGCGGGAAAATCGCCGACAAGATTCTCAAGGAGCTGCGTCAAAGGCTACAGTTTCTTGTCGACGTCGGGCTGAATTACCTGACCTTGAGCCGGAGTGCGGATTCATTATCGGGCGGCGAAGCTCAGCGTATAAGACTCGCCAGCCAGATAGGCGCGGGCCTTGTCGGGGTCATGTACATTCTCGACGAACCTTCCATTGGTCTTCACCAGCGTGATAACGACCGCTTGCTGGGAACCCTACTCCATTTGCGGGACCTGGGTAACACGGTCATCGTGGTGGAGCATGATGAGGACGCCATTCGAAGCGCCGATCACGTCATTGATATCGGACCGGGAGCTGGCGTTCACGGTGGTGAAGTCATTGCCCAGGGGTCTGTGCAAGACATAATGTCCGCCCCGCGATCAATTACCGGAGCCTATCTTTCCGGCAAGCAGACTATCGAAGTACCGCCCGTGCGGCGGGCTCCCCAAGCGGATCAGATGCTGGTGCTCTCCGGTGCCCGAGGGAATAATCTGCGCAATATAACCCTCAATTTACCCTTGGGGTTGATGACCTGTGTGACCGGGGTCTCTGGCAGCGGCAAATCGACACTGATCAACAACACCCTGCATCCAGTGGCCGCGATTGCCTTGAATCGGGCAACGACCCTTACACCGGCACCCTATGACAGCATCGAAAGACTGGACCAGCTCGACAAGTGCGTGGACATCGACCAAAGCCCCATCGGGCGCACCCCGCGATCCAATCCGGCAACTTATACCAATATTTTCACCCCGATCCGGGAGCTGTTTGCTGGAACTCAAGAAGCGCGTGCGCGGGGATATAAAGCCGGGCGTTTCAGCTTCAATGTCAAGGGTGGCCGCTGCGAAGCTTGCCAGGGCGATGGCATGGTCAAGGTGGAAATGCATTTTCTGCCCGACATCTTCGTGCCTTGCGATGTATGCCAGGGAAAGCGCTACAATCGGGAAACGCTCGAGGTGCGGTACAAGGGCAAAAACATCCACGAAGTCCTCGACATGACCGTTGAAGACGCCCGGCCGTTTTTCGACGCAGTCCCTGCAATATCGGCCCGCCTGCAGACCCTGGTTGAAGTCGGGCTGTCTTACATTCGCCTCGGACAACCGGCGACCACCCTGTCGGGAGGTGAAGCGCAACGTATCAAGCTTGCCCGGGAACTTTCCAAGCGTGATACGGGCAAAACCCTTTACATACTGGATGAACCCACCACTGGTCTTCACTTCCACGACATTCAGCAGTTGCTGGTGGTGCTGCACAGACTCAGAGACCGGGGCAACACGGTCGTGGTGATCGAACATAACCTGGATGTCATTAAAACCGCCGACTGGGTCATCGACCTCGGTCCGGAAGGGGGTAGCGGGGGCGGTCAGATTATTGCGGAGGGAACGCCGGAGGAGATCTGTTCGTTCCCGGCCTCCCATACCGGCCGCTTTCTGAAACCGCTTCTGGACAAAGTCCCGGCAACTCCAGACTGATCAGCCGGAACAGGGGTTTTCTTCGCAGCGAAAGAAAACGGCGGCCGCAAATGTCCACACACATCAATCAGCAAAATGGTTTATGAATGGAAGAAATTATTGAAGAACTGCGCGAACACGCGGAAACAGTTCCGGTACCTCTGGATCTACCTGAGGAAGACGACATTCTGAATGCACAGGAATTGATGCTGATCTCGGTACCAGCAGATTATTTCGAATTCCTGATGACGGTCAGCGACCTGGTTCTGGGAAATCTTGAACCGGCGACGGTGGCTGACCCCCACTCCCACACTTACCTTCCCGATGTGGCCGCAAAGGCCTGGCATATGGGCATGCCGCGACACCTTATCCCCGTTTGCGAACTTCCTCGTGGGTTTTATTGCATCGATGAGGCCGGGGTTGTCTTTGAATGGACTCGAAAAGAACAATTGACAGATCGCAGCTGGGAATCCATCTGGCATTGGGCTAGGGACGTGTGGCTGGCACAGGCCTGAGGGAAATCGCTTAACGCTGAAGTTATCTCGCTTCCACCGGGTGGTTCTCCGCCGCCGGCGCCACCGTAAGGTAGCCCATTCACCATGGCTATCGCGTTCTAATATCAAATTCGTACTAATAAGACCGAGTTTTTATAAGCCTAGCGATTACCGACTTTCAATGCTGTTATTAAAACGATACAGCTTTAGAAGTTTTCATTGCCATGGACGGCTTGCGCCATGGCTTGTTTCAGGCCAGGACAGTCGGTGCAATCTAGCTTTCTCGCAACTGAGCTCACCTGACTCGTCCTAAAAACCTCGGGAGTCTCCGTGAAACGTTTGTACGTTGCCATTCTGGCTGCATGCTGCCCATGGGGCGCGCATAGCGCTACCATCCATACGGGAGCGAGCATGACACTCGGGCCGGTGTCCAATGCTTATTCAATCTCCGCCGCGCGCCACAATCCCGCGATGGCAGACCTTGCGGTCGAATCCCATGAGCGCTGGCGGTTCAATTACCTTCCAACGCTGGCAGTGGATGCTGAGCTTGGCAACATGAACAATTTTACGGACGAAGTCGATGAGCTTATCGATCTGCTTGATGACCCGTCTGCAACTGACGACTCCATAGAAGAAACCCTCAACCGTTTCAATAAAGTGCTGGAACAACTGGGTGCTGAAGGTTATCTGCGGGTCCAGGCTGCCGTGACCGCCCCCCTGACGCCCCTGTACTGGCGCCCCAGCGAATTTTCCGGAACCTTCTTTGTGGAAGCCGAGTTTTTGACACAGGTATATGCCGGCATTCTCGATGCTCCAATCGCTTACGACAACCAGAACACCAAGTTCACCACCGCCAGCTCGGCCTACCTAAAAAGCGGCCTGGAGCAACGCATCGCGTTGGGTTACAGCCGCCCCCTGTTTGGGGAAGCGGCTGCCGGGAAATGGGGCGGACGCCTTTATGGAGGCCTGAAGCTGAATCTGATCAATATGGAATTGAGCAAGCAGATTTTCCGGCTCCAGGCATTGGATGGCAAAGACATTGAGGACGTTATCGAGGATGAATACAAACACCACCGCGTCTCCACGACGAATGTCGCTGTCGATGTCGGTCTGACCTGGGTGGCCCCCCGCTATCGAGCCGGCCTGACCATTAACAACATAAACTCTCCCGAATTCGACTACGGAGTGATTGGCGAGAACTGCGGGTTGATCGAAGAGGGCAGCGTCGGGCGCAGTAATTGTGAAGCGGCTGCTTACTTTATCCAGCAAGAAGGCCGGATAAAAGCTCATGAAGTTCATACACGTCATGCTACCGGAACGGTCGACGCGACCTACTTTCTGACGCCCCGTTTCGTCATCGCGGCTGCTGCCGATCTTGCGGCTTACGAAGATATGGTTGGCGGTGAACACCAGTGGTTCCACACCTCCATGGGCTATGACTTCAAGAGCCGCTGGATTCCAGACCTGCGTCTCGGCTATCGGCAGAATCTGGCCGGATCAGAACTGAACAGCGTCGCCCTCGGTTTCACCCTGTTCAATAACCTCTCGCTCGATGCCGAGATGGGTCTGGACGAAATAGAAGTGGACGGCAGCCGTGTTCCCCGCCGCATCGGCTTCAGCCTTTCATTCTCGGAAAGTTTCTAAACCCTATTTACCGGCGGCTGGCGTAATCGCCCCGGGTTCGCCTCGCATAAAGGAGCAGTTCTATGGCATTTTCATCCCGGCAACCCCGGACAGGTATCTTTACTTTACTAGCGACGACCCTGATCAGTATGTCCGGATGTGGCGGGACGGGCCAGGACGAGGGCGGAGTCGCTGATGTCAGTCAAACAATCAGAGGCCTCGCGCTAGACGGCCATCTGGCCCGCGCCATGGTCTTCGCAGACTTCGACAACAATGGCACTCGCGACGCGTGGGAGCCTTTTGCCTTCACCGACGACGAAGGCTACTTTTCTTTTAATCCACGCACGCAGACCGACTACTGCACGGTGGTCGAATATATGGATTTCTGCCTTCGGCTTGAACGGGCGGTCGACGAGTTTGTCATCCGTGTCGACGGCGGGTATGACACTTTGACCGGTGAACCATTCGCAGGTCAGATGAGTCGGAGGATTGAGCAACATGATCTGGACAGGCTGGATCAGGCAATGGTTACGCCGCTCACGACGCTGATCTCATCGGTCAGAGGCCCAGAGCTGCAAGATATCATCCTGGCCAATGCCGGCCTCGGGCGCCATGATCTGGATGTAGATTACCTCGACCGGGACACTCAGAGCGTGGATTACCGGCTGTTTAACAAAGCCCTGAAAATCCACAAGGTAATGACAATTCTGGCAGACCGCGTTCAGGACGCCTATGGCGAAATCGGATCCGCCGTCGGTACGCCCAATGATCTGACGGCCAATATGTACACCAACCTTGCCAGGGCACTCACGAAAGATACCGCTCTGGATGAGGTTTTGACTGATCCGGCCAGCCTGCAAGGGTTGCTTGCAGAAACTGCCCGGTTCGCGGAGGAGGTTTACGCAAGGCGCGACCTTGCATTGCCAGCCCATGCTGTCGGATCGCCCCCGGAAGTCTTCACCCGAGGAAGTCTGCAGGCCCGAACCCTGTCCCTGATTGCCGATCATTTGGTTCCCGGCACCCCCGATACCCTGGCATCTCTTCCCGGACGAGTGCGGGCTCTCGAGATGCTGACAATCAAACTGCTGGACGAGAATCTCTTTGACACCCGGGTCGATCAGGCGCTCGATTTCTTTCATGCCCAGCGCGACGATAGCCTCGTTGAAGCATTGATCGGGGCACTCGATCATGAAGCCGCGGATCTGAACTCACTGATCGGAGCCGATTTTGCCAGTGACGTGTTTTCGTCCGGGGAGGGGATTTTCGCTGCGGCCCGGCTTCCCGTTGATGCTTTGCCCTTCCAGGCGTTGCCGGGCATGCGACTGCGTGCTTCTGACATGGACCTGGGCTGGGCCCCCCACGACTTGCGCGACGCTGAAGTCGAGTTCTATTTCAAGGGAGATGGAGCAGCCGCCAGCGGCAATTTTGATGCCTGCGTCAAATATATCGATGGAGCGGACAGTGAGGGTCGTCTGGGCGATGCCAACACACGCGGCGAGTTGGTTCGTGGACACTGGAGCTTGCTGGGGGCGGCAGACAATAACGGCGGGTCATACAGCCTGGTGCTCACCATCAAGTATCTCAATGCCACCTATCAGGCAATCATGAAACCCGCGGGTTTCGAGATGATCGATGGAAAAAGCCAGCATAAAGTGCGGTTCGACTACGCCAATGAATACCGCACCTGGCACAGCATGGACGGACTGCGCCCCTGGAATAGCCTCCCACAATCCAACACCGACTGCGAGCAGCGCCTGCCCAGCCGCATTGGCCTGTAAGATACGCACGGCGCCCACCGATCCGGAAAATGACGGATCGGTGATCGCCGTCCTGACCTAGTTGCTGAATGGCACCAGCGAAATTGCATAGACATTGGCATCACGCGATGCGTCCGCAATTTTCATGTAGGTTTCTGTATTGGCATTCTCATGAGCCCTGATCACAAGGCTTGAACCGGGATTGGCCGCGTTCTTCTGGGCAATCAACGATCGCACGGATCGGACGTCCACCCTTCGGCCATCAATAAATACGTCGTTCTGATCATCGACCAGCACAAGAATGGACTTGTTGTCATTGCTTGGCGGCGGCGGTGGCGCATTGCTGTCTTCGGGAACGTTGACGTTGACTGTGCTTTCTTTCACAAACGACGCCGTCACGATAAAGAAGATCAGCATGATGAACACCACATCAAGCATGGGCGTCAAATCGATCTCGGCCTTATCGCCACTGTCTTGCTTATTACGTTTTTTTCTACGACTCACAAAGTATCTCCAACTTGGTGCCAGGCGCCAGGCACCGGCTCTACTGACGATTCTTCTTCCCGTGACTTTTCAGGATCACCGCGTATCAAGGATCACCGCGTAATTATAGCGAGCTATTAGCGGCGCAAGCCCGGGGAACTCACAAGCGCACGCTTCCGACTGACAGGCCCGAGCGCGGCATTCTACCTTATTGCCTTGAATTAGCGTACTCCCTCGAATAGTCCTGCCTGTGATTAATATCGCATTCACGTCCCGGTTCAATCGAAGAGCGTCAGTTGCTCCATGAGCGGATTTCCAGCCGCTCTTTGCTGTAACCGCATGCCCAGCCCCAGCAATCTTACGGGCTTGCCGACCCGGTTCCAGGCGGCGTGCAGCAGGCGATTGTAACCCAGCAACAGCGAGCGCTCCTGCCAGGAACCGGTCGCAGGCGCTTCCAGCGTCGTCTGGGTAAAGTCAGAAAACTTCAACTTTACAAAGCACTTGTGTGCGGAATAGGAGGTGGATACCGCCGCGAAGCGCCGCTGCAGTGTCTCAAGCAGTTGCGGTACCAGCGGGTTGAGTTGCACGAGACTGCGATCTTCCGGGTAGGTGCATTCGACGCTGACTGATTTTCTCGTCCGGGTTGACTGAACTTCCCGCTCGTCCCGCCCCCAGGCGCAGTCATAGGCGTGCTGACCGAGCGATCCGAAGTTGCGGATCATCTGGTCCTTGCCGAACTCGCGCACATCCTGACAGGTGTGCAGCCCGAAACGTTCCATACGACTGGCGGTAACCTTGCCGATGCCGGGAATAGCGCCCACCCCCAGCCGCGCCGTGAAAGACTCGACTTCACCGGGTCGGATTACAAGCAATCCGTTGGGCTTGTGCCAATCGCTGGCGATTTTGGCGAGAAACTTGACCGGGGCCACACCGGCTGACACCGTAATTCCAGTTTCGGCCTCCACCCGTCGGCGGATCTCTTGTGCAATCCACGTGGCGCTGCCTGAGCAAGTATCCGACAGGGTTACGTCCAGATATGCCTCATCAAGGGACAGGGGCTCAATCTGATCGCTGTACTCGCTGAAAATCTCGCGCATTGTTTGTGAAACGGCCCTATAGCGGGCAAAATCGGGCGGCAGTATCACAAGATCGGGGCAAAGCCTCACCGCCTGTGCAGACGGCATCGCTGAATGCACCCCCATCCGACGCGCTTCGTAAGAACACGTAGCTATAACGCCGCGGCGACCGGGGTCTCCTCCCACCGCGATTGCCTTGCCTTCGAGATCCGGATTGTCCCGGATTTCTACTGCTGCAAAAAAGCAATCGGCATCGAAGTGAATAATCTTGCGCATTCTGTTTCCACTGCTGGCCAAGGGAGCATGCCACCGACTGCTCTAACTATAAAAAGCACCAAGGTTATAACTGTAAATAGCCATGGCTACCGCGACAGGCCGTATAGCGTCGTGGCCCACCTACTTTGCAACCTGTTTCAGCCGGCCGATAACTGTATATAAATACAGACCCCAAGTCTACTCCCGTGATTTTGGCGCTTTGCCTTCTCGACCTCGAAATTCTACGACGGCCGCCCCCCCGTCCTCGACAATACATTTCGCCACAAAAAACAATTCAGCGCCGGCGGGATTCCTGGACTGGAAATGAGGTTCGTAAACTGCACCCAGTTCCGTAAGCGCGACCGGTTCTGGCGGCCCGGCATCACTCCATGTGAACCCGATCATGTCCCGCGCCTTTTTGGCGATTTCAGTTTCGCATTGTTCCCAGAGTGATTTTTTTCTCTTTTCCTGCTCCTGCCGGGCACGCTCCGCCAGTTGTTGTTGTCGCTGCTCTAATTGCTGCTCGTCCAGTAGCGCTTCGACTGATTGCTCATTTGTCAGTTGTCGCCGGCTTTTACCGTCAACCATCACATTAAAACCAGGCCCGTCCGCGCTTTTACAGAGAAAACGAAAAACCGGCTCGTCCGGTTTGCTTAACCCGAGGTCAAGTGTCCCTTCCATTACCTGCTCGCAGGATGGAGCTTTTTCCACTGCGATTGCACTGGCTAAAAGGTCAAAATGATATTTTTTGTACTTTATCGGAAGCCACAATCGCTTTTCATCGACGGGCCATGCTCCTGTCGCCGCGGTGAGGAGTACAGGTCCCAGACACCGCAGCAAACTCTGCTTATAAGCAGCACCTAAATTCGCCCTTCTGAATAACATTCTTCTACGCATGGCGGGCCACTGAAAAACGCGGCGTTGCATTGAATTGCGAAGATGCATTCCGAGAGCACATGTGAAAATCCGGGTAGATGCTTCGCGCAGGGCGCTCGGCTGGAATAAATGTTAAAGGCAGTGAATGGCTGAAGCTTGCAGCCTGCGCTACGCACCGCGGCCCAGCCGCATAAAATATAGCAGCATCCTCGACCTGTCGTAATTAAAGGACTTTACGCGCAGCTCAACGCGCGATCGGAGCAACCGAACAGGGTTGTCAGCGCCCTCCTTCTTGCTTCCAAACTAATTGTGAGCTTGTAGCGATCTGTCCGCATTAAATGGTATAACGCGAAAATGTGATGACCCCGCGCGGGCCAAACCGGATCAATTATCTGAGTTATTCGGATTTAGAAACCCGCTTGCAGGCGGTTGATGAAAAAATCCTATTTCAGTTGAACTGCTATCCTATATGCAAAACGCTGCTTCAATGACATCGTCCATTATTGCGGCTGAAAACCGATTAAGCTGATGTTCATGACGAAGCTGATCAAATCGTCGGGAAGAAATAGTGACTGTTATAACAGATCGCGTTTCGTTTTAACTTTGGAATCAAAAGAGTGAATATGAATCTGTTCTCATCGACCGCCTTCAGGTTTTGCATTGGCCTGTGCCTTGTCTGGCTGGCATCACTGGCAAACGCCGCGCCGCAGCTGAATGGAATGGCAATGCATACGGAGCTGGGGAAGGAGCAATTCATTGCCGCGATCTATGCAGATGCACCATCTGCTGATGCCAAAGAGTTGATTCTGAGCGATCAGAACAAGGCGATGGAACTGCGCGTGATTGAAGACCGTATCTTCTCACGACGCCTGAAACGCATGTGGGTCGAGGGTATTGCGATCAACGCCGGCCAGGGAGAATTGACCGACCATGCCCAGAACATGGCCGATTTCAGCAATATGCTTAAAGTTAACCTGCGTGCGGGAGACGTAATGCGCTTCGACCGGCGGGTAAACGTTGGGATGGTTGTGTCGATTAATGGAATCGAACTGGGCAGGATTGCCGATCCGAAATTTTTCGATCTGCTGGTACGCACCTGGATCGGGCCCGTCCCCATGTCGTCAAGCTTCAAGGATGCACTGCTGGCGGGCGGAGACAAGACCCAGGGACTTAAAGGCCGCTACGATCTGATAGAACCTACCCGTGAGCGCATCTCCGCGATCAAATCGGCGTTGCAGCTGGCGCCGGCGGTCGCGACGACAAAACCGCGCGAAGAACCCCAGACACCTGCACGACCGGATGTGGCTGTAGTGGAGCCTCCAGCGCAGCAGACTCCCCGGCCGCAAGAGCCCAAACCGCAGGAACCCAAACCCCAGGAGCCCGCACCAACACGTCCCACGCCTCCAGAAGAGACCGTGGCAAGCACGCCCAAGCCCGCTGATACCGGTCCTGTGGCGACAGCGCCGCGTGAACCCGCGCGCGTTCCCGCGCCCACAGGTCCCGCCCTGATATCTGAAGAAGATCTGTTCGCTGACAGCATTCTCGCCAGAGATGACGAAAACGAAGCTGTCACTGCCGCCGGACTTCTGGCGGAGCAGCTTTATATTTCAAAAATTACCAAGTGGACGGGCGGTTTTGTCAAATACCCGCAGATGGCTTTGAAACGTAACCAGGAGGGAACAGTGCGGGTCACCGTTACCCTGGCCCGCAGCGGTCAGGTCCAGGACATCGAGTTCATGGAGACCAGTGAGTTCGAAGCCTTGAACAAGGCCGCACGCAATGCCGTTGAAAAAGCCAACCCCTACCCCGCCATTCCCGAAGAGATCAAATCGAACACCTTCGTCTTTACTGTGCCGGTCGTTTTCAGACTTCGCTAATCCTGGACCGGGCTATCCCAGGAGGCGAGCCCGGTTTGCAGATGCTGCATTTGAAGCCTAGAGTATTAGAGGCAGCCGGGCTCTGCAGCGCAGAACCCGGCTCCTGTCGAGTTCATACTGCATGGCTAATTGATGAAGCAACGCTGATGTCGCCTCCCGACTCCAAGCTCGGCGCTTCGGGCGGACCAAACACCGACCTGATCTGGAACCTCGACGCCTTCAAGCAGCGAAGGCTGGCGCATGAATTCGTGCTCAAGTTCGAAAACAAACTCTGTGTGTACTCAGGTTCCGTGCAGCAGCTATATGCCAATTACAATATTTTCATGCCTTCCAACGAAAGCAGCCGGCTGATCATCCTGCCCAACCAGCTCGCACATTACGACGTCTTCAATAATTTGCCGGAATCCGCTATTCGCGCTACAGGACTCACCATTGTTCCGGCTCCGGATGGAAACCTGATGCTACGAATTCCGATCCGGGATCCGGCCCACCCCTTTCGGCTGATTCCCCTGCAGACCGGATTCCGTCTGATCAACCAGCGCCGGCCTCCGCATTCACCCCTGTTGCCCGTGCTCATAAAAGGCGACCTTCGGGAACTGAACGCGATCACACCCTGCCTGCATCTGCACGCGCTTTCACTCAAAAACATCCCCCAGCTATCACGTTTCGAATTGACGACGATCAAGCAAACTATCATCGAGAAGCTGAGCCAGCTAGGAACCAGCTAACTCGGTAACCCGCCGGTTTACTCACTGCAAATCCGGATGACGACCGCGAAACCGCTGGTTTACATAATCCCGTATGGCATCGGCATCCTCTGAATGATTGCCGCTGGGAGACCAGAACCGGTCTATTTGAATGGTTTTACTCGGGAAGTCCCAGCCTACAATCAGTACGGGCGCCCCCGTAGCTTCTGCAATCCGCAGAAATCCGGTTTTCCACTGCGTCACTTTACGTCGCGTGCCCTCCGGCGTAATGGCCAGCCATAGCGAATCTCTCTGCCGGAACGCAGCGGCGACCTCGTCCACAGTGCCCGCCGGATTTATCCGATTCAGCGGAATCCCTCCGAAGGCCACAAACAGTTTCGATACCGGCCAGATGAAGGCCTCCTTTTTCATGAACCAGGACAGTTTTATCCCGGCGGCCATCAGCACCAGCATCGCGTACACAAAATCCCAGTTCGATGTATGTGGTGCCATTGCGATAATCAGCTTGCGGTCCCGAGGCATTTCGCCCACCAGCTTCCAGCCGCTCAATCGCAGAAAAAAACGGCCGATGGGCCGAATCACCGGACAGTTCAGTCGCGGCGCTTCCAGCGACAATGGCGGAGTTAATGGCGATGGCATACTGCAGCGATCAATGTTCCCGCGTCGCGTAAAATTTCACATCGGGATGTCGTTCCTGGGTCAGCGACAGGTTTACCCGGGTTGGCGCCAGGTAAGTCAAATGGCCGCCCCCATCAATGGCCAGGTTATCGCTGCACTTTCGCTTGAACTCTTCCAGCTTTTTGGAATCCTCGCAGTCAATCCAGCGCGCCGTTGCCACGCTGACGTTTTCATAAATTGCATCAACTTTATACTCGTCATTAAGGCGGAATGCGACGACCTCAAACTGCAGGACACCCACTGCACCGACCACAATGTCGTTGCTGTTCAGAGGGAAAAATACCTGGGTAGACCCCTCCTCGGACAACTGCTGCAACCCCTTTTGCAGCTGCTTCATTTTGAGCGGATCGCGCAGCCGGATTTTCCGGAAAAGCTCCGGGGCGAAGTGCGGTATACCGGTAAATTTAAGGACTTCTCCTTCGGTAAAGGCGTCTCCTATCTGAATTGTCCCGTGGTTGTGCAAACCGATAATATCGCCAGCCACTGCATCCTCAACCTCGGACCGGTCGCCAGCCATAAACGTGACAGCGTCGGTTATTTTCATATCTTTACCAAGTCGCACCTGGAAGACCTTTTTACCCTGGTTATAACGGCCCGAGCAGACG
Organism: uncultured Cellvibrionaceae bacterium; assembly: GCA_964641175.1. GTDB lineage: Bacteria > Pseudomonadota > Gammaproteobacteria > Pseudomonadales > Cellvibrionaceae > CAYNST01. The sequence goes on from CAZXLJ010000008.1 coordinate 22,507, forward strand.
CGCATGAATGCGATCCGGTCTCGGTGTTTCGGGTCCATATTCGCCTGGATCTTGAAGACAAAACCTGAAAAAGTTTCTTCGACAGGATCGACCCGGCGGGTGTCGGCCTGGCGTCCCAGGGGTGCGGGCGCCCAGTCTACGAATGCATCCAGCATTTCCCTGACTCCGAAATTACCCAATGCAGTTCCAAAAAATACGGGCGTCTGCCTGCCGGCAAGGTAGTCTTCCCGATTAAACGTGTGGGTGGCACCGCGAACCAGTTCGATTTCGTTGCGCACATCGTCTGCATACACGCCGAGCAACCGATCCATGTCGGGACTGTCCAGTCCTTGAATCCGGATATCCTCCGGAATGGTATGTCCTTGTCCCTGTACATACTTGTGAAACGTATCGGTGTACAGGTTGTAGACTCCCTGAAACCCTTTACCCATACCCACCGGCCAATTGATCGGAGCAGCCTCGATTTTCAGAACCGATTCAATTTCATCCATCACCTCAACGGGGTCGCGCATATCCCGATCCATTTTGTTGATAAATGTCAGGATCGGCGTATCGCGCAGACGGCAAACTTCCATCAATTTGATGGTCCGGTCCTCGACACCCTTGGCGCCATCGATGACCATCAGCACCGAATCCACCGCCGTCAGTGTGCGGTAGGTATCCTCAGAAAAATCCTCGTGACCCGGTGTATCCAGCAGATTGACTATGCGGTCTTTATAGGGAAACTGCATTACCGAAGACGTTACGGAAATTCCACGTTGCTGCTCCATTGTCATCCAGTCCGAGCGGGCGTGGGGGCCGCGTTTTCCTTTTACAGAGCCGGCGACCTGAATGGCGTTACCGAAAAGCAGAAGTTTTTCGGTGATGGTGGTTTTGCCCGCATCGGGGTGAGAGATGATCGCGAAAGTTCTCCTTCGGGAGACTTCCCTTGCAAAAGCCGGACTGGACATGATCGTTATCTGCTATGGGTGATGGATCGCCATGCGATCCGGAATTGAAAGACAAGTGGAATCGAGAATTTACAACCAGCCTTTGCGCTTGAAATATAAATACGGAGCTATCGCCGAACAGAGCATTAAGCCCAGAGCCCATGGGTAGCCCAATAGCCATTCAAGCTCAGGCATGTGTTCAAAATTCATTCCGTAAATACTGGCTACCAGGGTGGGCGGCAAGAATACTCCCGCAGCGATGGAAAATATTTTAATTATCTGGTTTTGTTCAATATTGATGAATCCCTGGGTGGAATCCATCAAGAAATTTATTTTGTCGAACAGGAACGTCGTGTGTGACATTAATGTTTCGACATCCCGCATAATCTCGCGCAGAGTTTCCGATTGGTCAGCCGTGCGCTTCAGGTGGCGCAACAGGAAAGAGATATCCCGTTGGGTATCCATCAGGCACAAGCGGATTTTGCCGTTGCTGTCCTCAAGCTGGGCCAGTTTGCTGATGGCGTTTTCAAGCTCCGCCTCCGTATCTTCCAGCACCAGATAGCTGACCCGCTCCAGCTGGCGATGCAAGTCTTCCAGAGTATCCGCATGATTCTCGACTTTCTGGTCGAAGATCGTGATCAGCAACTCGGTAGGCGACTGGCAAATCACCTGTCCTTTACGTGCACGCAATCGCAGCAGGCGGAAATCGGCGATGTTTCCCTCCCGGATTGTAATCAGACGCTCCGGTTGCAGGATGCACGCTACTGTCACGGTGCTGTGACGCCCCTCCGAAGGCGAAAGAAACAGGGAGTGAACATGTATGCCGGCCTGGTCGACGAAACAACGTGCAGACGCTTCAATTTCTTCAACATCGTCAGATTCCGGCAGATCTATGCGCAACAGTCGTTGCAGAAGTCCGCGCTCTTCCTCGGTCGGTTCAAGTGCATCAATCCAGTCCGCCTGACTGATATCGCTGATGCTGTTCGCCGTATTCGGAAACTCCCGAATGACGCCGCCTTCAATTTTGAATAGATTTAACATCACCCGGCTCCCTGGAAACTTGCTGCGGGAAAAATCATGACTGTCATGGCTGCCTCCATAAATGATCCCGCCGCTGGCAACACGCCAGAATCACTGCTCAGTCTGTTGCACGATCGTTTTTGGAGGCGAGATTATAAAGGCTAGGATATGAATGAAAAGCCGCACTCGACCCGGAAGGGCGATAAGCAAACCGGCGCTAGCCACATCGACGGTCTGACCCTGCCTGTCGGGCACCGCACACGGTCGAAGGATATGCGGAACTTTCAGTCGAAAAGCTCGATAGCATACAGCAGTGCGTCCTCGGCGCGACCGGATCCGCGATAGTAGTCAGGTCGTACGCCAACCTGGTTGAATCCGGTTTTCTCGTACATCACCTGGGCGGCCAGATTGGATTGACGAACTTCGAGAAAGACAATCCGCGCCCGACCTTTTATCCTCTCCAGCAGTCTGTCCAGAAATGCTCCGCCGATATGACGCCCCTGCCACGATCGATCAATAACCAGTAACAACAGTTCCGCCTCATCCGCCGCCAGGGACATTACGCCATACCCTATCAATTCCCTCGCGCCAGCGCCTTGCTCGGCATACAACCCCAGGCATTCATGAGATGCCAGTGAAGCGGCCAGATGCACGCGGTTCCAGGGATAAGCGTGTGCCCTGCGCTCAATGGCATCCATCTGATCGAGATGCCGGTGGTCGAGCCGGTCGATCGCCAGGCTCACACCGGTAACTTCGAAATGCTCTGGCAGCTCGTTACCGGGCGTAATACGCATCACGCAACGCCCTCCAGGTACAGACTTTAAGGGCGGGCCGCTCCAGCATCTCCGTGAGGCTGGGCAGAATGATCGCCTCGGCGCCCAACCACGGCAACGTCAATGTCTTCCCGAGTAATTCATCGTAGCGGTCCTGTCCGGTGGTACAGGTCTTGAAACAGCACTCGCCCATGAGCCAAACGCGTCGGACAGGCTGGGCAGCTATGCGGCTGGCCAGAAACGCGATCACCATATCACGCGCGTCTGACAGTCGGCTCGACGTCGCAAGGATGGGCCAATGCAAGGTTTCGCAGGCCGGAAGATCGCATGACTGACCGGCTGCTCGCAGAATATTGGAAAGTAAAGCCGTGGTGGGAAGACCCCGCCGCGGCTCATGTGAATCAATTACCAGGAGTGAGCCGCTAACGCGCCAGAGGTTCAGGGTGAAGCGAATCGTCTCCGCTTCGTCCTTTGCTGGCGGCGATACCGGTTTCGGCATTCCCACCGAGGCATCCTCTTTTCTATCGACGCGACGAGCCACTGCAGCATCGAGAATCTGATTGACTGCTGACAGGCCCGGGCTGCCTGCCCGCGCGCCGCCGTCTTTGAGGCCTTCGGATCCGGGTGCCCGACCCGGGGGGGGTTGAACGAGGCGTGCATTCGGGAGCCGCCGCAAAGGCATGGCGCCCGGCAGGGCGGAGCGCGGCACGTAAATGGCCACCCCCATTGCCGCCAGGTAATGCGCCCTTACCCGCTCGGGCATCACGGTGTTACTGGTCCGGGTCACTAAACACCTTCACGTTGCGGATGCGAGCGCCTGGCTGTTGCCGCCAGGAGGTTGAGCGCCTGCAAATACGCTTTGGCGGAGGCGACCACTATATCGGTATCTGCTCCGATGCCATTGACAATCTTCCCGTCGAGCTCAAGCCGTACTGTCACCTCCCCCTGTGAATCGGTCCCCTGGGTGATCGCATTGACCGAATACAGCTGCAAATCGGCCCGGCTTTGCACTATCTGTTCAATAGCCTTGTAGGCGGCATCCACTGGGCCACTGCCTTCCGCAGTGGCCTCCCTGCTTACACCCTCCACCGTCAACGTGACCTGCGCTTTTGGTGTCGTACCGGTCTTGCTGCAGACCTCCAGACTGGCCAGTTGGTAGATCTCCTCCCTGGTTTCGCGAACACTGGATACCAGCGCATGCAAATCCTCATCGAAGATTTCGTGCTTCTTGTCCGCCAGAGCCTTGAAACGCGTGAACACTTCGGCGAGGTTCTCGGGGGACTGGAATACATAACCCAGTTCCTCGAAACGTGCCTTCACCGCGGCGCGGCCCGAGTGCTTGCCGAGAACTATCCGGTTGGCATTCCAGCCCAGGTCTTCGGCCCGCATGATCTCGTAGGTCTCGCGGTGCTTGAGTACGCCATCCTGATGGATACCGGACTCATGGGCAAACGCGTTGGCGCCGACAATCGCCTTGTTGGGCTGCACAGGAAAACCCGTGATGGTGGATACCAGACGCGATGTAGGCACTATATGCTCGGTGACGATGCCGGTGTCGACCGGAAAAACGTCTTTCCGGGTCCGCACCGCCATAACGATTTCCTCCAGCGACGCATTGCCCGCGCGCTCTCCCAGTCCGTTGATCGTGCACTCGACCTGGCGTACACCGTTCATTACCGCGGCGAGGGAGTTGGCCACCGCCAGTCCCAGATCGTTGTGACAATGGGTTGAGAAAATGGCCTGATCCGAATTGGGAACTGCTTCAATCAGCCGGCGGAACATGGCCCCGTATTCAGTGGGCTCACCATAACCTACGGTATCGGGAACGTTGATGGTCCGCGCGCCTGCAGCGATCGCCGCCTCCGTGATACGGCACATGAACTCGAATTCTGAACGACTGCCGTCTTCAAGGGAAAACTCCACGTCATCCGTGTATTGACGCGCTCGCTTTATCGCCCGCACTGCTCGCTCAAGCACTTTTTCCGGCTCCATCTGCAGCTTATAGCGCATATGAATAGGCGAGGTGGCGATAAATGTATGAATCCTGGGTTGCGCGGCGTCCCGCAGAGCCTCCGCTGCGCGGTCAATATCGGCATCGACGGCGCGGGCAAGGCTGCAGACCCTGGATTCCTTCACCGCGCGGGCAACAGCCCTCACCGCTTCGAAATCCCCTTCGCTCGCGATGGCAAAACCGGCTTCAATCACATCGACGCGCATTTTCTCCAGCATCTTGGCGATGCGAACTTTTTCTTCCCGCGTCATGGATGCGCCCGGACTCTGCTCCCCGTCACGCAAGGTTGTATCAAAAATGACCAATCTGTCTTTGCTCATGGAATCTTTGCTCATGGAATGCTTCCTGTCAGGCCAGTGCCTGGAAATCTGGATGTAAGGTCTGAAGTAGCGAATACCAAAGAGCTCGTTTAGCAAGGGTTGCCCGGCTTCTCTGGCCCTTCCAGCTACTTCAGGAAATCAAATATTTTCACGAGAGCGAGTACTGCAAAAAAATCGAGAGGTTTGTCGCAAGTACTTATAGTGATAGCTGGCGCGGGAATAGCCGGGGGAGCAGAGTCAGGGACAGGGAAGGCAGGACTACAAACAGAATCTGAAACCGTTTTACATCAGATCGGCGAAAAGCGCGACTTCGGTGCTCGATCGGTCGACCACAAGGCCCGACGGAGGGATCGTTATTTGACATGACAAGTACCCGGTTGCTTAAAAATTTGGCCAAATAGCTCTTGATAAGAGGTTCCCTAGTTTAAACCCGGCCACCTCCTCTCATCAACATGCATCCTAATATTTAAAGTTTATTAGGATGAAATAGCAGTAATAAGCTCATAGAACCGAATTTTTTAGTATGTTTTTACATTTATGCGGACTTCTCCGCAGATTTATCCTCCGCCAGCTGGATTTACCGGGGTGATGAGCCGAATGGGCATGCTTTTTCCAAGGGGTTCCGCTGCACCTCCAATATTCGTCAAACTATTTCGCTATATTCTTCCTGCAGAGTGCTGTGGGAGGTTATGGACGCCTCTTCCTGCCCGTCGAGTCCCCTTGATCGACATGAACATGACACCCAGGTAGCAGCCGCGCGAAGATCCCCATTCGGCGCGGCCTGCACCAACGACCTTGGCTAGCCTTATCGCCAGATACTGTACATAATTACAGCCTAAAACTTTCCTGCCACGATTGTCGGCTCCATTCTGGCAGTCGCTGCAGCGATGATTACTGTGGAGCGAGCCATTTAACCCGTTGGCTAATTGCCGCAGGTACTTCTACATTTATTTCAAGTGGAAGCGAAGGTTGCCGAAGGGAAACAGTGGCATCGACAGCACCCAGGGAGCCGGCAGGACGCCGAAGCAGAATCGGGAAGGTCTGAAACAGGTTCACCAATGACATTGATTGGGAGCTACCGGACGTACGCCAGTCGTTCGGGACCGAAACATGAAAGGACGAGGTAGCAGTGTCTGTCGATAGGGAAGCAGGATGCACCACTGAAGCGAAAGGAATACACGAATCAGATTAAATGGAGACGCCAGGAAGGCATCAGGATGAACAGGAAACTACTTGTAACTCAAGGATGGTCACGGATCAGGGAAAAGTCTCATCAGGACGATGAACTCAAGGACATGCAAGATAGGCCGCGTTGATGGGGAAACTCATCAACGCGTTTATCAAATCCCGCCACCGTCAAATCGCAGCTCTCCGAAGAGTAAAAATTACAATTTTTTTCCAAAGTGCACGCGCCGCTTTACCTTTCTGGTCCGCCGGACTCGTTCAACCCACCCCTATGTGCTCATTTTTTAATCATCAGTCACGGCAATCCTCTCGCGCCGCCGGACCAGCATTGGCGTTTTAACCGGCTGAGATAGGGTGCGCCCCACCTGCACCATAACGGAAAACCCAAAGCGATCAGCTTCAGCGCAAATCCGAGCTTGCGAGGATAATCCACCAGAAATTTTCGTCGCCGTATGGCTGTCAATATGACCTGCACGGCCTCTTCGGTGTCTATTTCGTAAGGCAAAGAGACCAGCGTGCTTCCTTCATACTTGGCCTGGGATGGTACGTTTCCCAAGCGGATCAACGACAAATCGATGGGTAAACCCTGCGCGTCTGCCCGCAGCGCCCGCATGAAATAGTCGAGTGCGGCCATGGATGCGCCGAAGCCTTCAGCTCTCGGCATACCCACCAGCCCCATCAGGCTACCGACGACCACAAACTGGGTTCGCGCGGTACTGTTGCGCATAAACGGAAGCGCGAGGTTCAGGCTGTTTATGACCTGCACGACGTTGAAGTCAAATGTCTTCCTGTACATGGCAGGGTCAAATCGCAGTCCATCCTCGGGCTCGCGGAGCTGCGTACAGCAGATCACCAGATCGAGGTAATCTGTAATTTCACTCAGGTGCCGGCACACAGAAGCGGAGGCATTGTCACTATCGTGGTAACTGAAGGGTAAAGCTGCGATCCTTCCGCCCGAACCTTTCACCATCTTTTCCAGTTCAGCCGTCTTATCAGAACTGACGATGACGAAATTTCCCTGTCCGCTCAAAGTGGCTACAAGGGCCTGACCTAATGGTGACGTGGCGCCTGTGATCCAGACGCACTTATCTTTGATATGGTCCATTCACAACCCGCTGGTGCTGAGCATCCGGAACATGCCGTCGCCTCTTCAATGGCCGCATTCACCCGCGTGGCAATACGGTTTCGGTCTCGTTAAGGGCAGGCAGGCCCCCGCCCGTTACTGCTTGCTGCAGAGCAATGGACGCCCGCAGGTCAGCGTGTCGATTCGTCCAAATGTCGTCCAATTCAACCGAAATCCCCATTCGGAAAACCCGGCTCTTAATTAAAAAGGCGTCCCCGAGACTACAGGCGCGAAAAATGCATAACCGGATACTCGACACTGTCTGCACGGCTTTTTTTGGGATTCCCCGGCAGTTGGGTTACGACATATCCGACTGTCGAACATGGATAAATCCGTGGTCCGTGAAAAAGCAAAAAACTATACGACCAATACTCGCGCTCAGACTAAGCCTTTCCAAGACCGATCGGACGCTGCACCGATTCGGAAGGCTTCAGCCGACGTTTTGGGCCTTCGAACCACCACCTGAAACAGAGCTTTATCCGATGCGCAAAACAACTAAACCGGCCAAGGCCAATGTGACGATGACTGGAGAGGACATGGACAAGAGAACTCACGCTTTAAACGCCCAACCCGCCAAAGTTCGCGATGACGACTGGAGCCAGCTCCTTAAAGAGGTAGGAGACTCACGCAATGAACAGGCATTTGCGCGGCTATTCCAGCACTTCGCTCCATTGATCAAAGGCTTTTGCATTTCCAACGGTAATCAGAGCCTGCCCGGAGAAGCGGCTGAAGAGTTGGTACAGGAGGTCATGGTCAAAGTCTGGTTGAAGTCCCCCTCCTTCGATCCGGCCAAAGCTGCCGCAAGCACCTGGATTTTCACCGTGATGCGCAACTGCCGTATCGATATGTTGCGCCGCAACAGTCGCCATCAAATCAACCAGGATCCGATTGATGTCGATGAAATATGGGACGACTCCTCCGCGAATGAACCCTTCGTCCGACTCCAGCAGTCGCGCCATGAAGAGCTCGTGAAGGAATCCTTTTCCGTCCTGCCGGTTGAGCAAAAACAAGTGCTGGCGCAGGTATATATGCAAGGCAAGTCACACAGTGAAATCGCCGAAGAATCCGGTTTGCCCCTGGGCACCGTAAAATCGAGGGTACGCATGGGATTGAAAAAATTACATACGAATCTTGCCCGGAGATACTGATGGCAAAACACCATCCGGATGAAAACATGTTGACGGAGTATGCCGCGGGGAGCCTTGAATGGGCTCTCAGCCTGTCTGTTGCGGCTCATCTTCATTTTTGTGTGACATGTCGCAATTCCGTGTGGAGCCTGAACCATCTGGGTGGAACCCTGCTCAGCAACTGCGACCGTGCCCCGATCGATACCGCCACCTTCGAGAAATTGATGGCCCGCATCCATTCACCGCAACTGCAGAGTGAATCGTTACAGGCTGTATCGGCCAGCTCCACCCCGGATACCGATAACCCCGCCCCGGCCGAGAATATCATCGTGGTCAGCAAGCACACCGCACTTACCAATCCGCCCCGGGTGGTCCGCAAACTGATACCGCGCAAACTGAAATGGAAATTTGTTACCCCGTCGATGAAAATGGCACCCCTGGTCACTGGACAGGAGAAATTCGGGGTGGCGCTTCACCGGATCAGCTCGGGTGGCCGAGTAGGCCGGCACAATCACAGGGGGCGCGAAGTCACTCTGGTGCTGCAAGGCAGCTTTTCAGATGGATTCGGCGTGTATTCCGCCGGTGATTTCGTGGTCCGTGAGCCCGGGCAGATCCATCGCCCGACCGCGACAGAAAATGAAGATTGCATCTGCCTCACCGTATCTGAAATGCCTGCCGCGATGACAGGCCTCTGGGGCAAAGTCCTCAGCCCGTTTCTTTCCACACGACCCCAATAGATCGAACCGCTTCTAACGCCGCTCCTCGACCTTCGTATAACGTCGCTGCTACCATGCCTGAAACCTTTTGCGGAGGTATCAGATGCAAGACATTCGGGAATTTCTGTGCGACCTCTACCACGCAGCCGTTGACGCGGCACATCCCCGAACACGGCTCGAACCGCTCTTACCCCCCGAACGAGACGGCAAAGCAATTGTCATCGGTGCGGGTAAAGCGGCCGCCGCCATGGCTCTCGAATTTGAAAAAGCCTGGCGTGGTCCAGTGTCCGGGCTTGTGGTCACGCGCTATGGTCACGGCGAAGTCTGCCGGCGCGTAAAAGTCGTCGAAGCTGCACATCCAGTTCCCGATTCCGCCGGGCAGGATGCCGCCACGGCAATGCTGAAACTTGTTGAAGGCCTGACTACGCAGGATAAGGTATTCATCCTGATGTCCGGCGGCGGCTCCTCACTGTTGAGCCTGCCCGCGCCCGGGATCACTCTGCAGGAGAAAAAGCAGATCAATTCAGCCCTGCTGAAAAGTGGCGCACCCATCCAGGAAATCAACTGCGTCCGCAAGCACCTGTCGGCCATCAAGGGAGGCCGTCTCGCCCTGCGCTGCCAGCCGGCGGAAACATTCACCTATGCCATTTCCGATGTTCCCGGGGACGACCCGTCGGTTATTGCCTCTGGTCCCACCGTGGCCGATGCCACCACTTCCGCGCAGGCGCTGCAGATACTCGAAAGGTATTCAGTAACGATTTCCGAAAGTGTCAGGCGTTGGCTCGAAAGCGAGGATTCAGAAACCCCAAAACCCGGCTGCCTGGATGCAAGCCGGCATCATTTCCGGCTGATCGCCACTCCGAAACAGTCACTGGACGCAGCGGCACAGTTGGCGTCTTCGCGTGGAATCACACCGCTGGTGCTTGGTGATCGCATTGAAGGAGAATCCAGTGAAGTGGCCAAGGTAATGGCTGGCATCGCCCAGTACATCCTCGTCCATGATCAGCCCTTAAAAAAACCTTGCGTCATTTTGTCTGGCGGCGAAACCACAGTAACGGTAGGAGGAACGGGTCGCGGAGGCCGCAATACGGAATTTTTACTATCTCTGGCTGCGCAATTGAAAGGCGTGAAAGGCGTCTATGCGCTGGCGGCCGATACGGACGGCATTGACGGGTCGGAACACAATGCGGGCGCCGTACTGATGCCCGGCACTCCGGCACGAGCCGAAGAACGCAATCTGTCCCTGCAGTCATACATTGCGAACAACGACAGTTTCAGCTTCTTCGAAGCGCTTGGGGATCTTGTAGTGACAGGCCCGACTCGAACCAATGTAAATGATTTTCGGGCAATTTATATCGAGTAACTGACAAGTCCGCCTGAACAGACCGAGCATCTTCTGCATCTTGACCCTCGCACACCTGCAGTGCAGGATTGCAAGGGTACCTTGAGACTGTCTTCCTGGAAGCTATTTTATAACTGCTGCACTCGCCGATACCACGTTGAAAATGGCCTCAGACTGCTCATTTACTCCACGTAAACTTCGCGTTCTCGGTCATTTTCGCCTTGTCTCGGCTTCGCTCGCGAGTTATGAAACAGCTTCTAGAATTTAAAATCCAGTCCTACGCCTGCATAGATATTGTCAATAGCGTCGTCATCGGACTGATGGCGAGTCACAAATGCCAGTGTTTTGAAGTTTTTTGTATAGATGTGGTCCAGCCCCAGGCTAAGCGTTTCGCCGCCCTCTACAATCATGTCCGACTGACCGTACTGAGCCTTGAGCGCCCAGCTCTTGCCGATGTTATACAGGCCTGACAGTATCCATCCGCTTTCACTGTCTGCCAGCGCTTCTTCATTGATTTCGTAAAGCGCACCGACCTGAAATTGTGGAGTACTGTAAAGAGAGACAATCCGCTGGGCTTCTGTGTACTCTCCGTCAACGTCCTGCTCCATGGCGCCAGAAATATAGAATCCGCCACTCTGGAACCCGATCGATACCGAAACCCCGCTGTCAATGTTTTCCTCTTCACTGGCGATATGCGCCAGATTGACCGTCACGCCACCCATGCTCGGAGTGGTGTACATCACCGTATTGCTTGTACGCAGTTCATTGGGCGTAATCAAGTTCTTGATATCGCCACGCAGATCATTAAACAGATCCACCTTGTCCTGAGACGCTTTCAATGGTGTATCAAAGTGTCCGCCAATGAGCTTGCCGAAACCGCCTTGAACTCCCGCAAATATATTGCGCTGGCCGAATCGCTGCCCACCATTTACTCCGTCATCGAAATACGTTTCATATTCCAGTTGATAGATTACTTCCAGCCCGTCATGGATGGTTTCTGATCCTTTCACCCCGATTCTCGACGCGTTGCTTACCAGCTCGATGGTTTCTGAATCCCCCGACTCACCGCCGATATCTGCATACTCCAGGGTGACATTTGCTTTTCCATAGAATTGCGGATCTGCAGCTACGGGTAAACCATATGCACACGCAAGCGCTGCAGCCATATAAAACTTGTAGTTCATGAGGTACTCCAAATGGTCCTATTCATTAAATTTTAAAGCTCATCTGAAGGTCTAGCGCCGTCTCCAGAGCCGTGTTTCTGTGTTTCAACTATTCACGGGGGAGAACATCCGTGCTGCCTCCACGTAAACCGGAAAAAATTCATGCGGCTCAGAACGACTGCCGTTGCACATTTTCCTTCCAGTATTTTTGCAACCTTTTCTCCGAAACCGGCATTCGCGTTCGCAATGGTTGAGCGAACAGGGACACTCTCAGCTCTTCCAGCATCCAGCGATAAGTCTGCCACTGCTCATCAAGCAGGTAGGCGGTTCGGCCTTCCGCTTCCAGCCTGTCTTTATGCCGCGCCCACAGAGATCCCAGCACGCCGGTATGCGCCTTGTCCCGCAAGATATTCTGCGGGGCCTTCTCGATCCGGATGGCAATGGCTTTCAAATAACGCGGATACTGCTCAAACCAGTCCGCGGGTGTCAGCTGCAGAAATCCGGGGTACAGAAGCTGATCCAGCTGGGCATTGATATCCGCCACCGCAGTCGCCAGCAACAAGGCATTCTTGCTCGTTTTGATCGATTTTCTGATTTGTACCACTTGCGCCAGTACGTCGAGCAATACCACTTCTATATTCTGGGCTAATTCGACAATCCGGGCGGCCCCCTGCTCCAGTGCCTGATTGAACTGCTGCTCGGTACGCGGCAACTCGCCACTGGCAAAGCATGCCTGATTGATAGCGGCAAAAATAATATCGTCTACAACCTGCTGGCGAGTTCCGAGCGCAATCACCGATAACGCCATATCCCGGTTGCGCAACAGCGACTTGCCGAGATACCGCACCGATTGCGACATTTGCTGCGCTGCCAGCGCCACTAAACCTTCACGAGTTTTCAGGTGCGCATCCTGGGGATTATCCAGCATGCGTATTGCAAGTCCGTTAATTTCTTTTACCAGGGCCGGAAACGCGCGTACATTAACACTTCCTCTTTTTAAATTACAACTTTCTTGTAAAACCCCAAAATTCCATTGCGTAATATTTTCCTTTTCCATGTCGGCGCCGGCCGTCTGAAGACTTTGGCGAACATGGTCTTTGTAACGTAACTGTAATATTTCCATGTTACGACCGCGATCAATAACCTTCCCGCGATCATCCAGAACCTGAATGTTTAACAAATAAAAATCGTCCAGTTCCGCCTGCGGCCAATCCTGGGTTGAAACATTTTCGCCGATTTCACGACTGAGCTCCTGCGCAATGGCTTCGAGCAAAGGTTTATTATCAGCTTTTAATCTGGAAAGAATCCGGTCGACATATTGTGGAATCGGAACAAATTTTTTTCGCCAGTGCTTCGGCAGACTCTTCATGAGAGCAATGCATTTTTCCCGTAAAAATCCGGGAACCAGCCACTCGAGCCTATGCTTCGGCAATGTATGTAAAACGCTTGCGGGAACGCCGAGGCTCACACCATCATCCGGGTGTCCCGGTTCAAAATGATAAGTTAACGGGAGTTGCATTCCCTCAATTTCCAGATAGCGGGGAAACTTTGCTTCTGTAATGTCGTTCGCTGTGCGTTGCAGTAAAAGCCCGGGCGGAAAATGCAGAATCTCCGGGTCGCTCCGCTCTGCCTGTTTTCTCCAGCTTTCAAATCCGGCCAGATTCACGATCTGCTGTGGAATGACCGAGTCGTAAAAATCAAATATCACCTGATCGTCAACAAGAATGTCGCTGCGACGGGTTTTGGCTTCCAGCTGCTCAACTTCATTGATCTGCTGGCGGTTCCAGGAAAAGAAAGCGCCCGGCTTCAACCTTGCTGCCGCCGGATAATCCCCCTCCACCAGGGCGCTTCGAATAAATATTTCCCGGGATTCGGCCGGATTTATTCGCGCGTAATTCACCCGCTCCTTGTCAGATAATTGCAGACCGTAGAGAGTAATTCTGTCGAAGCAGACTACCTGCCCTGATTTTTTTTGATAATGAGGCTGATAATAATGATGCTTGACCAGATGCGTACCCAGTGAGAGTACCCATTGCGGGTCCACCCGTGCAACGCAGTGAGCAAAGAGACGGGATGTTTCGAGCAACTGGGCGGCAACCAGCCACTTGGGTTTTTTTTTGCTTTGAGAAGATCCTGGGAATATGGCGAACTTCCGGTTGTGCGTTCCATCATATTCCCATTCCTTCGACTCTTCCGCTTTGGCGCCCACGTTATTGAGCAGGCCTGAAAGCAGCGCCTGATGGATAGCGTCATAGCTGGCCGGCTCCTGATTCTCCTTTACGCTCGAATGCTTTATCGCCAGTCGCAACTGATGGTGGAGGTCGCGCCATTCGCGCAACCGCATAAAGGAGAGAAATTCCCTTCCCGCCTGCTTGCGCCACTGACTCTGCGAAAGCTCCTGGCGCTGTTGCTCCACGTAATCCCACAATGACAGGTACGCGAGAAAATCAGATTCTTCGTGCTTGAAGCGACGATGCTTTTCATCAGCCGCCTGCTGCTTTTCCGCTGGTCTTTCTCGAGGATCCTGTATGGTGAGCGCCGCCGCAATGATCAGGATTTCCTTGACACATCCGAGCTTCTCGGCCTCAATGACCATTCGGGCTAGACGCGGATCAAGTGGCAACGCAGCCAGCCGCCTGCCGATGTCAGTCAGATCACCGGTCAGCGTGACCGCCTGCAGCTCTTCCAGAAGCTTGTAGCCGTCCCGGATCATCTTCCGGTCAGGGGCATCAATAAACGGGAATTCCTCGATATCACCCGCGCGCATGGTGAGCATCTTCAGTACGACAGACGCGAGATTGGTGCGCAGGATTTCTGCATCAGTGTAGGCCGGACGCTGCCCAAAATCGTCCTCTGAATACAGCCGGATACACAACCCGTTAGCTACCCGCCCGCAGCGCCCGGCGCGCTGGTTGGCGCTCGCCTGTGATACCGGCTCGACCGGCAACCGCTGCACCTGGGTGCGCACGCTGTAGCGACTGATTCTGGCGTAACCCGGATCGATCACGAAGCCGATTCCGGGAACCGTGATAGAAGTTTCCGCAACATTGGTCGCAAGAATGACGCGGCGTCCACGGTGCCCCTGAAACACCTTTTGCTGCTCTGCCAGACTCAGGCGCGCGTAGAGTGGAAGAATTTCGAGGTGCGGAAACTGAGCGCGGCGAATGGCGTGTGCCGCCTCCCGGATCTCCCTCTCTCCCGCGAGGAAAACCAGAATGTCTCCTGCCTGGCGGTGGGGCATGGTGAGGATATCCGCAACGCCGTCCACGATCGCCTGGTACTGATCGTCATACTCACCATCCCAGGGTCGATAGACAATTTCTACCGGAAAGGTCCGGCCGGACACCTCAATGACCGGCGCATTATCGAAATGCGCAGCAAATTTCTCCAGGTCAATCGTCGCCGACGTTACGATAATTTTCAGGTCGGGGCGTTTCGGCAAAATTCGTTTCAGATAGCCCAGCAAAAAATCCACATTGAGGCTGCGCTCGTGGGCTTCATCAATGATGAGTGTGTCGTAGCGCAACAATAAGGGGTCATTCTGGATCTCAGCCAGCAATATGCCGTCGGTCATTAACTTGATGGCAGAAACCGGCTCGGTTTTATCAGTGAAGCGTACTTGAAATCCGACGGTTACCCCGACCGGCTGCCCCAGCTCTTCAGCGATGCGGGCGGCCACCGTGGTAGCGGCGATGCGCCGTGGCTGGGTATGGCCGATCAGGGCACGCCGTCCCCGCCCCAGCTGCAGGCAGATTTTCGGCAACTGGGTGGTTTTGCCGGACCCTGTTTCGCCCGCCAGAATTACCACCTGATGCTTCTGAATCAGTTCCGCAATCTCTTCCCGCCGGGCGGTAATGGGGAGGGATTCGGGGTAATTGACCGGAGGGATAAGCCGTAGTTTAGCCTGATAAGTCTCTGTCGCCGATTTGAGCTCTGCGAGAAACTTGCCCTTGAGCTGATCCGCGGGTGCACCCGTGGCAGCACGGCGTTCCGCTGCCCGCCAGAGCTTGCGCAATCGAGTCGCATCGATAAACACAGTCTCGCTCAACGAGGATTCAAGTTCGGCGGATGAAGCTGGCCACTGGGAGAATTCGGTCATGAAAGATGCAGCCTCTTGAGTGCGGGCCGCATTATCCAAAAATCCCCGCCATAAAAAAAGCGAAGCGGAAGTACCCCGGAATTTTTGTTGGGAATTAAATGGCTTTAGCGCAACCCTGGAACTTCAGAAAAGATCGGGCGAGGAATACGGGAAGCGCGAAACGCTCCCCGTCGGGACCCTGGAAGGTCGGATAATCAGGGCGCAGCCTGTGGCAGAGCGAGGTGACACTGCGCGGGCGCAACCAGCGTCGCCGGGGGGTCGCACCGCTCTTCACAGGTGTAAGTGTAGCTACCCCCCGGTTCTCCCGTAAGCGGATCAACAATCGGCGCACCGGACACTGTTTCCAGCTCTATCGACGGGAAGGCGCAACCATTGACGGTGACGCACTCGCCATTGACTTCGCTATACCCCGCTTCGCACACCACCACCTTGGGCTTTACCGGCAGATAGAACTGGGTCGCCGCGAACCGGATGCCCTCCCCTGTTGCGGTTTTCACCCGACGATTGAGACCGGTTGCCAGCAGTGGCTCACCTTCGCCCATCCGTCGGTAGGCTTCCGTCAGATCCTGGTCAGATGCACCCACTTCCGAGAGATCCACGTCGGATATCGGACGCATTTCCTGAAGGTTCAGGGTGTACTGGTCGTAGCTGAAACACGGGCTGGTGATACACACTATTTCGTTATTGACGATGCCGTAATAGCGCCCTACGGCACGGCGCCCGGTCGCCGACCTCCACACCTCCTCGACGCTGAACACACCGAGAGAGTCCTCCAGATCCACGCCCACGGACACCTGTCCTTTCAGAATGACGTCGGTATTGAAACCGGGTTTGCCTTTGGCAAATACGTCCCCGGTGAGATCACCCGTGTCGAGCTCCCCGATGTAGCATTCGCGGGCAACCGATCCGTCCGGACAGCTCATGCGCAGGTTGTTGAGTTTGCGCACGAAAATTCCACCACATTCCGGTGCCGCGCAGCGTCTGAAATCCCGTCGTGCATGAAAATAATCTTCCGCATCAAAAGCATCCGGAACCTCTTCCACCGCTTCTGCAACAAACCGGTACTCGATCAGCGGCCCGTCAAAGGCGCGGGAGTCTACGTAGCCATTCACCCGCAATATCTGCCCGTCGAAGGAAAATTTGACATCGGCGACACTGCCGTTGGAAAGATCGTAGGGATCATTGGGGAGGGTAAAACCGGCGTATTCGCTCTTGAGCTGGATGTCTTTGAAGGCAATACGGTCGCCGTCGATGACAGCGGTCAGGCTGCCGTAAAATCTGGCGTCCCGGGCGGCGCATTCACTGGGAATACAAAAGCCTGGCTGAATCAGCAGATTGCCTTCCAGAATGTTGTAACGTCGCTCAACTTCCGCTGCCTGCACCTGGCCGGTCAAGCACACCGCCAGGATCAGCAACAATAGCGCGTAAGTTCTTTTGATCATAAGGTTGTACCTGTTTAGGTTAGATCCTGCGTCTACGCCTGATAACTCCTCTGAATCGCAGGGCAGCTTAGCAGATCAACCAGACTGAATCTGTTACAAAATAGGCAAAGTTGGGTGTTTCCGACGCATTTTCTGTACAAACAATAACCAGCTCAGCCGTTCCCGTAGCCTATGCCGATCGCTGGCCTGCGCTTATACGTATGGTATTCAGCATGGTATCAGCGGCCCTCAAAAGCCATCTAAGGGTTACAGTTCGGGTTGCTCGGCGGCCTCTACCCTGACACGCTACCTCAGCGCTGTGCAAACCTGTTATCAAACCTATTGTTGAACATTTTCCTGTGAGCTCTACCTATGAAAACTCGCTTGTATCAACTGGAAGTGGTTCCTGGTCAACCCCGGAAAAATACTGAAAAAATGCTTGCCGCCATTACCGACGCGCGCACTGCCGGCATAGATCTTGTTATCTTCCCCGAGATGGCGATTCCTGGGTACCTCCTCGGTGATGAATGGGAGCGCACCGCTTTTATCAAGGAGTGCGAAGCTTGCACTTACCGGATTCTGCAAGCCACGCAGAACATCACGGTCATCTTCGGTAACGTGGCTGTCGACTGGAACCAGAAAAACGAAGACGGCCGACCGCGCAAATACAACGCCCTGTTTGTGGCGGAAGATGAAAAGCTCCTGCTGAACAGCCGTACCCAATTGCCGTTTTTCATTAAAACCCTGATGCCCAATTACCGCGAATTCGAGGACAGCCGGCATTTTTTCGATCCGCGTAAACTCGCGTTCGAACTCGGATGCCAGGTAGACGAATTGATCCAGCCCGCCAACAGCCGCCTCGGAAAACTGGGGTGCATTCTGTGTGAAGACGGCTGGGACGAAAATTACAACATTTCTCCCCTGGCGATTCTGGCTGAGCACGAGGCTGACGTCTTTATCAATATCAGCGCCTCGCCCTACACGCATAACAAGAACAGCAAACGCAACCGTGTTTTCACCGAGCACGTAATGGAACATCAGATCCCGCTGCTGTACGTGAATCAGGTGGGTTTGCAGGACAATGGCAAAACGGTTTTCACGTTTGATGGCGCCAGCTGCGCCTACACCAATCAGGGCTATATCGTCAGCCAGTTGAAGCGGTTTGAAGAAGGCTACCTCGATACCAATCCGTTCCAGAAAAATACCGTCACCCGGAAAACCGTCATACCCCCCTGCAACACTGCCAGCCTTTTCGATGCCATTCACTATGGCACCAGACTTTTCATGGAACGTGTGGGAGTTCGCAAAGTTGTCGTCGGCGTGTCGGGGGGAATCGACTCAGCAGTGGTGGCCGCGATTTACCGGCAGATCCTGACACCCGACAACCTGCTTCTCGTCAGCATGCCCGGACCCTTTACCTCCGCGACCACGCGCGGCCTCGCCCGTAAGCTCGCGGAAAATCTGGAATGTCCTTTCGCGGAAATACCCATTGCGGAAGCTGTAGACTTGACCCGACAACAGCTCGAAACGGCGCGGTTCGAGCGCGTGAACGCAGCGTCCATGTCACTGGAAGTCAGCTCTTTCGTTCTGGAAAATGTCCAGGCCCGTGACCGGTCGTCACGAATTCTGGCCGCCTGCGCGGCCGCCTTTGGTGGCGTGTTTACCTGCAACGCCAACAAGTCCGAAACCACCGTCGGTTACAGCACACTATATGGTGACCTCGGAGGTTATTTCGCCAATATCGCCGATCTGTGGAAAGGAGAAGTTTATGAGCTGGCGAATTTTCTCAATGACCAGGTGTACGGCGGCGAAATTATTCCCGCCGGCACCATCAGGCTGCCGCCTTCGGCGGAGCTGAGTTCGGCGCAGAATGTTGATCTGGGTAAAGGCGATCCCTTGTTCTATCCCTACCACGATGCATTGTTTCGCAGCTGGGTTGAACGCTGGGAGCGTGCCACCCCTGAAGACAATCTGCGCTGGTATTGCAACGGTGAACTGGAAAAGCAGCTGGATTATGCCGGCAATCTCAACGAGCTGTTCCCGTCGGCTGAAGCGTTTGTTCAAGATCTGGAGCGCTGGTGGAACCTGTATCAGGGCATGGCTATCGCCAAACGCATTCAGGCTCCGCCCGTGCTGGCTCTCAAGCGTCGCGCCTTCGGATTTGATCACCGCGAAGCGCAACTCGGTGCCCGTTATACCGAAGCCTATGAAAAATTGAAGGCGGGCTTGCTGGCGGAATAGTACACGAGCGCCTGTTGACACATTCGATTAACCCGGACGCCAACCTGCGCCGGCTTCTACCACGCGCTCGGCGCCCAGCGAACCAGAACCGCATCGGGCGCTGCTGCGCAAAGTAAAAATTTCTTCGCCATTGAGGGAACCGGCTTTTATGCAGCTGAATGTAGCGGAGCAGTTCTGCAACCCCGGCGCATTAAAGTCGAGATTACTCCCGTTAATAGCGCTGCAACGGCTATCGAGCTCGGCCGCCGCGGCGGCGTTAAAAAGCAACCGGTGCACTGCATACGCAGCGCCGCTGTCCGCCGCATAGAAGGCCTGAACCGAAATGCTCTCCTGGGCGACGCCAACGAATGTGCTGGTGCTGATACGAGTCATGGCCAGCGCCAGAGCCGCCATACCGACCATGATGAACATGGCCACCGGCATGAGAAATCCACGCTGTGTTGTTTTCGATGGTGTTTCCGGCTTAGGGCACATTACGAATAAACACCTGCTGTTGTAACGCTACACTCTGGTCGTTAAAAGTAAAACGCAAATCCATGGCGACCCCGGCCCGGCGCACTTCCGAGCCGGGAAATAATGCAAATGCCGATGTCGGCGTACTTACTCCCAACGCCATCAGATCCGCTGAGCCTCCGGGCGGAGCATCCGTCAACGCACCGGACAAAAGACCGTATTGCCGGTAACGCACCAGCTGACCTCCAGTCACACAGAACCTTTGCGGATTATCGGCGACATACAACCGGTTATTTAATGAGTTCCTTAAAAATCGTGCCGACCCGGAAAGCGTCACCAGACTATGCGGTGCCGCGCCCAGCGAACTGATGCCTGCACGTGCCGACGGGCTGGCCGCCGTATATATTTCACCGGCGAAATAAGGACTGATAACGGCGTGGACCGGCTGCCCCGGACCGCGGGTAAACGGCGCCGTGGCCAGCACGGCAACAGCCGTCTTGCCGTTGCTGGCATCGGGGACCTGCCCCTGATAGGTCGTAACCGCCACCAGTGGCAGGAATTCGACACAATGACCGGAACTGCTGATCCGCACGCTGTTAGGCACGGCCATACGCAATTGGCGCGACATCTGCTCGAGGGTGACACGTCCGCGCTGTACCAGTTGCCCGCGGGATTCCGTCTGTCGATATGACTGCAGGCTGGTTACTATGAACTGCGTTCCCACCACCGAAATGAGCGCCAGAATGACGATCACGGCAATCAGTTCGACCAGCGTAAACCCGCCTGCATGGCGTTGTCTTTTGCATCGCCGGTGCACTTTGTCGGTTTTGGGCCGCGACCTTGAAACCATCAGAAATTCACCTTGTAAGCGCTCAAGGTCAGTGCGTTGCCATCAGGATAATTCACCACCACGGTAATCCGCCTGGCCAGATAGTTGGCCAGCCCGAGTTCGCCGCCGGCCTCTGTCACCGTGACCGCCGCCGAATACCCCGTGCCGAAGCTCTGGTTGAATCCGTGATAATCGCCCACGTCATCAAAGGCCGCATCGACGGTGATGCCCGCACAGGCGGGTCCACCGGTGCTGCCGCACGCCGGAACACCGCCTGCGGGCGTGTTTTCATCGAAGCGGCGCGCGAGGATTTCGTCGAGCAGGGCCTGAGCACGCTCAAGAGACTGAATGCGGATCGCCGGATCGACCGACTGAACGACACTTTGATTGAATATTCTGACCAGCGCCATCAGGGCGATACTGATCACCACGATAAAGACGATGGTTTCGATAAGAGTGACACCGCTTTGCGGGGGCTTGTGCATGAGGTTTATCCTCACCAGGCAAAACCTGTTGCGGAAACGTTCACATCAACGGTGCTGGAATTATTGCTCAGGGTAATGCGGGTCGCAAGCGTGTGCCCGAAGCTGTCGTAAACAAGGTTATGATTGCTTGCGGAAATATTTCCCGGCAGGTCGATGGGATAATTCTGCCCTGCCAACTGCAGGCTCTCGTTCGCGGAAAAAATTCCGTCATCATTCGCATCCAGGCGGATGTCCAGTTGCGTAGCGGTGATGCTTAACCGGACCGGCCGGGTTTGCACCATGGCTTTTTGTTGCGCAACAAAAAGGGCCGAGATCAGAAAATCCCGGCCCGCCTGCAACTGAAAACTTTTATTGGAAACCATACGCGTAGCTGCGACGCTCGCCAGGATTCCGGCAATTACCAGAACTGCGATCAGCTCTACCAAAGTAAAGCCGCGCTGGGCGCGGCTGTTTCTCAACTTTCCTTCGACACTCATCGCATAAAGTTTTACTTACTGATTAGGCACGACAGTAGTAGCTGCACCGATAATGGTGAAAGGTGCTGTTGTGGAATTTGATCCATTCAGCGTGCACTGTGCAGTCGCTTTATCGCCAACCGCGCCGCCATCGATAGTGTAGCCACTTGGCAGAACGCCATTCTGCAGCAGGGCCGGTGCGTCAGAACAGTTGGCTACGGGGATTACGACATCACTCGGACTTGTCAAACCCGCTTCCTGTGCGATGTCAATTGCGTGGTTCAGTGATGAAGCACTTTCCAAACCGGCAGCGACGCCTCGAGTAGCTGCAAGAGCTGCTTCGTCCTGCAAGTTAACAAAACGCGGCACAGCGGTCGCAGCCAAAATACCCAAAATTACGATTACAGCAATCAGTTCGATCAGTGTAAAACCGGCTTGTTGCCTTCCCATTGATATAGCTCCAATAAAATTTCAAAAATTATAAAAAGTGTTTGCTGATCGTCGTGGTTTTAACACTTTACAGCTTCACACAGCACCCGCTGCTTGCCGGCCCAAACGCAGGGTCTGCCAATGCAATTCCTCTTTAAACCGATCTACATCCGCCTGAAAAAACTTGACTCCTCTGGCCTGATCGGTATTGCCGCGATTCCTGATATCAATATAGTTAACTAACCCGTAGCCATAATATTTTTTAATAATGCATTAGAGCCGAAATCGCAAAATCGGCAATAACACTGACAAAAGCGGGCATAAGCACAGTTTTCGCGGTTTGCAAGCTGCAAAATTCAGTCAATACGGGATTGTTGAGCAGTAGGCTGGAATGCAGTGGAATGACTGTACGCTATGAGGACTATGCCGAACTTCGTCCGCGAATTAATGCTTCTGCACGTTGTACATGTCCCACATCGGCAGGAAAATTCCCAGAGCGAGGATGGCGACGAACACCGCCATGATGACGATCAGTATCGGTTCGATGCGATCGCTGACTTTCTTCAGGTCGTAATCTACTTCCCGTTCATAGAAATCCGCGACCTCGGCCAAAAGCTCTTCGACCTGGCCACTTTCCTCCCCCACCGCAATCATCTGAAGCACCAGAGGGGAAAGCATGTCCGCCTGGACGTGGGTGCGAAACAGGCTTTCTCCGCGTTCAATACCGCGGCGGATCTGATCGATCTTTGCGGCCAGAAATGGATTGTCGATAGCTCGGGCGCAGAGGGTCAACGATTGATTCAAGGGGACACCGGCGCGCAGCATGAGGCTGAAGCTGCGGGCGTACCGCGCCATGGAAGCGCGGTCTATGATGTCTCCCACAACCGGCAGAGTCAGTTTCTTCCGACCCCAGAACACCGCGCCCTGCGGTGTGCGCAAGTAATACAAGGCACCCCCGATTGCCGCCGCGCTTCCGAAGAGTAACGCCCACCAGTAGTTCACGAACAGGTTGGACATGCCGATCAGGATTCTGGTCACAACGGGCAGTTCAGCGCCAAAGTGCGCAAACATCTCTGCGAAGGTGGGAATTACCTTGACGTTGACCACCGTAATGGCAATCAGCAACGCGATGACGACGAATGTCGGATAACGGGTTGCTGACTTGATGCTTTTACGGGTCGCCTCATCCCGTTCCAGATAAAACGCCAGCTGCTTGAAAACGTCGTCGAGACTGCCGGTGCTTTCCCCGACATTGATCATGCTGACAAACAGGTGATTAAACACTTTAGGATGATGAGCCATCGCGGTGGAGAGGCTGACGCCCGATTCAAGCCGGTCGGCAACATCCGTGAGGACGCCTTGAAAATAGTCGTGCCGGAGGCTGCCGGCCAGACCGCGGAGACCGCGCACCAGGGGAACGCCGGCGTGAGTGATGGTATACATCTGGCGGCAGAACATGATCAGTTCAACCGGACGCACCCGTTCCGCGCCCATAACGGCAGACATTTTCCTGCGGGCGGTGTCGGTCGCGGTGACTTCCCGGATGGTGACGGGCGTGATTCCACGATCAAACAATTGCGCTGCCACGGCGTCCGCACTATTGGCGTCAATCCGTCCTTTGGCCAACTGACCCTGCGCGGAGCGCCCGGAGTATTCGAAACTGGCCACTAGGGAGCTGCCCCGTCGCCCGTCAGTTCACTGAGGCTTTCATCATAGACTTCCGCGCTCAGCCGCAGCACTTCACTCATGGTAGTAACGCCTTCCAGAGCAAAATCCAGCGCACCCTGACTTAAGGGGCGATAGTTCGGATGGGCATGGGCGGCGGAATTGAACGCGCGCACGTTATTGTCCCGCAAGGCGTCGGCCATGGCTTCATTGATTTCCAGCAGCTCGAACACCCCGATGCGGTCCCGATAGCCGCTGTTGAAGCAGTGAGGGCATCCGGCCCCTTTGCGCATCCGGCTCAGCTCAGGTTGAGCGTTTCTGAATATGCGTCGCAACAGCGCCAGTTCCTGGGGATTTACCCGATAGGGCTCGGCGCAGCTCGCGCACACCTTG
Organism: uncultured Cellvibrionaceae bacterium; assembly: GCA_964641175.1. GTDB lineage: Bacteria > Pseudomonadota > Gammaproteobacteria > Pseudomonadales > Cellvibrionaceae > CAYNST01. The sequence continues at coordinate 46,686 of CAZXLJ010000008.1, forward strand.
CGGACCAGCCGCTGCGCGACAACTGCCTTAAGGCTCGAGGCGACCAGATAGGAGTCCACACCCATGTCGATCAGCCGCAGCGCCGACGTCACCGCGTCATTCGTGTGCAGAGTTGACAGCACCATATGCCCGGTCATGGCGGCACGCAAGGCAATCTCCGCGGAATCGGCGTCACGAATTTCACCAATCAGCAGAATATCCGGGTCCTGCCGCAAGCAGGCTTTCAAGACTGTCGTAAAATTCAGGCCGATTTTTTCATGTAATTGCACCTGACTGACGCGCGGCAAACGATATTCCACCGGGTCCTCTACCGTGATGATTTTTTTCTCGGGGGTATTGAGCTCGGACAGCGCGCCATAGAGAGTCGTGGTCTTGCCGCTTCCCGTCGGGCCGGTTACCAGCACCAGACCGTGCGGCCGGGTAATCACATTGCGGAACAGCCTGATGTAATGCGCCGGCATGCCGACGGATTCAAGCTTGCGAATCCCGTGACTCTGGTCCAGCAACCGCATCACCACGGATTCACCAAACTGAACCGGCATGGTGGATAGCCGCACATCAATATTGTGGGCGCCAACTTTAAGGTTGAACCGACCGTCCTGCGGCAAACGTTTTTCAGAAATATCCAGACCGGACATGAGTTTCAGGCGCACCACGAGCGCCGTCGCTATGCGCTTCTCGTTCATCACGTGTTCAACGAGTTCGCCATCGATGCGTTGTCGGATGCGCAGAACGGTTTCGTCGGGTTCGATATGAATATCCGAAGCGCGGGTGTTGATCGCCTCTTCGAATATCTTCTGCAGCAAACGCACCACCGGGGTGTCGTTGTCTTCGACACTGGTCAAAATATCCTGGATGTCCAGCGCATTGCTTTCCAGCTCCTCATCGAGCTGTTCGGCCAGTGAGGCAATCTCGCTGGCGCGACTGTAGGCGATGTCGAGAATATCGAGCAGTTCCGACTCCCGGACTACCGCCGGCTTGATCGGCGTCCGGATGATTTTTTGCAGTTCGTCCAGCCCGAAAATATCGGTGGGATCGGCCATGCCGAGCAAGGCGCCGTGGCTGTCTTCTTTCAACAGGATTACCCGATAGCGACGGGCCACCGCTTCCGGCAGCTTCTGGACCACGGCCCGATCGAACCGGTACTGGCTCAGTTCGATAAAGGGATAATCGAGCTGCTTGGACAGCAGCGACAGCAAGGTATTTTCCTCAACGAATCCCAGCGCAACCAGCTGCTTCCCCAACTTGTAGCCGCTGCGTTTCTGCTCGGCCAGGGCTCGATTGAGCTGATCCTGCGAAATTATCTGTTGAGCGACCAGAATGTCGCCAATCCGGATGCGCTTGGGCGCGGGTGTGTTTTCCATGGTTCTACCTCCGCTCCGCCAGCGCCAGTTCGTGCAGGCGTTGAGTGGCGAAGGAGGCGAGACTGGCGCTCAGGTTTTGCTGATCCACCAGATGCTGATAGGTCTGCCGGGCGTCATCTGTTTTGCCCTGTCGGTCCAGCGCAACCGCCAGCCCCAGCCAGTCGCGCGCGCCCGCCTCCGGCAAACGGACCAGTTGGGCATAGACTACTTCGGCACCCGCAAAATCAGTGGAATTCTGCAGCAGCCCCCCCAGCAGGCGCAGCCGGGCAAGTTCAGCGTTGCCAGGGTACCGGACGGCGTTCAGCAGCCGGATCGCAGCCTCGGTGGCGCCGCGCTGCCACTGCAGGTGTGCGTCCGCGAGATCCGCCAGCGGCGAGGCGCGCTCCTGTAAATGTCCGTGCAGTACCCGCAGCTTGTCCTGGGCGGCGGTGGTGCTGTAGTGGTCGATCAGAGCGAGGACGGTCTCCTGCACCTGCGCACCTGTTTTCACCCACTGCAATGCCCGGATTTCTCCGGCTTCCACTCCATTGCGCACCAGCGCACGGCTCAGGTTGCGATCGTACCGGGCGGGATCTTTAATTGCGGCGCCCGCCACGCTTGCAGCCGTATTGAAAGTTTGTACGGTTTTCTCCTCCGGGCCCCGGGCAACCAGCCTAGCCAGCGCGTCGGCAACCGCAGGGGTGGCGACGCCAGCGCGCAGCGCTCCCTGGCCAAGCGCATGTGCCCGTGGTGCATCCCCGCTTGCGACTGCGTCCGCCAGCAGCTGCTGATACCGCTCTCGTACGGAAACCAGGCCGCGCTGCGCGCCGGTATCATCAGGGTCCATCAACAACACCGTAGAAAAGAAATAATAAGCGCTATTGTTTTCCGGCACCGTCAGCCGGTTGTCCGCAAGCGCTGCATAACCGCTGCTCAGCAACCGCTGTTTCGCCAACTGCAATTCGGTGTCAGGGACTGCCGGGGTTTCCCGCGCATCCCGGAACTTTTCCGCAGCGGGCGTGGTTGACCCGGTTGCTAAAGCAGATTCCACCGGTCCAGCTTCGTACCGGGGCACTGTCGCCGTCATCAACATCACCGGTTCCAGCGCGGGGTTGGCATCGGCACTGCGCAATTCCTGTTTCACCGGCAAATACGTTTCCAAATCCGCCAAAGGTCCAGTCGAAGAGTCTGCCGCATCGACAGCCGAATGATTCACAGACGCAGGCGCCGGCATCCTTCCTCCCGGAGCCTCCCCAAACAGGATCCAGCAAACCACGGCAACAGCCGCCAGTGAGGGCACCCACCACTTTCCGATGCGACTCGGCCGCGGACTCGAGTAGTCCTGGCGGTGCGCGAGCACGCCAGGGCCCGCAGGCCTGTCGAGGTCTCTGAGCATGTCGTTGATGAGGCTCATCGGGTCACCCCTGCCAGATTGGCTGCGGTGACGCGGCCGCGAAAGCGCCACAGGAATGCCGTCAGCTTGGCGCCCGCATGGCTCTCGGGCGTATCGAGCACGGCACGGGCCACGTGCCAGCCGTTGACCTGGCGGTGGCCACGCCCATATGCACACATCAGGGCTTTATGGGCGAGGATATTGATCATGCGGGGAACGCCCCCGGAAGCAAGCCGCAACAGCCAGCAGGCGCCCTGGGAAAACAGCCCGGGATCTTCCAGGCCGGACGCGGCCAGCCGGTGATTGATATAGGTCTGTACCCCATATAGCGACAGCGGATGCAGGTATTCGGAAAATACGATGCGCTGTTTCAATTGCCGCAGATCCTTGCGTTTGAGCAACTGATCGAGCTCCGGTTGCCCGAGTATCACCACTTGCAATAACTTCTGTTTTTCTGTTTCCAGATTGGTGAGCAGGCGTAGTGCTTCGAGGGTTTCCCTTGGCATTGCCTGGGCTTCGTCGATAATCAGCACCACCTGCTTTTTCTGCCGGGCGATTTGCACCAGTCGGCGATACAGGGCTGCCGTCAGTTCATGAGCAGGCATCTGTGCGTTGTATTGGGCACCGATTTCCTGGGCGACAAATGCCTTGAGTTCCTGCGGCGTCAACCAGGGATTCGGGATATATGCTGTGACATATTGCTGCTTGTCCAGACGCGCCAGCAGTATGCGGCACAACAGGGTTTTGCCGGTTCCCACCTCACCCACCACCTTGATAAATCCCTCGCCCTGATTCAGAGCCAGCAGCAGGGTATTGAGGGCATCGCTATGACTGCATCTATCGAAAAAAAACTGCGTATCGGGTGTCAGGGAAAACGGCTGTTCGGCAAAGCCGAAATATTCGGTGTACATGGTTACCAGACTCCGTCAGGCAGCGGCTCTGACTGGCGGCGCTGCTTGCGTATTTCTTCCGTCCAGGTGTCTTCTCCCACCACAATAGGTTTAAGCAAAATGACCAGTTCGGTTTTGCTCGAACCCCGGTTTTTCGTGCGGAAAAGTGCGTTCAGCACAGGTATTTCGCCAAGTACGGGCCGCTTGGTGTTGAGATCGCGACGGCTTTCCTGCATCAGTCCGCCGAGCACGATCACCTGACCACTGCGCGCCCGCACGATACTGTCGCTTTCACGAATTTCCCGCAGCGCCAGGGGCACGGAAATCGCGTAATCGCCGATGGTGATTTCCTTCTGCTGATCTGTGACATCGCTGACAATGGGATGAATATGCAAAATGACATGGCCGTCTTCCGAAATCTGCGGCGTGACATCCAGAGAAATACCACTGAAGAACGAGGCCAGTTCCACCTCTGGTGAAGTCGTGGTAGCACCGGCAGACGCCGTCGTATTATTGCTGATCCCGGTTACGAAAAACTCGTCTGTGCCGACGCGAATCACCGCTTTTTGATTGTTGACGGTACTCACTCTGGGACTGGATAAAACCTGCACTGAACCCTGGGTTTCCAGTAACGAAAGCAAGTCGCGGATGTCAGCAACGCGGAAAATGGAGGCAAAGAGCTCTGGCCCGTTTTCCGCGACCGATAAAATATCCGCCGGACTGGCGCTGGCGGTGACGTTTTTGCTGTACTGCAGCTGCCCTTGTATGGAATTCCAGTTTATGCCGGCTTCAAATCCTTCATTAAGGCGAACTTCAAGAATTTTTGCTTCCAGCACAACCTGCCGCCTGACGATCAGTTCCGACCGCGTCAAAAAATTGCGCACCGCCCCAAGCTCTGAGGGCATCGCGGTCACCACAACGAGTCCCGCCTGGGGATTTACCATGACGGTGCGCCCCTCCTGCGTTGTCCCGACAATGGATTTAACCGTTGCTTCCACGGTCTGCCAGAAGTTGGTCCGGTTAAGCGTCTGCACCCGGGAGCCGGGACCTATGCCCTGGCCACCGCTGCGACGGGAATTATCGTCGGTCTCGCCCATTCCCAGCAGATTGGTGTTGTGCGTACTGGACAAATTGCCGCTGCCTCCGCCACCGCCGGAGGCGCCCGAACGACCGGAATTGGAAGTAATCTCGCCGATGGACACACTCGTGTCGCTGACGCCGACGCGGGTAACATCGATGTAATTAATTGGAAACACTTCGGTACGCAGCTTGCGAGGATAGATGGTATAGATGCGTCCATTCGCCTGATATTCATACCCATAAATATCGCGGACGACGTTAAGTACTTCGTCCACGGTCACGTCGGTCAGTTCTAGGGAAATATTGCCAGTGACTTCCGGGTGCGTAACCACATTCACGTCGGCGTCACTCATCAGCCCCATAAAAAATGATTGCGCCGGCATATTCTGCACGGCGATGTCAAACCGCTCGCTGGCGCTGCTGGAGCGGCTGGTCTGCTGAGCATTTCTCAATAATGCATCCTGAATGTAATCCGGAACCACGTCCTTCTGAGGATCTGACCGCTCCGCCTCGGCAAACACCTGCTCGGATAGCGGTGGCTTGCCGGGCGGGGATACGCAGCTGCCAAGCAGCAGAGCCATGCTGACCAGTAGCCCCCGGGACACGCAATTAACCGTAACTGTCATTTTCATTGTTCCGATTCTCGAGGTCGTCGGTTCTTGATGATCTCTGGATAAAGCAGAAGGACGCCGGATTCTTCACCGTCGTAGAACACCCGGTCCGAGTCAATGCGGGTAATTCTGATTCCATTGAAAGTGTCGCCGCGCTTTAACGGACGCCCGTTGATGAATGCCACCGTCGATTCCGGTTTTACGATGATGGCGTTGAGGCTTAATTTTCCGGCGATTTCCGCAAGTGCCACATTGTTCATTTCGAGCGGTTGCGTCGGATCCCGAAGCAGCGGTGAAGCTGACCCGACCTGCCCCCCTGCAGAATCTGGCAGGAGCGCCAGCGTCCACAGCCCGATTGTCGTTAAAATCAAATATCGCAACGTAAATTCCTGCTTAATAAAAATAATAGAATTCCGGGTTGGTAAATAGCCCTTAGAAATGCACGTACTGCAGAGTGCGTGCACCGCTTTTTTTGTTTTATACCCATGCGGTTATTCTCTGTCGGAACGGTTGGCTGACAGGGTATAAACGTGCAAAGTCGCAATCGCTTTCGGAAATTCTGCGACCTGATAATCAAATCCAGTCCAGTAAAACTGCCAGTTGGAGTCTTCCAGAACTTTCAGATAATTCTGCGCGGCATGGAATCCGGTTTCTATAACCAGTTGCACTCCATGACGATACAGTTTGAGCGGCTTATCGGCATCGGAGAGCGGCGGCGCGGCGGCGGATCCTGCTTCACGCGCTGCTTCGGCCGGCGCTGTGACGCCGAGCAGAATTTCTTCCGGCGGCAAGGTTTTAAGAGACAGCAGCTGCACATCCGTCTGGCTCATGAGTAATTCCCGCATCACGAGCGGTAATTTTTTCGGGCTGATCAAGCCGACGGCGAGTGATTCCAGGCGGTTATCCGCTTCGGCGATTTCCCGCCGGATGGCTTCCAGCTCCTGTTTCTGAAGCGCCAGTGGATCGTGGCTGCTCAGACCTTGCAGCACCTTATATTCGGCGTCCAGCACGATCATTGACTGGTTCAATGCATAAAGATCCGCGTCAAGCCTTTCACGTTGTGCGCGCTGTGCTGCATTCATTGCGAAATACCAGACAATATAGACAACCGCACAAACCGCACCCAGAACGAGGGCCCGTTCACGATTTTTCAGGCTCTCATACCAGCTTTTCAATTCTTGCAGACGCATGCCGAATGCCGTCATGGGCGTCCCCCGCCGAGGCTCGCCCCAGCGTCATCGGCGTCCGCGTGGTTGACCGAAAATTCGTACCACGGGGGATTTCTCAGAATGGAGAGCTCACCAAATCCGGAGTGCTCAAACGCAGAATGCTCGCGTAAAAGATTTAGATAGAGCGGAATACTGTCGGTGGTGCGGCTTTTCCCCGTCAAGCGGATATCGCGGCCACCGGCGGTCAGGGTAAATCGTTCCAGCGCCACGCCTGCGGGCGCTAACGTCGCCAGCGCACTGATCTGTGAGGAAAAACCTTCGTGATCGCCAAGTGTTTCGCCCTGCAATACTTCAATAAGACGCTGCCGGTTGATTAATGAATTTCTCGCAACATTGATGCGACTGTCGAGCTCTGCTTTTTGTTGTTCGACGGGCTTTCGGTCCAGTGCGGCAACTTTCTGTCCGGTCGCGATTTTTTCCTCGGTGAGCCGACGGATCTGATTTTCGAGTTGCACATTCTGATAACTCGCCGTGATGGTGCTGACGATCAGCAACAGAAAAAACACGCCGATAAATACCAGTGCGTTGCGCGGAGACAGGTGGTCTTTTCTCGGACGCAGCTCGGGCAAATAGAGGTTGATCTGTTGCATCAGGCCTGGCTCTCCTGGCGCAACGCCCCGCCAAAAGCACCCAGGCAATGCTGCAGAAGTTCTTCATCATCGGTCGCGACCTGCAGGACCGGAGCGGGATCGAGAAACTCCACCTTCACAGCCAGGCTGGTCTTGAGCGCGGTGTTGATTTTGTCTTTGGACATGTGTTCTCCGCAGATATATATCATCGACGGTGGAGCCTGCCCCATCTGTCTTTCGAAATAATCCACCGAGCGCTGCAATTCCAGGGCAAGATTGTCCACGGGAATTTCATCGAGCAGACCACCGCCATAGTTCAACGCAAAATTTCTCGCCAGATACAGATTCCCCTGTCGATAGATGTACAGACTGCCGCTCCCGGAGCGCAGCCGCGCGATAGCAATACTGCGATCTTCCTGCTCAACCGGCGTAAGCCGGACGGCTATGTTGCGCAGCGCCAGCTCGCCAATATCAATCGCCTCCAGTTTCAGCCCCGCCGCAGCGACCAGTCCGATAATTTCCTCAATTTTGTCCCGGGTACTGGCGATGACATACACCATTTTTTTATTGGCTCGCAGACCATCGGTTGGCAGTTCGAACACGTCGATCACCGCCTTGTCCACCGGGATACTTATCAGGTCTTTCAAGCGCCAGCGAATTGCGTTGCGCAACTCCTCAGCCGGTACGTCCGGTGGCTCAACCAGCACCATCTGATAGTGCTCCGGGGCCAGAACCACATTGCACCGAAAATTCTCCAGATCATGCCGGTCAACCCACTGTCTGAGATGTTCCGCCGCTGACCCGGCGGTGTCTGTCTGCAGAAAATCCAGTCCTACTGCCTCGCCTGTGGCCGCCACATTGCCTCGGAAGGCGACGGCAGCAATGCCCCCTGCATGCAATTCCAGCCCTACAATTCCACGCGACTTTTTCAGTTTTGGAAAAGGCAACACCATTTGTTCTCCGTCACGCCTCGGCTGATTCTCAGGTCGCGCTGTCATCTTCGCTATAGGATTGCTGCAGCCGTCTGGCTTCGTACCAAACTGTCAGCATAAATCTCTGATTTCGATGGCTGCACGGGCCAGGTATGTTCAAGGCTTTATTTACCCTGATGCTGCCCGGGCCTTCTTCCAGACATGTCATTGACCCGTCAAATTCTTTGTGAACACCCCGCGTCCAGCCGATCCTCGGAGCTACGCCTCTAAGCTACGCCTCTAAGATGTGTGATGGTGAGGGATAACCGGTTCATATAATCGAGGCGGTTGCAATTACAGTCAGTATAGACCCCGATGTGTTTTTCGCATGGCCACGCCTGATACCTTGTCAAGGAAAATCCGCCGAGCGGCGCAGGGGCTCGGAATACTGATTAAGGGCTGTTCCGCATTGGTCTGCAGGACGCAAGGTAGTGCTGGTGGTAAACTTCCGGCCTCTGAAAAAGGTCCGCAATATGTTCCGTATCGTCCTGTTTGAACCGGAAATACCGCCGAATACCGGCAATATTATTCGCCTGTGCGCCAATACCGGCTGTGAATTGCACCTGATTGAACCGCTGGGGTTTGTACTGGACGACAAGCGACTGCGCCGGGCAGGTCTGGATTACGCCGAATGGAAGGACATACGCCTCCATCGGAATTGGGGAGAGTTTAAAGAGCAGGTAAAACCGGAGCGCTGTTTCGCGCTAAGCACCAAAGGCGAGCAGACGCTGGCCGCGGCCCGATTCGAACCAGGGGACTACCTGGTATTTGGCCCGGAAACGCGCGGCCTGCCGGTTGAGATTCGGGACACTTTCCCTGCGGGACACGTCCTACGCATTCCCATGCGACCCGGCAGTCGCAGCATGAACCTGTCAAACGCTGCAGCAGTGCTGATTTACGAAGGCTGGCGGCAATTAGGGTTTGAAGGATCCGTTTAAGTGATACCCCTAAACGGATTGCAGCCCTGCCCTGCCGACACTAAGGAACCGCTGGTCAAGTCCGAATAGCGTCTGGCTTACAGCGCTTTGCGAGATCAAGGCGGCACTTCGAAGGCGCGCTGACTGCCTGTCGAGAAGTGCCAACGCAGAGCTCGTAAAGCGATGCAAGCCCCGTGGGCGCGGCCAAAACGCCCATCCGCCGCGCTGCTCTTCTTGCGAAGGGCTAAGGCGATTCGCAAGAAGAGCGCCTTGCGGGCTGAACGCCGAGCGTCGGTCCGATTTAGCTCGCGCAGACGCT
>CAZXLJ010000009.1:0-55813 GCA_964641175.1 uncultured Cellvibrionaceae bacterium
TGATTTCCAGACCGGATTTCAGGTCCGCCATTTTCCCGGTTTGATCGAGAAACATATACTGGGATGTGCGCGGGTTATACCACGCCAGCTTTCGACGTTTGCCGCCTTCGAATTCAAACCAGGTGCCGAATTCGATCATTTTCAGACTTTCCAGCACCTTCGCCTCTTCTTCGGAAAGTTTTCTCTCAGGGGGATTGAAGGGTTTGCCGGCTTTTTCGGCCGCGAGTTTTTCTAACTCATCCCGCACCGGAGGTGGTGCCGCTTCCATTTTTTCCCGGTTGATTGCCTGCCGTAAAATCGAACCAATGGCTGCCGTAATTTTTTGGCCCTTGGCCTGGTCATACCCGATCGTTTCAAATCCGGTGGTCATGTCCACCGTGAGGCTGACTTCCATCTGCTTCTGCAATTTGATATCGGATTCACTGGTTTTATTTTCGAGAGCCCACAGCAGATCATCCACAACCTGCAACGCCTTGGCCCAGCGTTCGGACTGCTCACCATGGCGCAGCATGATGAACGACAGATAGTCGGACCAGGGTTGCAAGGCAAACAGAAGCACTGCCGATGGTAATTGTCGGCCTTCAATGCGTTGACGGATCTCGCTGTTTACCCGCAATTTCACCTCGCGCAAATGCTCTTCTCCACGCGCTTTTTCCGCGGCGCGTTTTTCGAGCAACTCCTGTTTGCGCACCAGATTTTTATTCTGGGTGTTGAATTCCACCAGCAGTTCGGTAATCACCTTCGCGTCATTTTTATAATCCCGAAGGACTCGATCCACCACATCCTTGATGCGACTGTACATGTCGTGCTGACTGGTACCGTCATTGCCAATCCAGCGGGTTCCCGCTTCGGCGAGGCTGTTCAGCAGCAAACGAGCGGGATGCTCATGCTGTTCGAAGAATCCCGGATCGACAAACGCCAGCTTCAGAAATGGGGTGTGCAGATAACTGAGCAACGCCTTGACCGAATCAGGCAGGTTCTCATCATTGAGCATGTATTCAAACAGCAGCCCCACCAGATCGATGATATTCATGTCCGAATCGGATACCCGCCCGGCGGCGCCTCCCCGTTCCGCTTTCAAGTGCTCACCGAGTGCAGTCAGAATTCCTGGCAGATCCACAGCGGGCAGATCCCCTTGGGACGCACTTTGATTGACCGTATTCTGGCTGCTCGCCTGCAATGACTGGAGGACGCCGAGCAATTGATCCCCGCTCACCACGAGCTCCGTGCCGGGGGTGGCCTCGGATAGATCGGCTGGGTTTGTCAGTGTCTGCGCGAAAGCCCGGCCGGCCGCCGACGCGATCGGTGCGCGTGAAGAAAACGGGGTCGCCGCGACGGTTGAGAGACTCTGCTGAAGATTGCGGATTGCCTGCACCAGCGACAATTGATACTGCTGTGCAGCGGCCACCTGAGCCAGGACTTCTGTCTGATCCTGCGCGCTGCGGGAAGGTGACTCTTCGGTCTTTCTGACCGGGGGCGGTTGATACCGGAGTCTGGGCAGAATGCCCACGCTCACCAGATAGGTATTGGTGTCGTCGAGCACCCGGCGTACCAGCTGGGTCAAAGGTTCTTCGAATGCCTGATAAGCCAGCATCCGGGTCCTGCCTGTCATGGCGAGCAGTTTCAAAGAGTGTCGCAGGGCATCGCAGGCCTGGACTGGTGCGGCCGGATTGCAGGGATCTGCAACTGCACGACCATCGTTAAGCAGCGACAGGCGTTGTCCCAACGACCACAAAGGTTCGGCAAAATAAACCCCGAGCTTCTGAATCAGGGTTGAGATGGCAATGGTTTCTTCCAGGACTTCGTTATCCACCAGCGCCAGTCCGCCGCCTTCTTCCGCAGCGGTGTTGGCGATTTCCGTACGCAGCTCTTGGCGTTGAAATTTAAGGTAGTTGTCCCCGATACACCGGACAAAATGCCGCTCCAGCTCGCCCCCACTGCGACGCACCATCTTTTTTATGCCATTGATTTCGGTGGCCTCAATGTTCGAACGGGCGATTTCAATCGCACCGTCGAGCGCCGCCTCGAATGCCGCAAGAAACTGGCCAAATCCATGGCGACTGTGGTCCACTGCTATTTTCTGGCACGTCTTCAGGTGCTCTGCAGCATCCTGGAGAGTCAGGGGCTCCGTGATATCGCGTGCTGAGCCAGGTTTGGCGTCCTGTGCAGCATCGTTCCGAATCAGTCTCGACATAAAAGTCTCTTATTATGATAATTGGCCCGCGTCGCGTCTGCCTCGACGAATTTACGCAACCGGCCAAACAGCCTGGGTTCTACTAACACGCAAAAATCGTGCGCAACGTCACATTTCGGTAACTATTGTGCTAATTTTCTGCTTGCGTCACCTTTGAGTATTGCCGTCCAATGCTCCTCCGTCGAATCCAGGTACAAAATTGCCGGGTGCTGACGCTACGGTATTAAGAATAGCCACCTTCAAAATAGCCGCACCTGCTCGCATGCATCGGGGCGATTGCCACCCTTTTCATCGCCTGTAACGCCTATAGCTAGAGGACACACTGATGTCTGTTTACGACATTTATGGACTGGGCGCCGCCCTGGTTGATACCGAGATTGAAGTCTCTGATGACGATCTGACGCGGCTGGATATCCAGAAAGGTCTCATGACGCTGGTCGATGCAGTTCGGCAGCAACGGTTGCAAGAAGCACTGGCCGACAATCTGGTCGCCGCCCGCCGGGCCAGCGGGGGGTCGGCGGCCAACAGTATCATCGCCGCCCAATACCTGGGCGCCCGAACTTTTTACAGCTGCAAAGTCGCAGACGACGAAAATGGCCATTTTTATCTGAATGATCTGGCCCGGGCCGGCGTTGATTATCCCGATAATTGTGTCACGCAAAATGCGGTGACCGGTCGCTGCCTCGTCATGATTACGCCGGATGCCGAACGCACCATGCATACCTCTCTGGGCGTCAGCGAGCATCTTAGTGAAAAGGAAATCGACATCAGTGCCCTGCAGGCAAGCTCATGGGTTTACGTGGAGGGTTATCTTGTCACCTCCTCCACCGGGCTGCCTGCCGCCATCCGGCTGCTGACCGATGCCCGGGCCTCTGGAGTCAAAACCGCTCTGAGCCTGTCTGATCCAGGCGTCGTCGGATTTTTTTACGATCAGATGCAGCGTCTGCTGACCTGCGGCATCGACATTCTTTTCTGCAATGAAGCTGAAGCCAAAGAAGTGACCCGTTCGGCGACTCTGGAAGAAGCCGTGCAGGCGTTGAAGCGGCGGGTGAAAACTTTCGCCGTGACGCTCGGCGCCAGAGGAGCGGTCATCTATGATGGTTTGAACTTGTTGACCGTGGATGCACCCGCAGTAAAAGCAGTCGACACCAATGGGGCAGGTGATATGTTCGCCGGTGCGTTTCTTGCGGCCCTGACCAGAGGGGCGACCTATGAAGGCGCTGCCTGCTTTGCCAATTCTGCTGCCGCCAAGGTAGTCACTCAATTTGGGCCCAGATTGGCACCAGAAGGATATATCCCTCTACGACAACAACTCACAAACCTTCTTGAGAATCCCTGATTGTCTTTCTTGCAGGCGCGGTCCGGGATCCGCGCCAGGGGAGTCTGTCTGCTGCCGCTAACCGCGGGAGAGAAGCTCGCGCAGATCAATAATTGCCGCATTAGCCCGGGAGATGTAGTTCGCCATGACCAGCGAGTGATTGGCGAGCATTCCGAACCCTCCACCGTTCAGAACCATGGGCGAGCGCAGCGGCTGCTGTGCACCCTCGAGCTCCCGAATGATCTGCTGCAGGCTTACACGGGCGTTCTTGCGGTCGAGCACTTCGGCAAAGTCCACTTCGGCAGCTCGCAGAAAGTGGATTAGCGCCCATGTACTCCCCCGCGCTTCATAGAAAACATTGTCGATTTCGAACCAGCTAGTCTTCACTTCCAGATCTGCGGGGGTCGAGGTGGATTGTCGCGCCGCCGTCTCTCCCGCGAGGTTGGTGTCCAGCCGCTTCTGGCCCACGCTGGCACTGAGGTTCTGGGAGAGACTCCCCAGACGGGTCTCAACCGTACCGAGCCAGTAGCGCAAGTTGTCCGAGCGTGCGAAAAATTGCGCCGATTGTTCGGACTCGTCCACCAGACGGTGCAGGTAGTTTCTGACCGACTTAATGCCCGTCTCATATTCGTCTTCCGTGGGTGGGAGCATCCAGCTTGAATTACTGAAATTGAATTGGGCTTCGGTCTTCTTCAGGGCGATATCTTCTTTGGATTGCGACTGAGACCGGCTATAGGATTCGCGCATGACTCGAGACAGGTCCCTCACCTGAGTCAGCACGCCATATTCCCAGCTGGGGACATTGTCCATCCAGAGGCCGGGCGGGAGTATGTCGTTGGATAAATACCCACCTGGTTTGTTCAGCAAAGTATTGGCGACTTCAATCAGCGCAACCGTAGTCTGGGTGCCGGTGATATACCCACTGTCTGTCGTGCCCGCGATGTCTGCTGCCGAAGATGGCGAACCCGACTCGTTGCCGGTCTGGTTGAGTGTTAACCGGGTTTTGAGTTCAATATCGAGCAATTCGGGCTCGTTATCCCACCAGAGGGTGAGAATGGCCGCTACCACCAGATAAGCACCTGTCACGCCCAGCAGCCAGTACAGCCAGGAGAAACCACGCTCCTCACCGATTGCATCTGGTCCTTGCGACCGGCCGGAGTTTGTCAGCGCACCGCGCGCGCGCTGCATCCACTGGTTTAACTGGATCATAATCTCGCCTGTAGTGATTTGGAGGGTACTCGCGTTGGAGCCGAGCTGGCCGTAAGCATCTAATGGACTAACTCTAAGTAACTAGTGATGCAAGATCTTTTCTTGACCAATAACTGCCCGCTACTGGCGTTTGCGCACCTCGACATCAGTGCTGATCACTTCGCCACCGTCAAAGGTCAGGCGGAGCTCGAATTGTGTGCCTGACGGTAGCGACCCGTCCAGCTGCATCAGCATGACATGGTAACCACCGGGTTCGAAACGTATCGTTTGTCCAGCTGGAAGCGTCAGATGCGGAACATGGCGCATTCGCATGGCGCCATCATCATAGGACGTCCGGTGCAGTTGCGCGGAAGAGGCGACATCGGTTTCGAGCATCAACAATTGTCGATCCCGGGACTGGGAATTTTCCAGCACCAGATATATCGCCCCCATGGAAACCCCCGGGGGCGGTTCCGGCATGTGTGCGTCGGATATTTTCAGATTCGCTTCAGTCTGAGAGGTCTTTTCAGGTATCGGCCGTTCACAACCGGCAAGACCCGCCAGGATGAAGCCCGCAAGCATCAAGACCCGGGGCATGGCAATGCGTTTGATAAGGTTTTTCATGTCAGAGGGTCCATCAGTTGTACATAGGGTGTTGCGCTGATCCGGATATCACCGCGAATCCGATAGCCTGGCACCGCCTCTTTGAGGGTTTTGTAAATCCAGCGTCCCTCTTCATCAGTCCGGGCGTAAATGTGAATCGACCAGTTACCGCGCTGGACTTCCTGCGCCAGTTCCTGAAGCACCGCAGTAATTGGCTCACCTCGAGCACGCAGGGCCGCCGGAGATAGCCAGACACGACCTTGCGCGTCGGGGGCGGAGGTCTGATCGGGCCGCGCCGCCCGCGCTTCGGCAATCAGCTGGCGAAAATCCGCCGCACGAGCATGCTTGGGGGCTATCCGCAGCAGTCGCTGCAACAGCGTGCCGGCCTGTTCCAGATCCCCGCCCTGCAACGCCTCGTCTATCAACTTCTCATAAGTATCCTCAATGGCCTGTAACCCCGCCCGCACACGCGGGTCATCGGGACGTACCATTCCTGCCGCTCGCAGCTTATCCAGGGCGTTGTTGTCCTCAGGCGTAGTGAGCCGACCCTCGACCAGCGCTTTCTCGGCTTCCTGAATCAAACGGTCGAATACCACCGCTTTGCGCTCTTCCATGGTTTTCGGGACGGACCAGGCGAGACTTGAGGTGAGTACCGCTAACGCCAATACGGAGATACGACTCCACGTTGCCACCCGGGCACTCCCGTACTTCGCTGCGGCATGTGTCAGGCGGGTTCGGCGAAGGGACATAGAATTTCCGATAAATAGGGTTACCAAAGCGAACGTCGATGTTTCGGGCAGGCGCGCCGGTTCCACGTACCCGTTGTGACATGGATTTGCGACTGCGCGCCTTTACACAAGCAGCCGGGAGTTTACGCAATCATGTGCTGCCGCACAGCCTCTACGTGAACGGAAAGAGTCGCGGATTGTCGAACACGAACTTGACACGACACCCCCAATCACCGACTAATATTACACGCGACGCAACTTCTTCCGCGGGGCGGCCCGGGAAGACATGGTATACAGAATGAATGCTTTCACCAAATTCCGTTTAGTCCACCTTTTAATGGGGTGGCTGCTTTGCTCATTCGCCTCGGCAACCGGCGTTGGCAATCTCACCGGCCCCGGCTCTTCGGTCTTCGGCGGCAGTGATACTTTTTTGCAGGTCGAACAAGCCTACCAGGCGTCATTTGAAATCACCGATGAAACCCTCCATGTCAATTGGGCCATCGCGCCGGGCTACTACCTCTACCAGGACAAATTCAAACTCGAAATGGTCAGCCCGACCGGCGAGTCGACGCCCATTGAAGCCACTTATGGGGACGGAATCCGCAAATTCGACGAATATTTCAACAAGGAACTCGAGGTGTTCTATGACCGGGCCCGCATCACGGCTGCCCTCGACGGATTACCTAAAGAATTCAAGCTAAAGATGCGTTCTCAGGGCTGCGCTGACGCCGGTTTGTGTTATGCCCCTCGCACCCAGTATTTCGATATTAATACCCAATATCACACGGCCGTCGAAGCGGACAGCGGGCCTGCGGATTCCGGTGCCGGCGACGGAACCAATACGGATTCAGAAAGCAGTTTGACGATCGCTGCTGATACACCCTTCGGGACGCTTTTGCTGTACTGGATGCTGGCCGCAGGCGGCGGTCTGATCCTGAATCTGATGCCTTGCGTTTTCCCGGTGCTGTCGCTCAAGGCGCTGTCCTTTGCGGGCACGAGCGGCGCCAGTCACAGTCACCATCTGCATGGCTGGGCTTATACCGCTGGCGTCGTAGGGTCGTTCCTGCTGGCCGCGTCCCTGATCCTGATCGCCCGCACCGCGGGGGAATCCGCCGGCTGGGGGTTTCAATTACAGTCGCCCGCTTTCGTAGGCTTTATGGTTTACCTTTTTCTGATCATGGGTTTGAGCCTTTCCGGAATGGTTTACTTTGGCGGCGGGATGATGGGCATCGGCCAGGGCCTGACTGCCACTTCCGGATTGCGCGGGTCTTTTTTTACGGGCGTACTGGCAGCGGTAGTGGCCAGTCCATGCACTGGACCCCTGATGGCACCGGCTCTGGGGTTTGCCCTGACCCAGTCGCCCGCAGTCTCGCTTTCAGTTTTCGTAGCACTGGGCCTGGGGATGGCTTTTCCATTTCTGCTGCTCAGCTACAGTCCCCGTCTGGCGCAATTGCTGCCACGCCCCGGCGTCTGGATGGAAAAGCTCAAAGAAATTCTGGCGTTTCCCATGTACCTTACCGCAGCCTGGCTGCTATTCGTATTTGGGCGACAGGTGGGGATGACCGGACTGTTTTTCCTGTGCATTGGCGCCGTCGCGCTGGTATGGGCCATCTGGCTGCTACAGAATCTTCCTGAACGGCCGTCGCTGCGGCGTATCTTACAGGGGGTCGCCGCGAGCGCCGCCATGTTTGCCGCCTACACCGCCTATTCAAGCGAAACTTTCCGTACGGCCTCCGGAGATGAAGTCTGGCAGGCATTTTCCGAAGAACGGGTCGAATCACTTCGCGCCGAAGGGCGCACGGTGTTCGTGGACTTCACTGCAGACTGGTGCATTACCTGTAAGACCAACAAGGCCATTGCGCTGTCCCGCGAAGGCTTCCACGCGGCAGTGGCGCAGTATGACATTGCTCTGCTGACTGCAGACTGGACCAGCGAAGATCCGGAAATCTCACGAGTACTGCAATCATTCAATCGAAGTGGGGTGCCGTTATATGTTATTTATCCCGCCGACCCTCAAAGCGCGCCGATCGTTCTGCCGCAGCTTTTGACTCAGAACATGGTGATTGAAGCGTTCCAGCGAGTCGCCGGCGCCGACAAGATCGCCAAGAAGTAGGAAATTGCAGCGAAAAGAAGTAAAAATCAGCGAAACTGCAGGGATGCACGATTTTTCATGGACACTCGCTGCAGTTTTATGCACAATCCATCCCCTTCTAATAAATGCAGCGGTGCACGCTGACTGCCTGGTCTCTCCGTCCGCCTGGTGATTTCTGAAATCCTTCTGTTACGGCAATCTCCTGCGGGCAATAACGACGAGCGACTGTCAGCTTCACCTTAAATCGGTGGGGGTTCTATGGCGACGATTCTGGTATTGCATGGTCCCAATCTAAACCTGCTCGGCACGCGCGAGCCCGGGGTTTATGGAACCACCACGCTTGCCGACATCAACAGTGACTTGACCACCCGCTGTCATGGCGCAGGTCATCACCTGCATGTCCTGCAAAGCAATGCTGAATATGAATTGATCGACCGCATCCACGATGCCCGCAAAGAGGGGGTTGATTTCATTATCATCAACCCCGCCGCCTTCACCCATACCAGTGTCGCCTTGCGCGACGCCCTGGCGGGGGTCGCCATCCCTTTTATCGAAGTACATCTGTCAAACGTCTACGCCCGCGAACCATTTCGCCACCATTCGTATTTCTCGGATCTCGCCGTTGGCATCATTGCCGGGCTGGGACCGCAGGGCTACCTGCTGGCTCTGGATGCGGCGCTGGCCAGAGTGAACTGACTACCCTTAGCAATTGAGAGGTCTCATGGATATTCGGAAAATCAAAAAACTGATAGAACTGCTCGAAGAGTCGAACATTGACGAACTGGAAATCAAGGAAGGCGAGGAATCGGTACGTATCAGCCGGGGCCACCGCCAACTGATGGCGCAGCCGATACACGCCTATGCACCGCCCGCACCCGCCCCGGTGGCGGCCAGCGCTGCCGCCCCGACTGCCGCAGAAAGACCTGCGCAAGAACCTAAAGGGCACACCGTGCGCTCTCCGATGGTTGGCACCTTTTACCGCTCTCCCAGCCCGGGCGCGGCCTCCTTTGTTGAAGTGGGGAAAAAAGTGAATGCCGGCGATGTGATTTGCATCATCGAAGCGATGAAGATGATGAACCAGATCGAGGCGGACAAGTCAGGCGTCATCGAAGCCATTCTCGTCGGCGACGGCGAGCCAGTGGAGTTCGATCAACCTCTGGTGTCGATTGCCTGACGGGAGACGAACCATGTTTGACAAAGTGCTCATCGCCAACCGCGGCGAAATTGCCCTGAGAGTCCTGCGCGCCTGCAAGGAGCTGGGCATCCAGACGGTGGCGGTATATTCAAAAGCCGACCGGGATCTGATGCATGTGCGTCTGGCCGACGAGTCCATCTGCATCGGGCCTCACCAGTCCGCCCAAAGTTACCTGAACATTCCGGCCCTGATCAGCGCGATGGAAATCAGTGAAGCCACAGCGGTTCATCCAGGTTACGGGTTTCTCGCGGAAAACGCTGATTTCGCCGAGCAGGTGCAAAAAAGCGGTTTTACTTTCATCGGCCCGGACCCCGATGTGATCCGCCTGATGGGCGACAAGGTCTCGGCTATCCAGGCCATGAAAAAAGCCGGTGTGCCCACCGTACCCGGGTCCGACGGTTCCCTGCCGGCCGACGGAGACGCCTGCCTTGAGATCGCCAAAAAAATCGGTTACCCGGTCATTATCAAAGCCGCTGCGGGCGGGGGCGGTCGCGGCATGCGGGTGGTCCACTCGGAAGCCACGCTCCTCAGCTCCATTCAGGTGACCAGAACCGAAGCGAAATCGGCCTTTGGCGACAGCACCGTCTACATGGAGAAGTTCCTGCAGAACCCGCGTCATGTTGAGGTGCAGATTCTGGCAGATGGCCAGGGCAATGCCATCCATCTCGGGGATCGCGACTGTTCACTGCAGCGCCGCCACCAGAAGGTCATCGAAGAGGCGCCCGCTCCCGGTATTGATCCCGAAGCCAGGGCGAAAACCCTTGATGCCTGCGTTAAAGCCTGCAACGAAATCGGTTACCGGGGCGCGGGCACTTTCGAGTTCCTTTACGAGGACGGCCACTATTACTTTATTGAGATGAATACCCGCATCCAGGTGGAACATCCGGTGACGGAAATGGTGACCGGCGTTGACCTCATCAAGGAGCAGATAGCGGTGTGTTCGGGTCAGAAACTGCGCCTGAAGCAATCCGACATACAGATTAAAGGACACGCTTTTGAATGCCGGATCAACGCAGAAGATCCGCGGACGTTCCTGCCGAGTCCGGGCACCATTACGGGTTACCATGCGCCCGGCGGTCTCGGGGTACGCGTCGATTCCCACATCTATGCCGGTTATAGTGTCCCGCCCTACTACGATTCCATGATCGCCAAGATCATCACCTTTGCAGAAAGTCGTGAAACCGCGCTGAACAAAATGCGTGTGGCGCTGGATGAACTCATCGTCAACGGAATCAAAACCAACGCGGCCTTGCATCGTGACCTGGTGACCGACCCTGAATTCATGCGTGGCGGCGTCAACATTCACTATCTTGAACACCTGTTAAGCCAGTCCAAGGCGGCGAGTTAGCATGCCCTGGCTGGAACTGCGCATTAACAGCTCGCGGGAGGATGCGCCGCAGGTGGAGGACTCGCTGCTCGCCGCAGGAGCACTTTCAGTAACGCTTCAGGACAATGCAGACGAGCCTATTTTCGAACCGGCGCTCGGCGAAACACCGCTTTGGGCCGCGACCCGCGTCACGGGGCTGTTCGAAGCCAGTGCCAATACCGGGGCCGTCGAACGCCGTTTGACACTTGCTGAACGGGGCGGCTGGTCGTGGCAACTGCTTGAAGACCGGGACTGGGAGCGCGAATGGATGAAAGACTTCGCGCCCCTGCAGTGCGGGCCCGGACTGTGGATCTGTCCCACCTGGGCAGAACCGCCGGAACCCGAAGCCGTCAACATTATGCTGGACCCGGGTCTTGCCTTCGGAACAGGCTCCCATCCGACTACCTACCTTTGTCTGCAGTGGCTTGCCGGGCAGCCTCTGCGGGACAAATCGTTCATCGACTATGGCTGCGGTTCCGGGATTCTTGCGGTCGCCGCCGCTCTGCTGGGTGCCAAACCAGTTTTTGGCGTGGATATCGATCCGCAGGCTCTGCTGGCAACCCGCGCCAATGCAGAGCGTAACCAGCTGCCGGACCAATACATAACCGTGAGTTTTCCAGACGGCTGCAAGGCCCCGGCCGCGGACGTCGTGGTCGCCAATATCCTCGCCGGACCGCTGGTTGAACTGGCCCCGGTGGTGGACCGCCTGGTAAAGCCCGGAGGGCTGCTCTGTCTGTCGGGCATTCTTGAAGAACAGGCCCACGTAGTGGTGAACGCTTATTCCGAACGCTTCAGCTTTGAACCTCTCCAGTCTCGACAGGGCTGGGTACGCCTGGTGGCCAGGAAATCCGCCATCGACCCTTCCTCCTGATGACAACACCTCCACTGGGCACCGGCGGGAAGTCCGGCACGTGATCCGCTTCCCCGGAGCCAACATTTACGGCAAACCCCGTAACCGTTACACTGCCCCGCTCCAAATCAACAATAACAATGCCACTTATTGACAGCAGCAGCACCGACCGGTGTATCGGGTGGCAAATCGGTTGTGACATCAGGATTTACAAGACATGGCGGAAATGATTACCCGTTGTCCCAGATGCGCCGTTGCGTTTCGCATTTCGGATGCGCATTTGAGATCTGCCAAAGGAATCGTCAGATGTGGCTCCTGTTTAAGTGTTTTTAACGCCAAAGATCATATCGAGCCGGCCAAATCCCGCAAACCCGAAACGTCCACACCGGTCGAGCGGCCGGTGGCCCATCCTGCCGAACGCCCTGTCATGCAACCACCTGCTGCGGTGCCCGCAACCGGCGCGTCGTGGGCACCGCAGCCGCCCGCGGACACCCCCCGAGAAGAGTCTGCGTTCTCCAACCAGGCCACCGGTGACACCCTTGAGGAGGAAGACATTCTGATCGACGACGATCTCCTCATTGATGATGACTTTATGATCGACGACGATATCCTGATCGACGACGACCTGCTAATTGACGATGACATCGATGACAACGCATTGATTTATGACTCGCCGGACGAGGGTCATATCGACAGTGGATCGATGCGGTCCGATCTGTTCGAAACCGGCGACTCCCGCGCCGCGCGTGGCTATCCTCAACAGGAGGATGATGCGGATGAATCCTGGGCCCTTGAACTGCTCAAGGACGACAGTGATCTTAATGTCAAATTTCGCAAGATCGTTGCCAGCGACGACCACGGCACCGCCCGGTCACCTCGTGACGACCAGTCCAGTGATGGAGTCCAGCTGGATTTCGGCACCCATCATAATCAGCCTGACGCTGACTTGTCCGCCCGTACACCGCCTGCCAGCCCGTCGACCACAGCCGAGGCCGGTGCCGGCACGCAGCGTTCTTTGGCACCAGATTTCGACCCTGCCCCTGGGCATCACAATCAACCGGCATCTGCGGGCAACGCCGATATCACCTTGAGACCATCCGCAGAAGGAAGCTCCCGCGCCCTCGCGAGAATGCCCAAGGCGGTAGCGGTGGTGCCAGCTCACAAACTGACCAGCCCGCTAGATGGCCAGGACGAAAAAACGGTCACCATCAAAAGTGGCGACGCCACAGAGGAAGCGGATGACGAAGGCCTGCTACCCAAATGGGAGTTTCTCGGCGCCGGCGATGTTCAGGAAGAGTTGCAGGCGGTACAGAAGCTGATCGCGTCGATTGAACCGGAGACCGTGGAAGTTGGCTGGAGCCAGAATCCGCTGATCTGGCGAAAGCGCTTGATCTGGGCCGGGATGGCGCTGGCCGCGTTGCTGGTTCTTCTGATCCAGGTGGCGTGGCTCCAGTTTCACCGGCTCAATATCGTCGAGCCGTACAGGGCTTTTTACAGCACCGCCTGCGCTGTCGTTGGCTGCACCCTGCCGCCCATGAAAGACCGCAGCAAAATCAAAACCTCCAATCTCTACGTACGCAGCCATCCCAGCGTGGCCGATGCGCTGCTCGTGGATGTCGTCATGCAGAACGTCGCCGATTATGAGCAAAGCTTTCCAAACCTTCTGCTGACTTTCACCAACCTGCAGAATGAAGCCATTGCAGAGCGGAAATTCTCTCCCGAGGACTACCTCGGAGGGGAACTGACTGGCAGCGACAGCATGCCGGTGCGGACGCCCGTCCACGTGGAACTGGAGATCGTCGATCCCGGCGAAGAAGCCGTCAGCTACAGCATTGCCATCATCGACTGAACCGACCGGCGGTTGTCGGGCGCGACCTGATTCAATTTTTTTATATTTTTATCACTCTAGTCACACTTCGACGGTGCTTTTTTAAGCACCCGGTCCAATTTACGCATTTAAAAAGCGGGGGGCAGGCGGTATCATAGCGCCCGTTTCAGCGGCATCCGGACGCCAGCCATCTGTCACGCGGTGGGTCAGTCATTTTCTCGGGGGATTTCGCGTGCTGCAAATCGGCCCGCATACCATTGCCACCCAGACAGTACTCGCCCCCATGGCCGGTGTGTCTGACCTGCCGTTTCGCCAGTTGTGTGCTGCCCATGGGGCCGGAATGGTCGTCAATGAAATGGTGACCAGCGATACGCGGCTCTGGCCCTCCATCAAGAGCCGGACCCGGTTAACCTGGGGTACCGCAGCTGGCCCCAGAGTCATCCAGATTGCCGGTAGCGAACCCGGGCAAATGGCGCTTGCTGCGCAAGAAGCGGCGCAAATGGGCGCCCAAATCGTCGACATCAATATGGGCTGCCCTGCCAAGAAAGTCTGCAAAAAAGCGGCAGGCTCTGCACTCCTGAAGGATGAACCGCTGGTCTCCGCAATCCTGGAGGCCGTGGTCGGGTCCGTGAGCATACCGGTCACGCTGAAGACCCGGACCGGCTGGGACACCCTGAACAGGAACATTTTCAGGGTTGCAAAGATTGCAGAAGAATCAGGAATTCAGGCTCTAACGGTTCACGGACGCACCCGCGCCTGCCGGTTTGAAGGATCAGCGGAGTACGACACCATTGGCGAACTTGTCACCCGGGTGCACATCCCGGTGATCGCCAACGGCGATATTGATTCACCCGACAAGGCGAAAATCGTGTTAAGGACTACCGGCGCCGCTGCAGTCATGATTGGCCGAGGCGCTCAGGGAAACCCCTGGCTGTTCGGGGAGATCAACGAATACCTGGTGCACGGCTCTATCCGGCGCAAGCCGTTGCTGACCGAGGTGTACTCCACCCTCCTCTGTCATTTCGACGCCTTGTATGAATGTTATGGGGAATTAACCGGCGCGCGGCTGACCCGCAAGCATCTCAATTGGTATCTGCAAAGGCAGACAACTGTCGCCCAACAGCAGACGGTAAAACACTTACAACAACGCTTTAATGCAATGACGACAGCCGGCGAACAGCGTGAGCTGATTCATCGGATGTTCGATCATCTGCAGCAACTAGAGGACCACGCCGCATGAACACAGTTGAAACAGCTCTGACCGAACGCCCCGCGAATGTCGGCATACCTGGCCGGTCAGTCGAAGGCTACACCGAGGAAAGCCGCCCCTCTTTGAGAGACAGCGTTGAAATTGCTGTCGGCAATTACTTTCAGCATCTCGAAGGTCAGGACGTCACTGACGTGTATGACATGGTCATGGCCGAAGTTGAAACGCCACTGCTCGAAGTCGTCATGAAGTACACCCGCCACAACCAGACCAAAGCTGCCCAGGTATTGGGCTTGAACCGTGGCACTCTGCGCAAGAAACTCAAACAGTACGGGTTGCTTTAAGCACGCTTCCGCGCGATTTCGCCTCTCGACTTCCGAGAGCCTTTTTCACATCATCGATGGCGTAAGCTCATCACCTGCTGCTGCGGTGAGTTTGGGCTGCTGCCGCTTTTACGGGAATAAAGATGTCCAGGTCCAACCCAACCCCTGTCAGACGCGCCTTGTTAAGCGTCTCCGACAAGACAGGGGTTATTGAATTTGCGCAATCACTGGTCGCCCTTGGCGTCGAACTACTTTCAACCGGGGGTACTTACCGGCAGCTGGTCGAACACGGCGTGCCGGCCATCGAAATCGCCGATTACACTGGCTTCCCCGAGATGATGGACGGCCGTGTAAAAACCCTGCACCCAAAGGTTCACGGCGGAATTCTGGGCCGCCGGGGGCAAGACGACCCCGTCATGCAGGCCCACGGCATCCCCCCGATTGATCTGGTGGTAGTCAATCTCTATCCCTTCGCGCAAACCGTCGCCAGACCTGACTGTTCACTGGCGGACGCCATTGAAAATATTGACATCGGCGGCCCCACGATGGTCCGCGCGGCGGCCAAGAATCATGCACACGTAGCTATTGTGACCCGCCCGGAGAGCTACCCTGCCGTACTGCAGGAACTGCAGACAAATGACGGCACGCTGTCGCTGGAAACCCGTTTCGATCTGGCTGTGCAGGCGTTTGAGCACACCGCTCAATACGACGGCGCCATCGCCAATTATCTCGGTGCCCGGCTGCCGGCAGGCGATCCCTTCCCGCGGACTTTCAACTGTCAGTTCGTCAAATCCCAGGACATGCGTTACGGTGAGAACCCTCACCAGCAGGCGGCATTCTATGTCGAGAAAAACTGGCAGGAAGCGAGCGTGGCGACCGCCCGGCAGCTGCAGGGCAAGGAGCTGTCGTTCAATAATGTGGCAGACACAGACGCAGCCCTTGAGACGGTAAAACTGTTTGCGCGTCCCGCCTGCGTTATCGTCAAGCATGCCAATCCCTGCGGCGTCGCCGAAGCGGGCAGCCTGCTGAGCGCCTATGAGAAAGCCTTTGCGACTGACCCGGAATCCGCATTTGGCGGCATCATCGCCTTCAATCGCCCGCTCGATGCAGACACCATGGCGGCGATTGTTCAGCGACAGTTCGTGGAAGTGATCATCGCCCCGGAAATTTCTTCGGAAGCCCTGAAAGCCGCCGCACATAAGCCCAATGTACGCATCCTCACTTGTGGCCAGTGGCCCGATCTGCTGCGGCCGTCTCTGGATTTCAAGCGGGTCGCGGGCGGATTGCTCGTTCAGGACAAGGACCAGGGCATGGTGCACGCTGCCGACCTCGAAGTGGTGACCCGACAAGCGCCCACCGAAGCGGAGATCCAGGATCTGCTGTTCGCGTGGAAAGTCGCGAAAATGGTCAAGTCCAATGCCATTGTCTATGCCGCCAAAAGCCGGACGGTGGGTATTGGTGCTGGCCAGATGAGCCGGGTAAATTCCGCCCGGATTGCCGCCATTAAAGCCGAACACGCGGGTCTGGAAGTCAAGGGCTCAGTGATGGCCTCTGACGCTTTCTTCCCGTTTCGGGACGGCATTGACAATGCTGCCGCCGCAGGTATCCGTGCGGTAATCCAGCCCGGCGGCTCTGTACGTGACGATGAAGTCATTGCAGCGGCTGATGAGCATGGTTTGGCCATGGTTTTTACACGTATGCGTCACTTCCGGCACTGACAGGTCCTCTCATGAATATACTGATTATCGGCAATGGTGGCCGCGAACATGCCTTTGCCTGGAAAGCAGCCCAGGGCACCAACGTGGAGAAGGTTTACGTAGCGCCGGGAAATGCCGGTACAGCTCTGGAAGATAAGGTCGAGAACGTATCTATTGACCCCCTGGATTTTCCGGCTCTGGCCGAATTCGCGGAAGCTCATGACATCGCCCTCTCGATTGTGGGACCGGAAGCACCACTGGTCGCCGGTATCGTGGATTTTTTCACCGCGCGCGGATTGCCCTGCTTTGGGCCCACCCGCCTGGCTGCGCAACTGGAAGGCTCCAAGTCCTTCACCAAAGAGTTTTTGCAGCGCCACAACATCCCGACTGCCGACTATGCCTGTTTTACGGAAGTCGAAACCGCCCTCGCCTGGCTGCGTGCCCGCGGAGCGCCCATCGTCATCAAGGCTGATGGTCTCGCCGCCGGAAAAGGCGTGGTCGTGGCGACATCTCTGGCTGAAGCGGAGGCTGCGGTAACGGACATGCTTTCCGGCAACGCATTCGGTTCCGCTGGTTGCCGGGTCGTGATCGAGGAATTTCTCGAAGGCGAGGAAGCCAGCTTCATCGTGGTCGTCGATGGCGAATACGCGCTGCCCATGGCCACCAGCCAGGACCATAAACGGGTGGGTGACGGTGATACCGGTCCGAATACCGGCGGTATGGGTGCCTACTCACCCGCACCGGTGGTCACCGACGCAATCCATCAGCGGATTATGGAAGAAGTGATCTACCCAACAGTCAGGGGCATGGCCGCCGAAGGTAACCGTTATGTAGGTTTTCTTTATGCCGGCCTGATGATCAGCGCCGACGGGAAGCCCCGGGTCATTGAATATAATTGCCGGTTTGGCGACCCCGAAACCCAGCCAATCCTGCTCCGGCTACAGACTGACCTGGTACAGATCTGCCTGAGCGCGCTGGCGGGGACGCTTGATCAGCAGCACGTCGAGTGGGATCCAAAGCCTGCCGTCGGTGTGGTGCTCGCGGCCGGCGGCTACCCTGGCAACTATGCCAAAGGGCAGGTCATAAGCGGACTCGAAGAGGCGGATCGCCTCCCCGGGAAAATATTCCACGCCGGTTCAACGCTGCGCATGATCGAAGGTTCGGATTCGCCGCAGGTACTTACCTCGGGTGGGCGCGTCCTCTGTGCCACCGCTTCGGGTTCCAGCATCGCCGAAGCACAGCGCAACGCCTACGCCATTGCCGACGCGATTCAGTGGCCCGGCCGGTTGATGCGGCGGGATATTGCGTATCGAGCCATCAATCGCCAGGAGCACCCTGGCAAGTGCGCCAACCACGACAATCCTTCATAGCCCGCTACCCGCGACGGGGCCGCGGGTGTACCATGCGGTTCGTCAATATGTGTGGAGATTTGAATGCAAGTGCGTGTCTTTCACCAAATTCTGTTGCGCGCCGGGATAGCCGGAATCCTTCTGCTGGTCGCAGGCTGCAGTTCCCAGCCGAGCGATCGCGATAATCAACAAACTTCAAAAACCATCAAGTCCGCCAAATCTGCCCGGCCTTCAAAAGTGGAACCTCAGAAAATCCAGATCGAAGCGCCCAATCAGGGACGCTCCTCTCCCACATCGAAACCCCAGGTCATTGAAAAGGATCTGTTCAACATCGAAGTGACTTCGATGTCTCTCAAAGTGAACTCCACCCCCGTCAAGAATCTGAAGGCGCTTGAGAAAATACTGGCCGCATATCAGAAACCGGTTCTCACCCTGGCGGCACATATCTGCATGTCAGCCGCCCAGACAACTGAAATCATGACGCTTGCCCAAAGCTATACGGACAGCCCGATTGCGTATGGATCCTTTGGAGATTATGAAGACCCTGAATGCAATCAGTAGATACCTATGAAAGACTTCAATGAAATCAGAGATTACCTGCGACGTTTTGCCATAGAGCGCGACTGGGAACAGTTTCATTCGCCGAAGAATCTGGTCATGGCCCTGAGCGTGGAAGTGGCCGAGTTAATGGAGCATTTCCAGTGGCTGACCGAAGCGCAGGCCGAGCAACTGCCGCCGGAGGTGCGCCAGGCGGTCGCCCACGAAATCGCCGACGTCCAGCTATATCTGGTCCGGCTCGCGGACCGGCTGCAAATTGATCTGGCCGGTGCCGTCCAGGCTAAGACCGCGATTAATGAAGCTCGCTATCCTGTAGACAAGGTTCGCGGTTCGTCCCGAAAATACAGCGACTACTGACCCCTGAGCGTGCGCCGAGCCAGAAATTTGCGCCTGTGTGTGATAACCTCCCGCCTCCTTTGTTCTGTCTGTCCCGGTGTTAACTTCTTCGGCAGACTGCTGAACGCATTCCGCATTAAACTCTTCCCTGGTAGAACACGTGATCAACTTGCCCCCGTTACATGAGCTCGCCATTTTCTGCGATTTTGATGGAACCCTGGTACCCATTGCTTCAACCCCCGACGCGATTCAGGTACCGGCCGAACTCGACAGCATTATTGGCCGCCTGCATCATCATCTGGATGGTGCCTTCGCGCTAATTACCGGACGCTCCCTTACCGATCTGTCCCGCTACCTCGACATCGTCAATCTGGCTGCGGCGGGCTGCCACGGAGCCGAATGGCAGATGCCCCCGGATTATTTGCGCCGCGAACACGAGTGGGTCGCTGCACTTATTGCACCGGTGACCCGCGCTACTGCCCCGTTTACTGAACTTCACCGTCTGATCGTCGAAGACAAGCGTTATTCCCTCGCCATACATTTTCGGAATGCGCCGCATCTGGAGACGGAACTCGATGCGTATCTTGACAGGAACATCCCGTTAAACGACCGGCTCAAGATTATTCGTGGCAAGTGCGTTCGCGAGATAAAGCCCGTAGGCGTCGATAAAGGGACGGCGATTACTCAGCTGATGTCTTCGGCTCCCTTTCGGCATCGGCGGCCGCTTTTCATCGGGGACGACACCACCGATGAAGACGGTTTTCTCTGGGTCAACCGGAACAATGGCATTTCCATCAAGGTAGGGCCAGGTGAAACAGCCGCCCTTCACCGTCTGCCCGATTGTGCCGAGGTCGTCCGCCTGTTGCAGGAGCTCGCCGGCTCGATGTAAAGGCGTTCACTGTTCGCGAAGACGCCCACGCAAAGCTCGGCACGTGCCGCCGCTGCATTGATTACCCAACTGAGGAGACAGCAATTTGAATCGACTAGTGGTTATATCCAATCGGGTTGCCAAACCGGACGGCAACAAGGGGTCGGAAGGGGGGCTGGCAGTCGGAGTCAATGCTGCGATGGCGGAATCCGGCGGTTTGTGGTTCGGATGGAACGGAAAGGTCGTCGGCAACACGGCCCCGGCCGGGCTGGAGATCGATCAGCGGGGCAATCTGGAATATGCCACCCTCAGCCTGACCAAGCAGGAATACAACCATTATTATCAGGGTTTTGCGAACAGCGTCCTCTGGCCGCTCTTTCACCAGCGCCCTGAACTGATGAAATACCAGTACGCCGACTTCCAGGGATACCGCGCCGTGAATGACAAGTTTGCGGCGCACCTGGCGCCGCTGCTGCGCGATGGCGACATTGTCTGGGTGCACGACTATCACCTGATCCCCCTGGCCAAATCTCTGCAGAAGCTCGGCGTCAAATGTCCCATCGGCTTTTTTCTGCACACGCCCTTCCCGCCCCTTGATCTGCTGCGAACTGTACCGGAACACAAGGAGATTCTGCGCGAGCTGATGTGTTTCGATCTGGTCGGATTTCAAACCGAAACCGATCTGCGCGGGTTTCGGGAGAGCATGCATTTCAGCCTGAAAGCCGATATCGGTCCGGGCAACCTGATTCGCCTCGGCGACCGCACCAACGCCAGCGGTGTGTATCCCATCGGCATTGAGACCGATCGCATACCTGAAATGCTCGCCAAAGGGAAAGCCACCCGCGATTTTGCACGGCTGCGAGACAGTCTCGGGCCCCGCAAACTGATCATTGGCGTCGACCGTCTTGATTACAGTAAAGGTCTCGAGCATCGCTTCGCGGCTTACGAGCGCCTGCTGCAGCAGAGACCGGAATTTCACCGCAACATGGTTTATCTGCAGATCACACCGCTGTCGCGCGGTGACGTGCAAGCTTATGGGGATTTTGCCCACAAGATTAATGAAACTGCCGGCCACATCATTGGCAGCTACGCCGATTTCGACTGGATGCCCCTGCGTTATCTGACCCGCGGATTTCGTCGCAACACAATCCTCGCCATGTACAACCTGGCGCGGGTGGGGTTCGTTACGCCGCTGCGTGACGGCATGAACCTGGTTGCCAAGGAATATGTTGTGGCACAGGACCCGGAGGACCCGGGCGTCCTGGTCCTTTCCAAGATGGCCGGCGCCGCGGCCGAGCTTGACTCCGCCGTCATCGTCAATCCTTACGATATAGATGCGGTGGGCAAAAAGCTGGCACTTGCCCTCACCATGCCGGCCGATGAGCGTAAGGACCGCTGGAGCAAAATGATGGTCGTACTGAAGCGCAACAATATCCATGCCTGGCATCGGCAGTTCATAGGGGATCTTAAGCGCTTTACCGGGCGAGATGAGGAGGACAACAGCCATTTTCAAGCCGGTCTGTCGGCTCAATCTCGATTTTAGTTATATAAAAATATCCCCGGTAGATTCTTTTTTCATGCTGGATCCAACCGGGGTCTACAATTTTATCAAGACTAAAGCGGTGCAACCGGTGGGACTGCGACATCCACCGTCAAATTTTCAACATTCTGATCAATTAGTAATACCGGCACCGCCGAACCGGCGAAATTCCGTCAGGCAAACGCTATAATCGCCCGGCTCGTGGCGTGGTTTTATCGTTGCGCCCGCGGTCGTCGATTCGAACAACCTCTGCAAGTTCCGCCAAGAAGCAGCAACACCAACAGGAAATATCATGACCAGTTTTACCAAGATCGAGGGCAAGGTTCAGAACTACGGCTGGGGCGGTCACCATTTTATTGCCGAGCTGACCGGAACCTCGAATCCCGGTAAAGCGCCTGTTGCTGAATACTGGCTCGGCGCGCATCCGAGTTCTCCATCGATGGTACTGCGCGACGGGCGTCCGGTTTACAACCTGCCGGAGTTTTTGCAGGCGCAGGCAGCCGGAGAAATGAATTTCCTGTTCAAGATTCTGGACGTCCGGGAGATGCTGTCGATCCAGGTTCACCCGTCAAAAATTCAGGCACGTCACGGATTCGAGCGGGAAAATGCCGCCGGCATACCGCTCGATGCCAAACATCGCAATTACAAGGACCGCAGCGATAAACCGGAGATGATGGTGGCCCTGAGCCCGTTCTGGTTACTGCACGGCCTGAAATCCCAGGAAGAGATCCAGCGGAGCCTTGGTGGTAAACCTTACCTTGAACCCTTGTTGACCTGTCTGACGCGTTTCGGAGTGGTGGCTGCATTCCAGATGGCGCTTAACCATTTCAATCCTTCCGTACAAGCCATGCACAAGGCGCTGGTGACAGACTTTCAGAAGCCCCACCCCAACCTGGAAAAGCTTCAGATCGAATTCTGGATTCATCGCTGGATTAGCGGTAATCCGGGCACAGTCAACGGCATATTGACGCTGTTTTTTATGAATCTCCTGAAGCTCGAACCCGGTCAGGCGATCTATCAGCCACCTGGTCTGCTGCACGCCTACCTGGAAGGGCAGAATGTTGAATTAATGGCCAACTCCGATAATGTTTTACGGGCGGGGCTGACCACCAAACATATCGACGTACCCGAGCTGCTCGCCATCTCTAATCTGGAACCTACTGACCCCAGGAAATACCTGCTCAAGAGTGAAACTGACCGGCAGTTTATTAAAACGTTTCGAGCGCCTATACGCGAGTTTGAGCTGTCTGAACTCGGCGCTGAACAGCATCAGCGCTATGAATGGCAGACCCATTCGGTTGAAGTCCTGTTCTGTGTGCGCGGAGGCGCCGAAATAAGTAGCCGTAGTGGACAGCGTGACTTGATCATCAAGGGCCAGGCCGTGCTCATCCTGCCGGGTGAATCCATCGTTCTGAAATGTGATTCCGATGCGCACTTTTTCCGGGCCATCAATCGACCCTAGTGATCCTGAGATCAAAGCGCGCCCGGAAAACCGATTTACGCCGCAGCGACAACCAGTATCACCTGCACTACCGCCCTCGCGAACGGGGGATAATGACTTCAATTCGGGTTCCCGGCTCCGCCGCACCCGACCGTATAGAGAATTCACCGTTGAGGGATAGCGCCCGCTCCCGCATATGCGCGATGCCGACTCCGGGATCCCGGTGAAAATAAAATCCAACGCCGTCATCCGTGACCGTGAGAATCAACTGCTTTTCGCTGACCCGAAACATAACCGACACTTCTTTTGCCTGCGCGTGCTTGATGGCGTTGGTAATGGCTTCCTGAACGATTCGGTATAACTCGATCCCCACGTCCTCTCCAACCACGGTGTCATGGGCGAGATTGTGAAACTTGAATTCACAGGTGGGGTGAATGTTGTTGTAGTTCTGGATCAGCTCGTTGACCGCTCCTATAAAACCGAGGGTCTCGATAATTTCCGGTCGCAGTTTGCGGACCAGCGCGCGAAAAAAGTCGTAGGTTTCGGCCAGATATCCGTCGGCCTTGTCCGCCAGCTTGCCGATGGTATCGGCATTGGCGCCGGGAGACCGGCTCGCCCGCTCGATACTCTGTACGACCATGCGGGTCGCAATAATGACCGAATTGATGTTGTCATGAATTTCCGACGCTATGGATTTGCGTTCCTGTTCGAGCAAGCGGGTCACGTGTTGACTCAATTTCCGGTTTTCAATCAGGTCCGCCGTCTTTTCCTCCACCAGACGTTCCAGTTCCTGGCGCCGACGTTCATGCCGCCGCGACAGCGTCAGCAGCATCCATACCACCAGAATGGCAATGCCGGTGACCGCCAGGGTCTGGGCCCACCACGTCAGCCAGGGCGGTGGCAAAATGGTGAGCTTCTTTTCCGCAGGTTTTAAACTCCAGACGCCATCGCTGTTAGAGCCGTGTACCTGGAATACATAATCTCCTGGCGGCAAACTCGTGTACCGGATTTGCCGCCGGCTGCTGTCCACTTCGGTCCAGGAAGTTTCCAGATTTTTCAAACGGAAACGGTAGCGGTTTTTTGCGGGCGCATGAAAATCCAGCGCGGCAAATTCAAAGGTCAGATCTCGCGAATGGTAGGGAACAATCAGCTCCTGCGAGGCAGAAATCTTTTGGCTTTTGCTCTGATCGTAATACTGGTAATTATCGTGATCGCGAAATACTTCAATGTTGGTAATGACAACTGCCGGTGCCTCCCGATTTTTAGGAATAGCGTGGGGCACAAAGCGGATCAGTCCGTTAAAGCTGCCAAAATAAAGCTCACCCCTGTCGGTTCGCAAATTGCTCAAACGATTCAACTGCGCCCCAGCCAGGCCGTCATCCTTGCCGAAATTGAGAAACTCGCGCTTGACCGGATCGAACCGGCTCAGGCCACCGCGGGTACCGATCCACAGACATCCGTCCTCATCCTTGATCAGAGAGGTCACATAATTGTTGGCCAGACCCTCACGGGTAGTGAAAGATTCCGTGAACCCGGTCGCGGGATCGAAATAAACCAGTTTGCGCGCTGTGGCAATCCACAGACTGCCGGCGGGTTCCTCCAGCACGTCATATACGGTTCCCAGTCTGTCGATGTGTCCCGGTACGAATGATTCACGGTCCCGATCGAAATATTCAAGCCCGGCATTACCACCGATCCAGACGCCGCCCTTGCGGCTGGGCTCGATGTCCAGCACGACCGAACTGCGCAGGTGGTGTGGCTGATCCGACGGCAAAAAGGTTTTGATCTGTCCGGATGCCGGATTGAACAGCTGCAAACCCTGGCCATGCAGGCTTAACCAGAGCCAGCCGGACGGGTCTTTCGCGACCAGGAACACGTTATCATTGGTGAGAGTTGCCGCGGGAGCCTGTCCTGCCACCGCCGTGGCTGATCCGGAAGCCGACGCTGTGGCAATCCGGGAGAAGCTTTCAGTCACTGGATCAAATCTGTTCAATCCGCCGGACCAGGTTCCGATCCACAAAATGCCATTATCGTCGTCGGCAATGCTCACTACCGAATTGCTGGAAATACTGTTGGCTTCGTCGCGGCTCGCCGCGAAATGCCGGAACTTGCCGGTCTCCGGATCAAACCGGTCCAGCCCGCCGCCATCGGTCGCAATCCAGATGACGCCGTTTCTGTCCTGATGCAGATCAAGAATATTGTCCAGCCCCAGCGAATTATCATCGTAGGGGTCATGGGTAAATACCGTGAATTTCTCCAGATGCTCCGAGATTCGATGCACCCCGTAGTAGCCGGTGGCGAACCAGAGGTTGCCGGATGTGTCCTCAAATATATCGACAATCGAGCTGGTCGGAAATGTTCGCTGGGCGCTACGCGACGCCGGCACATGCAAAAACCGGTCGGCCGTGGCGTCGTAGCGGAATACACCCTCCTTGTCCGTTCCAATCCAGATGTGACCGCTGGAGTCGCGATAAAGAGACCACAACTCGCTGTCGCCGAGCAAATCACCCGATGCGCCGCCGGGGCGGATAATCCGGGTTCCATCATCGGCCGGATCGATAACCAGCAACCCGTGATCGGTTGCAAGCCAGACCGTGCCATCCTCAGTGGGCAAAAGATCCCGGATTCCCCGACTACCGGTACTGAACGACTGCGGCAGGGAAACAGGTTCAAACGTCAGCGCCAGCGGGTCAAACAGCCATAAGCCGTCATCCGCCGCCATCCATATGCGATGGTCTCCGGGATTACTGACCAGGGCACTGATGGTATTGGCCGGGGCGTGTCGTTGGGGCGAGCGCAGGATGTCGTGTACGAGTGCCTTGCGGTTCACATCGAAACCTTTAAGGCCAAACCCCGCCCCGGCCAGCCAGAGAATGCCCTGGCTGTCCTTCACCAACGCCCAGATATTCTCGCCTTCCAGACCGATGTCGTAGGATGTAAACAGCTCGCTCACCGGATCGAAATGGCCCAATATGCTGCTACCGGTCCAGATGGTGCCATCGCTGTCCAGCAACAACGCATCCAGCCGTTCATCATTTTCTTCCTCGTCACTTTGATCCGGGGTAAATTCCTGCAGCTGATAGCCGTCGTAACGGAGCAGTCCATTGTCCGAAGCCATCCACAGCAGTCCGTCTTCTCCCCGCACCACGGCATACGCTGCGCGGTTGGTGCCACCTTCAAGATAAAGCGAATGCACCGTCAGCGGAGCCGGGGCAGCCCATAAGGCTACGCAGTCGAACAGCCACACACCTGCAAACAGCAGCGCGCAGAAATGCCGGGTCCAGAACACCAGCCCCCTACGCGAAACGCATTTGCCGGAAAGCCCCAAAAATTCGGTCACAACCGCAAGTCAACCAAGGTGAATGAGCTTGTACTTCAGTGCCGCCATCGTGAACTCGGCTGGCCTCGATATTCCAAGCTTGTCGCGGATAACGGCCTTGGTGGCCGTGATGGTGCGTTGATGGAAATTGAGTTTTTGCGCAATTTCCTGCTCGGTAAATCCTTGCGCAAGGAGGCGAAAAACATCAAGTTCCTTTTGAGTAAGCAGTTCTGTGGGGTCGCGGTCAGCGGATTTGGCACGCGTTACCAGCGCGGCGAGTCGCCGCGCAATGGCATCGGTAAAATAAATTTCATCCCGCACCGCGGTGCGAATGGCATCCAGCAGCTCATCCACCCGCGTTGACTTGGGCAGGAAGGCTTTGGCGCCTTTCGCATAGGCGCGCTGGATCAATTCATCCTGGTCGTACTGGGTAAATACAATGATTTTTGCTTCCGGCGCCACCGCGAGCAGTTCGTCGAGAATATCCAGCCCGGTCTTGTCTTGTCCGAACATGATATCCATCAGAACCACATCCGGTTTAGACGCCAGGTACTGTCCGACGATGTCGTCTGCCATCATGGTATGCGATACCACTTCGACCTCACTGTCCTCAAGTGACAGCTTGACACCATCTATCAGGTAGCCGTGATCGTCCGCAATGAGAAGTTTTATCGATTTTGAACTGGGCATAGGCTGGTGCTGATTGTGCTCACTTCGGGGATTTGACGGGCATCTTACCTGAAGATCCAAAAGGGGGGCGCCAACCTTTTCATCACACCGGGCGCATCCTGGAGGGACTGGCCAAGCCGAGCGATGGCTATCGGAGCATAGCAGCCGCAACTACTATCAAATAGCAGTCTTTATTGCTACTGATCTACCAGTCCTGTACCATCGTCGAGCCAGATTCGCTGTCGATAGACTGTTCCAGTAGAAGCTTCCCGGAGGACGGGCGCTACTTTCTGGATGCCGGCCCTGCCCGGCACCGACAAGCTACCTCAGCCAGTGACCGGAATGGAGATCAGTGATGATTCAAGGACCCGCCCCCAGTTTGTCTTCCCCCAGCCGTCCCCTCGCGGTTTATGCGCGCAATCATCGAGAGCCCGCCTGCTCTGCACGCCATGAGATCCCCGATGACCGCTCCCTGAGGGCGCGCATCGGCGCCAACCTGATGAACCTGCGTTACCGTTTGGGACTCAAACAGGGTAAAGCTGCCGAGTTGATGGGCCTGTCCCGCACCCAATGGCGCAAATATGAAGCCGGCATTGAAACGCTCCGTACCGACACCGCGATGTCCTGGTGCCTGCTGACCGGAGTCTCCTTCTATCGACTGTTCTGCGGCACCGTACTCGAGCGGAATTTTCCTCACATCCGCTTTCTGCCAAATTTTGACGAACTCTCTCCCTGGGTAAATCCGGTTACCGACATTACCGGCTCTTGGCCGCAGTCCGGCATCGGCAGCCTGCAGGTGTCGCCCGACGAGCCCGACAAAACCCGCCAGATGCGCGATGAACTGCGACACGACGGAGCCCGGATTCTTGGCGCCAGCCTCCGGGCAGTACGCCTTCAATCCCATTTCACCCAAGAGCACTTCGCCGATGTACTGGGCGTGTCACTGTCGGCCTATCAGAATTACGAAAAGCATCTGAAACCTTCGCGATTCAGCTTGGTACTTGCGGGAAGGCTGCTGCATCTGACCTCTCTGCCTCCCTGCGATCTGTTCCGTTCCTCGCAATATCAT
Source organism: uncultured Cellvibrionaceae bacterium (assembly GCA_964641175.1). Lineage (GTDB taxonomy): Bacteria > Pseudomonadota > Gammaproteobacteria > Pseudomonadales > Cellvibrionaceae > CAYNST01. The sequence continues at coordinate 27,739 of CAZXLJ010000009.1, forward strand.
GATGCCTATTGCGCCCGGGAAAAGCAGTTCTTCGAGTGGTCCCGGTGTCCCCACCTGCCCGGCCGCTGAGCCTTGAAGCTGGCCGCAACGCGCTATCCGAGTATCGCTGCCGGGGCTTCGGCTCAACCGGAACCCGACCGCAGTCGCGAAACATTGCCATGGCCGGTCGCTGACTGATCCGGCTTAGGTCCCGTGCCGTATTTGCTGAGGAACGAGACCAGGGACAGGTGCGCATACTGATCACTGTTCCTTCACCGTGGGCAATGCGCTGCCATGAAGGCACTACCCATTGGACGAATCAATCCCAGGACGTCACATGCTTGGCCCATCACCCGATGAAAATTGTGCCCGGCAATACCAGCAGCTGCGCAACCAGACTGTCGGCCTGTGTGAAGGTCTGTCAGCCGAAGACATGACGGTACAGTCGATGCCCGATGCCAGTCCCACCAAATGGCATCTCGGGCACACCAGCTGGTTTTTCGAAACCTTCGTCCTGCAAAAATACTGGCCCGGCTATCGCGCTTTTGACGATCAGTTTGCCTACTTATTCAACTCCTACTATGAATCCGCCGGGCCGCGTCATGCCCGGTTTCAGCGAGGCTTGCTGACCCGTCCGCCGCTGGAGCAGGTACTGGATTACCGGCGGCATGTCGATGCGATGACGGGCCAGCTTTTAATGACGGCACCCGCGCCGCTGCTCGGCGACATTCATAAAATTATCGAGATGGGTCTGCATCATGAAATGCAGCATCAGGAACTGATCCTGACGGACATCCTGCACCTCCTGTCTAATAACCCTCTCTACCCTGCCGTGCAGTCGCGATCCACTTCGGCTGAATCAATTTCACTCCAGCCGGCGCGGTATATCCGGTTTGAAGGCGGAGTCGTTAACATTGGCGCCGAGGACGATAATGGCCCGTTCAGTTATGACTGTGAGAGGCCGCGCCATAAAGCCTGGATTGATTCCTTCGCACTTGCTGAGCGCACGGTCACCAACGCGCAGTGGCTGGAATTCATGGCGGACAAAGGTTATGACGAACCGCTCCTGTGGCTCTCAGATGGATGGCAGCAGCGGGTTGCTTCCGGCTGGACTTCACCGGGTTACTGGGTAAAGCGAGACGATGATCAATGGTATCAATTCGGGCTGAATGGACTGATGCCTCTGATCGAATCCGCTCCGGTCTGTCACATCAGCTATTACGAAGCCGAGGCCTTCGCCCAATGGGCCGGCAAACGGCTGCCGACAGAAATGGAATGGGAACACGCAGCCAGTCAGACCACGGCAGGCAAAGCCAACTTTCTGGAGGATCGCGTCTGGCAACCTGTAGCCGGGCGCTATCACCCGGGCGATACCGGCCTGCATGACATGTACGGAAATATCTGGGAGTGGACCCGGAGCCCGTTTACCCCTTATCCCGGTTTTCGATCCGCCGATGGCGCGCTGGCTGAATACAACGGCAAGTTCATGGTCAACCAGATGGTACTGCGAGGCGGTTCCTGCGTTACACCGCGGCAACAGATTCGGTCCACTTACCGGAATTTCTTCCACCCATATCAGCGCTGGCAATTTACCGGTTTGCGCCTCGCAGATCAGGACTGACTCCCGAGGATCCTTTATGCTAGAAGCCCTGCAACCGCTCGCCCCGAAAAAAACTGTGAACAGTCAGTTTCTGCAGGACGTCCTGGCAGGTTTGTCACGCCAGCAAAAAGCACTGCCTCCGAAATATTTCTACGACAATGCCGGCTCAAGGTACTTTGATGAAATCTGCGGCCTTGAAGAATATTATCCCTACCGCAGCGAACTGTCGTTGCTCCCGGCTGTCGCCAGGGACATTGCAGAAAAACTCCGTGAAGATATCCAGGTCATTGAATTTGGTGCAGGCGCATTAAAGAAAATCCAGCCACTTTTACACCATATAAAATCAATTCGCGCATTTACACCCATCGACATCGCTGGAGAATTCCTGAAAGACTGCTGTGACGATCTCTCCGCGCACTTTCCGGATCTGGTGGTCGAGCCAGTCATCGCGGATTTCTGCGAGCCAGTAACAATTCCACAGCACAATACCTGGCTGAAACTCGGCTTTTTCCCTGGCTCGACCATTGGCAATTTTTCTCCGGAAGAAGCACGTCAGTTTCTGCGCAACGCCGGTTTAACCCTGGGCGCGCGCAGCTATCTTCTGGTTGGAGTTGACTTAAAAAAGTCGCCTTCAGTTCTACATCGAGCCTACAACGACACGAAAAATATCACCGCTCAGTTCAATCGCAATCTTCTGGTGCGGATGAATCGGGAACTGGGCAGCGATTTTGACGTAAACGGGTTCGAGCACTACGCTTTTTACAACACGCACAAGGGTTGCATTGAAATGCACCTGGTGAGTATTCAGCCCCAGACAGTCGACATCGACGGCCACAGATTTAGTTTCCGTCGCGGAGAAAGTATTCACACGGAAAGCTCTTATAAATATAACGAAGATGAATTTCGGCGCCTGGCGAGGGACGCTGGCTGGAATGCGGACCGCAGCTGGACCAGTGACAACGGCTATTTCAGCTTGCACCTTCTAAAACGATTCGAGTAGCGCTGACATGCCTGCATCAACTCAGGAATGGTATATCGATACTTGTTATTCCGGCTTACAAGGCGGTAACCGGCACCTGGTGCGTATCCACGCGCATAAGGATTGGCCGGCGCGGGAAGATTTCCACCGACCGCGTGTCGACGCGTTTATTGTCGATCTTTTTCTTAAAGAAAATTCCAATGTGGTCAAAGCCCGTTTCAGCTATAACGGCTTGCCCGTACGTCGCTGTGGGTCCGGGTGCATCGCCGCCGCTCACACGTTATTCATTGAGCTGGGATTCAGCGCTGATTTTGTTCTCTATACGGACTGGGGCAGATTGCCACTGATCAGGAAAGACTCACTTTGTGGCTTTACCACTACATCACTGCCGATCCATACCGGCGTGAATGTCGAGGCGGACCTATTCGACTTCCAACCCTATTCGTGGCTGCACGCAGGCGAAAACGATGATTATCTGGTTGCGGTTTTTGAGCACGATAGTGCGGTTAGGCAACTTAAGCCGGACCTGGAGGCTATCTGCCGGTCAACCCGCCGCGCAGTGATTGCTACCGCACCTTCCAGTCAGGAGACCGAAGATTTTGTAGTGCGCTACTTCGCGCCACAATACGGTAATGCCGAAGACGGCGCGACAGGTTCCGCGAACGTAGTGCTCGGGCACTACTGGTGTGCCGTTCTTGGAAAGGATTATTTGCACAGCAGGCAGTTGTCGATATCAGGTGGAGAATTCTTCATTCATGCACTGACTGAGCACCCCGTCAAAATGACCGAGCCTATGGTTATCAATCTTTTCGGAAAAGCAAAATCCGTCCAGGCGCACCCGGTCGCCAGGCTGGCCGGCTGCGCCTCGTAACGATCAATTTCCAGTTCACTTCTCTCTGTCAACTTTGAGCGGATGCCTGGCACCATTCAACCCTTGCTGATCCAGACTTCCAGTTCGTCGGCGGAGCCGATCAGCTGGCCGTCGACATAAACTTGAGGAGTGGTGCCCCGTCCCGTGACAGCGGCCAAAGAACTGAAAGAAATCCCGCGCCCTCCGAGTACAATTTCCTCAAAACTGTAGCCTGCATCGGCAAGCATTTTTTTTGCCCTGGCACAGTGAGGACATCCTGGCTTGCTGAACAAAGTAACCCTGCGCGGCCGTTCTGCATGCGCATTCAGGTAATTCAGCATGGTATCGGCATCGCTTACTTTGAAAGGATCACCAGGCCCTTCCTCCTCGACGAACATTTTTTCGATTATGCCGTCCCTGACAAGCATGGAGTAACGCCAGGATCTCATCCCGAATCCCAGGTCGCTCTTGTCCACCAGCATGCCCATCTCCCGGGTAAATTCCCCATTTCCATCCGGCACGAATGTAATCTTGTCGACCGACTGATCTCCCGCCCAGGCACTGAGAACAAATGCGTCGTTTACGGAGATACACAAAATGCTGTCAATTCCCTCCTTGTGAAAAACCGGCGCCAGCTCGTTAAAGCGGGGCAAATGAGTCGAAGAACACGTGGGCGTAAAAGCGCCAGGCAACGCGAACACAATGACGTTTTTGCCTCCGAATAAATCTTCGGTCGTTACATCAACCCAGGTTTCTCCGGAGCGGGTTTTGAATGTCACTTGAGGAACCGGTTGACCTTCTTTGTTGGGTAACATAATGTCCTCTCCAATTGAATGACGCAGGCCTAATAATAGCTTGCTGAAAATTCTTCGGCGCTTGGCCGGCCCTATCCATGTTGCGGACTTCCACAGAATCCATTCCCATCCATCGTAACGCACATCCATCAAAATGGAGGCAACTGAATCCATGAAAAATGTACTTGTTCCAGTCGCCGACGGTTCCGAAGAGATTGAAGCGGTGACCACCATCGACATCCTGAGACGCGCAGGTGCCAATGTAACTGTTGCCTCCGTGATGGATTACAAGACAATCACTGCGTCACGGGGCGTCAAGATCGAAGCAGACACGCTGCTGCATGAAACGGGGGCAGCGACCTGGGACATGATCGTCCTGCCTGGCGGCATGCCGGGTGCGGAACATCTGCATCGATCTTCGGAATTACTTGATTGCCTCCGGACCCAGTTCTCCCGGCAAGGATGGGTAGCTGCCATCTGCGCTGCACCCGCGGTCGTATTGGGTCGCCATCGTCTGATCACGGATTACAACGCTACCTGTTTTCCGGCATTCCAGAAAGAAATGGAATCACAGTGCCTGCAGGTCCTGCAAGATAAGGTTGTTATCAATCGCAACCTGATCACCAGCCAAGGCCCCGGTACGGCCGTAAACTTTGCGTTGGCCGCTGTCAGGGTGCTCTACGGCGAGAACAACGCGCGGGAAGTGGCGCAGGCACTGGTATTTACGGAAAACCCGGTTTAATCCTTCATTTCCCGAATAAACTCGTCCGCTTCAGCAATGGATTGCTGCATGGCCTGCAACAGCACATCCACGTCTTTGTCTATTTTCACCACTTCTTCTTTCAGAGACTGAATCGCCCGCGCGTTCAGATTATGTTTCAGATAGAGGACCTGATCGCGCATTGCATCGAGAACCGGTGCCATACGGCTCTCGGATTTTTTCATCGTGGCGAGCAGTTGCTCGTACTTCTGTTTTGTCGCCTGCAGTTTGCGTTCGCTGTCCCGGCGCAGTGAGGCGTCGGAGTACTGTTTCAACTCCTTGGACCACTCTGCGAACAAGGCTTTGGAAACGGATTCGATATCCGCAATACGATCATGTATCTGTTTTGCCGCCGTATCACTCTTTTTGTATTCATCATCAAGACGGTTATAAATTTTCTCGATATTTCCGCCATCCACCACTACAACCGACTTGAACTGGTCAAGCGCCGACTGGAATTGCTTCTGCCCGTCTTTCTGTGCATCGCGCGCGTCCTCAACCCGGTCGACGAGGATGTCCCGTTTATGGACACCGAATTTCTCCATGGTGTTGTAATACGTTGAAGCGCACGCGCTTAGAGTCAGCGCCATAAGCAGCACAAGGCTTTTATACTTCATATGTTATCTCCATAAAGACAGGCAGCCGCTGGCCAACTTGCATTCACCTGGAAAACTGTGTGGTAAGGCTGCAAAAGATGACCTGAAACTTTAGGCCCATGAACCTTAAGGACGGCTGAAGCCAGCATTGCACTGCTGCGGGTTTACAGTTCCACGGCATTATACGCTAGGCAGATCAAATGGATCCGGGTCTCCCATGCGGGAGACCCGAGAAGTGATATTCGTGCGCGGTTGCTTCGGTTGTCCCCCGATGGAGAATCGCCAATCCTTGACCGATCAGCGTGCAACACCCGATTTTACCTGGACGCGAATCGACCGATTGCGCGTGCGCGGGTACCGATGCCACCATCGAGCACCTGCATTTGCTTGAGCCTGGCCTTGAGTTGAGGGGATAAAGCGTCGAGCACCATGGCCAGTTGTTCTTTGATTTGCGGGTTTTCGCTGAGCAAAGCGTCGCGAATTACCTCAGGTGTCTGTTCCGGGTGTCTGGCAACGCGATAATGCTTTCGTTCGTGCAACTCCAGATACAAGGCCAGGGAGCGCAGTTTTTCGAGCTCAGACGCTCGTAATTCCCAAGGTTGATCCATGCCTACTCCTCCTGTTACAGATAGTCTTTATTGTTATTGTCATATTGAATGTTAGGCTAGCCTACCATTCTGCGGATCATCCGTGAGCAGCACTTTCGCATTACGTGACGGCCTCGGCCTTTGAACCGATGAAGCAATCACTTTAGAGACTGGGCTGACGGAACGCGGGTCAAACAAAACCCTTGCCGGCAGCGATCCAGTAGCTCGCGCCGGTCAGGAGGGCGAGCACGACCATTATCCATCCCAGTAAAAACCAGGGTCGAAAAGGCTTCCGGTCCCGCTTATATACGCCGCCGCTCAACACCTTGTCTACTCTCTCTTGATCTTCAGGATACAATTTGGGCATAGGGTTCCCTATCTGGGTTAATTCGGAGTCCACGCCGCGATAGCAGCATTGCAGGCGCATTACCGTCTCTAAACGTTATACAATTTGCGCACGTTCAATCTTCTCTGGAGAATTCGCAACCATGTCAACACTTTTCCGGAAACTGTCGCGCGTCGACGAACTGATTGACCATTTCGATCGCGCCTTGCGAACGCTTACTCCTGGCAGCCAGGTCCATTCAAGACCCAATCCTGCGAAAGGCATTGCTGACACACCCCTGTCCAACGAGCAGCAGCGCAAAGCCGCCGGCCTGATGCGGGTGAATCATTCCGGAGAGGTGTGCGCACAGGCTCTTTATCAGGGACAAGCGCTCACGGCCCGATTGCAGGAGGTGCGGCAGGACATGGAGAAAGCCGCTGATGAAGAAATTGATCATCTCGCATGGTGCGAAGACCGCCTGCGGCAGCTTGGCAGTCGTCCGAGCGTTTTGAATCCGCTGTGGTACTCCCTGTCGTTCGGGCTGGGTGCTGCGGCCGGCCTCGTCAGCGACCGCGCCAGCCTCGGCTTTGTCGCTGCGACGGAAGATCAGGTCTGTGCTCATCTGCAAGACCATCTGCAGGATTTGCCCGACAACGACTTTCGCTCCCGGGCAATCGTCAGTGCCATGCTGGAGGATGAGCGAACACATGGGGACAGAGCCCTGGCCGCTGGAGGCACCCGCTTCCCGGCTCCGATCAAATGGACCATGCGCGCGACATCAAAAGTGATGACCAGTCTGAGTTACCACGTTTAAGACATCGGGCATAACAGTTCGTGCACGCTCGATCAGGGTGCTTCCTCAATTTGAAACTCGTGGGTTAACTCGACCCCGGCCGCTTCCAGCATAATCGATGCAGAGCAGTATTTTTCCGCTGACAGCTTCACGGCGCGATCAACCTGCGTGGCATTCAGGCTTCGCCCCGACACGATGAAGCGCAAATGAATTTTGGTGAAAGGTGAGGGAACGCCATCGGCGCGCTCGGCAGAAAGCTCCGCCCGACATCCAGTTACGTTCTGCCGTGATTTTTTCAGAATACTTACCACATCGAAGGATGCGCAGCCGCCCAAACCCATCAAGATCATTTCCATTGGACGAGCGGCAAGATTGCGACCACCATGATCAGGCGGGCCGTCCATCACCACCGTGTGCCCACTGCCGGACTCCGCCACAAACATGGCGCCGTCCATCCACTTCACAACTGCATGCATATCAACCCCTTTATATCGAAACCCGCCACAATGACAGGCTCCCGCTGACTGTGGCTGGCAAGCCTAACATAGCAGAACATACCCTGCGAGCGCGTCTCGATGCCGCATGAATGACGGCCGGAAAGTCTGCAGGATGCCACTGTCGAGGTGATCTCCGTCTATCTTTTTGGCGCGAAACTTTGCGCGAGCTTGCAGTCACCGTCACACGAAACGTGCGATTGGCTGCACAATCCCGGAACTATTTCAAGCAAACCCTGTGTATACTCTGGTAAGAATGTGACGGCAGGTTCAGATCTGACCCCTCGGCACGTTTGCCACCCGGAAGCGAGCTGTAGAAGCGACCAAGGCATACAACAAGAATGATTACTCACCAGAAGATTCGAGGATAGAAGCTTGGTTTCCGTAACTCTCTCCCCCCACGTAAAAAATCTTGAGAGCTTTTTAACCCATTGTCATCGCCGCCGCTATCCAGCGAAAAGCACGCTGATATATGCAGGCGATAAAAGCGACTCTTTATATTACATAATCAAAGGCTCAGTCACTGTCCTTATTGAAGACGAAGAAGGTCGCGAGATGATCGTCGCCTATCTCAACGACGGAGATTTCTTCGGCGAGATGGGTCTGTTTGACGAGAAGGACGCCCGCAGTGCCTGGGTGCGCGCGAAAACCGAATGCGAAATAGCCGAAATCAGCTATGCGAAGTTTCATGAACTGTCCGAGGACCATCCGGAGTTTCTGTTTGCATTAGGCGCACAGATGGCTCGAAGGCTGAGGGCAACCACCCGCAAAGTTGGCGATCTGGCGTTCCTTGATGTAACAGGCCGCGTGGCTCGCACTTTACTGGACTTGTGCAAGGAACCGGATGCGATGACCCATCCTGACGGCATGCAGATCAAGATAACCCGACAGGAAATTGGCCGGATTGTCGGATGTTCCCGAGAAATGGTCGGCCGGGTCCTGAAGACCCTGGAGGATCAGGGCCTTGTTTCCGTCAAGGGCAAGACGATGGTGGTATACGGAACACGTTAGTCGGTGTTACGGCGGCCGATAAAAATAAAAGCCTCGCTTGTTCTTCAAGCGAGGCTTTTTATTGTTAGCGTGTGAGCTTATTAATGCGGCGTTACCACGGTTCAGGGTTATCAGACCGCAGTCATGGGGCCAGAGTCATTCGATCGGCGATTGCCGCCCCGAACCGGGAAGTAACGCAGCATCAGGCCGTCTTGCCCACCTCTTCCCCATAAAATACAGTTTTTAACTGGGCACCGGGATTGGCTGCTCTCATCAGGGATTCCCCAACAAGAAACCCAAAAACGTTTCTGTCCATCATTGATTTGACGTCTGCGCCGGAAAATATTCCGCTTTCAGTAATGACAAGTTTGTCCGCAGGTATGCGAGGCAGTAAACGGTAGGTTGTTTCCAGACTGACTTCGAAGGTATGCAAGTCGCGATTGTTGATACCTATCATCCGATTGGGTAATTCCAACGCAAGATCCAGCTCCAGTTCGTTGTGCACCTCCACCAGAACATCCATTCCCAAATCTTGTGCAAGGGCGTTCAGCTCCTTGAGGCGAGAGGCTTCCATCGAGGCGGCGATCAACAGGATGCAGTCAGCGCCCATGACCTTTGATTCAACGATCTGATATTCATCCACAATGAAGTCTTTCCGGATGACGGGCAGCTGAGTCACTGCCCTCGCCTCCTTCAGATAAACATCGGAGCCTTGGAAAAAATCTTCATCCGTCAATACGGACAGGCAGGTAGCGCCGCCCAATTCATAGCTGCGGGCTATGGTACCCGCCTGAAAATCCGCCCGAATTATTCCCCTGCTCGGTGAGGCTTTTTTAATCTCAGCGATAACGGCCGGTTGCCGTGCAAGAATTTTTTCAGCCATCGCCGCTTCAAAACCGCGCGCCTGACCCGCATCTGCCACCCAGGTTTGCAATTCTGCCAGAGGCATCGCCCGGCTGCGTTCCGTTACTTCCTGCTTTTTCCGCGTTATTATTTTTTCGAGTATTGTCGGTAAGCTATTCACACAGTATCTCAACTAATAATGACTACTTGAATTTCCGAAACTGAATCCTCTTTACCGCCGGACCAACTAGAGACAGGCGGTGAACTCAACCAGCTGCTTAAGACGCTCCGCGGCCAGACCGCTCGCCGCCGCATCCTGTGCTAATGCCACGCCTTCGGCCAACGTGTTGGCTACACCCGCAACATAAAGCGCCGCGCCGGCGTTCATGGCTATCAGGTCGGCAGCTTTCTGACCGGTTGCCGAAGGCCGGGTGCTCAGCGCATCTTTGATCAGCGCGAGCGAATCTGCTGCTGATCGTACAACCAAACCACCAAGATCCGCGCGATTGATACCGAATTGCTCGGGCTCAATCTCATATTCGTGAATCCGTCCCTGTTTCAGTTCCGCCACATGGGTTTTCCCAGTTAGAGAAATCTCGTCCAACCCATCATCTGCATGGACCACCATGACGTGTTCACTTCCCGTCATCCGCAACACTTCCGCGAAAGTATGGCAGCGGGCACTGTCATAAACTCCGACGACCTGCCGTTTTGCGCCCGCCGGGTTGGTCAATGGTCCCAGCAAATTGAACAGTGTGCGTAATCCTAACTGACGCCGTACGCCAATGGCATGCTTCATGGCGCCGTGATGTGCCGGTGCGTACATGAAACCCACCCCCACTTCCCGTACGCATCTCGCGACAGCTTCCGGAGATATATCCAGCTTCACACCGGCCGCTTCAAGTACATCGGCGCTCCCGGCGGAGCTGGTCACGGAGCGGTTACCGTGCTTTGCCACTTTGCCACCGGCTGCGGCTACGACAAAAGCACTCGCGGTCGAAACATTAAAAAGATTGGCCCCGTCGCCTCCGGTACCGCAGGTGTCTACGAGAAATTCGACATCCACTGAAACTGGCGTAGCCAGCGATCTCATGAGCTCTACTGCGCCGGCAAGCTCTGCACAGGTCTCTCCTTTCATCCGCAAAGCCACCAGTAATCCACCAATCTGCGCCTCGGTAGCCTCGCCTGTCATGATCTGGTGCATTACGGAAAACATGCACTCCCGATCAAGATCTCGTCCTTCTACAACTTCAGCCAACGCTGATTGAATGTTCACATCCCGCTCCACTACATCTTGATAAAAGTTTCAAACGATTTATGTCCTTGGACACCTCTGATTAAGTCCGAATAGCGTCTGGCTTACAGCGCTTTGCGAGCTGAACGCCGAGCGTCGGTCCGATTTGGCCCGCGCAGACGCTATTCGGACTTAATCAGAGGTTCCCTTGCTTGCTGACAATTGATTCGGGATGGAATTGTACCCCTTCTATCGGCAAAGTTCGGTGCCGTACAACCATGATTTCTTCGTCTGTCTCCCGCCGTGCACGCGCGCCACCGAGAATGTCGGGCACTACGCGAACCGATCTGGGCCCTGAGGAGCCAGCGATACTGGCCGGAATGGGCTTGCGAGCCTTGCACTCTGCCCCCCCATTTCGCCCGGGTACTGGACGATATTGCGGGCAACTGAACCATGATTGTCCATCGTCAGGAGCATTGACCATCCCACCGGTCCTGAATTGTGCCATTATACCCGCCGCAATCTGCGCGGTCTGGACGATTTCCACACGCTTGTATACAGGAAATGGTGTCGTCGGCAATCTTTACAGGAGGGGCTCAAACTTATCGACTGCCCCGAAGCCCTGACAGATACCTGAGCTCCGCTATCTTTTGCGGTCTCGATGCTCAGGACGCCGTCAACAATTGAAGACATAAAAATCAATAAGATAGCCCCCTCTGAGTTCCAAGATGGAAACAGGTTCGGCATCTTGTCGGATTTAAAATCCATCCGTGGCAACCAGCCGCGACCATGGAATACAAATTGCACTCATGAAAAAATGTATTCCCCTGACCAATAACAGCGGCGGGATTGCACATAAAACGAAATAACCTGCGCCGACATTAGAATTATCAGAGCCAGTCCATGTGGAATAAAGGTTCCAGACCGAAGCACTTGGAATTAGTCAATCCAGACGAAAGCCTGCCAGCCAAGCGCACCCGATTGCTCGGCCAGATCCGGCAACAGGCGCTGTCGCGCACGGAAGGCCTGCTGGCGCACTTGTTTACTGCGGCAGACGATCTGTTCTATGACCTGTCCAGCCGAGCGTCGAGCGATGCAGAGCAAAATCTGTATTTCGATGCAATGCGAACCATTCGCATGAGGCAGGAATCCTTCGCGCAGGAATTCGCCCATGGACTGGCGGGGTTTTTTCGGGACTTGGCCGACCCCAATGAGACGGAGACATCTTCGGCGAGCGCGCTGAGCCATGCCGACTTTCGTGAATTGAGCCTGGTGGAAGGCGAAGATCTGGAGTTAGAACTGACAAGGAACAACATGGTCGGCCGGGCACGCAATCTATTCAAGGAAGAACTCTTTGAACTGGTTACCCGCCTGGAACATTTATTCCAGACCCCCATGACGGAACAGAGCAATCCGCTGGATCCGCTGCAGATTGCGACCGTATTTATGGATACGTGCAGAACAAGTTTTGATCTGGAGTTGAAAGCACAACTTATTCTCTACAAGCTATTCGAGCGCCATATGCTCAATCAACTGGGGCATCTGTATGCGGATGCGAACCAATCCCTGGTGGACGCCGGAATACTTGTTAAAGTTCCCAAATTTGTCGTTCACCCCGATCGGGATTCAGAAATTGAAACTGCTGGCATGAGCGAAGAATTCTTGCAACGCCCCGAAACCGGTCTCCCGCGAAATGATGATGTGAGCTGGGATCATGCCAGCCTGTCATCGCTGCTGGCGCAGGTACGTGAACTCGCGTCGCGCTCTCCGGGCGCCGGGAGTATCCAGTGGCATCCCTTCAGTACCAACCCGGGGCCTGTCATGCCCCTGGTGGAGCTCAACACCCGGTTGAGCGAACGCCTTTCGGCTGAGTTGCATAACCTTGTGTCCACGGGAAAACCGCAGAATATCGTCATTCGGGCGGTGCAAGAAGTCCTGCAAGCGCACGGCACTTCGGCGCCACGGGCTCTCCATGAAAATACTGACAATGTCATCAATCTGGTGGCTCTGTTTTTTGACCGGGTGCTGCAGGATGAAAACCTGCCCATGTCACTGCAGTCACTGCTCGGTCGCTTGCAGCTGCCGGTGCTTAAAGTCGCGCTTCAAGACGAGCATTTTTTCGCCAATCCAGATCATCCCATACGCAGGCTGATCAATCGAATGACCCATGCGGGCCTGGGATTCGACGACGGCAAGAGCGCAGTGCGGGATCCCCTTTATCGGAAGATGGGGGATATTGTTCAGACTCTCAGTCAGCATCAGCCACTGGATATCGGGCTAATTGCGCAGCTGGACCAGGAATTGGAACAGGCCGTCGCCAAGGAAGAACGCAAGTCATCGATTGTGGAACAGCGCACGGCGCAAACAGAAGCCGGTAAATCGCGTATAAAGGTGGCCCGGTGCGCCGCCCAGTCCTCGATCTACCAGAAATTGAAAGATGTGAATTTACCCGCATCGGTGCGGGATTTTCTCACTACCTACTGGCTGCAGGTGATGGTCATCACTCATTTGAAGCAGGGCGGTGACAGCGCCGAGTGGACCGCCAATGAGCAGACCGTTACGGATCTGGTCTGGATATGCAACCGTCATGAAGACATACGCTCCCTGCAGCGCAGGGACAGGCTGCGCCCAGAACTGCTCGATCACCTTGAACAGGGACTGGAAGCGGCCATAGACGACCCAGCCATTCGCAGGGCGCGGGTGGAGAGAATTGCTCGAACCCTGGATGCAATTCACGACTCGCAGCCGAATACGCAGGCGGAATCCTTCGCTCCGCTGTCGGAAGAGCAAAAGACCGCCCTCGGCAAAGGGGAGAATGCACCAAAAAGCTGGCAAGAGATGACGGCGGTCGAACGCCAGCAAACGCATTTTGAAGAACTGTCCAGCCGGTTTTTCGAGCAGTCGCTGACCATGGCTGAAGGCACCTGGCTGGCCTATTACGACGAGGACCAGGACAAGGTCCAACGTTGCAAGCTGGTATCCAAGATAGATCCCGACGCATACATATTTGTTAACCGGTTCGGTTTCAAGGTTCTGGAAAAAACCAGAAAGCAGTTCGCCTACGATCTGCAGTTTGAGCGGGCCCTGATTCTGGATCTGGATCCTTTCTTCGATCGGGTCATGAACCAGATCGTGCAGTCCCTGCCCTCCCCCACCGCCTGACCGCAGCCCGCTTCCCGAGCATGGCATTGTCGCGCCATGCTGCTACAATGGCGCCGGCCAAAAATCGCGGACCTACCTCTCCGTCCTGAATGTAGCCAGCAGAATATTTCAACGGTCAAGCGTGGTGCCTGCCGAATACACAGAAAAGATGCAGCCGTATACGGCGCGGCGTCCGGACAGGCGCCCGCCTCATGCAATATTGGGGAGTAGTAAATGGTTTTTGAAAGCGTCACGCAAATCGCGTATGTGTGCGCGGCCATTCTATCTGTCCTGCTTGCCCTTATATTGGCGTATCGACTTAACAAACAGAATTTCCACTGGAGCCTGACACTCGCAGTAGCTTGCCAGGGTATATGGGCTCTTGGCATTGCGCTGCGGCACAGCTACCGGGTATTGAATCCGGGCTTGAGTCTGTTCGAAGTTCTTCGAGCCGGCTCCTGGATTCTGGCCGCAATCGCGGCGACTCAGTACTTTTGCAATAATCGGCTTCCGACGACGTACACGCGCTTTATTTATCTCGTTTGCATAATCTCCACCGGCCTGGCTGTCGCCTACGCGGTTTACCCCTCCCCGGAGATGCGGGCCGTAGCCACCTGGCAGGCATTGCTGCTGTCCATTCTCGGGCTGCTCAGCATTGAGCAGATGTATCGGAATATCACCAATATCCGCCTGATCCGGTTACTGTGCCTGACCGTCGCGCTCATTTTCATCTACGACATTTATTATTTTTCGCAAAGCTTGCTGCAGGACGAACTCGATTCGGCTTTTTCACAATTTCGTGCGATTCTTGTCATGGTCAGTTGCGTATTGCTGGGCGTGTCGGCCATTACACTCAATCAGCTGTATGATCAACCGGCACGACTGTCCTTGTCGCGACCCGTGGTGTTTTACAGCACTTCGCTGATTCTGGCCGGCGCCATCATCGCGGTCATGGCAGTGGCCGGTTATTACGTCAGGAGCTATGGCAGCCATTGGGGAGCCCTGTTTTATGCCTTGCTGCTGCTGGTGGTGCTGTTGCTGATTGCCTACCTGATGGCTTCACAAAACGCCCGAGAAAAATTGTCGGTACTCATTAACAAGCACCTGTTCAGTCACAAATATGACTATCGCGCCGAGTGGCTTAAACTGATCAACCACTTGTCGCAGCCCAAATCCCCGGAAGAAGTCAACAGCCATGCCCTGAATGCCGTCGCTTCCATCTTTCGTTCGCACGGGGGCGCCATCTGGATGCGACGCGGGAAATTATTTGTGCCCGTCTACCAGAACCAGCTGCAGTTCGACATTTACGATGCCATCGAGCCTGACTCCACACCGTTTTTAAACGCATTGCAGCAATCCGAATGGGTATTTCTGCCCACCGCTGACAAACATCGCGATTCACTGGCCCAATACAACGAATTGCTTCCCGAATGGGTGCGCAATATCGAAAACCTCTGGTTGATACTCCCCTTGATGAGCGAAGCCCAGCTGGTGGGATTCATGGCATTGACGACCCCCAACGGCGACCCGTCTCTCAACTGGGAAGATCTGGATCTGCTGAAAACCGTCGGGCGCCAGGTCGCCAATTACCTGCGCCGACACGAACAGTCCGAACAGCTTGCCGAAGCCCGCCAGTTTGATGCTTTCAACAAGCTCGCCGCGTACGTCATGCACGATCTCAAGAACCTGATTGCCCAACAATCTCTCGTTGTGAAAAATGCGGAAAAGCACAAAGATAACCCGGCGTTTGTAGAAGACACGATCAATACCATCAATAACTCGGTAACCCGGATGAACAATCTGCTGCGAAAACTGCAGCGCAATGAGCCGGAGAGCGTCAAGATTCTCAATCTGCAGGAAGTGCTGCTGGAGGCAATCCGGCGCAGTCAGAAGGGGCAGCCGCAGCCTACCCTGCGCAACGAAGACGACCAGGTTCGAGTCAAAGGCGATTTCGACAGTCTGACCATGGTCTTCGTGCATTTGATCCAGAACGCTCAGGATGCGACCGCCGCCAATGGATTCATTGATGTTTCCGTAAAGCGTGACAATAATCAGGTGGCCGTTTCCATCGAGGACAACGGCGAAGGTATGGATCAGGACTTCATCCGCGATCGGTTGTTTCGTCCGTTTGATACCACCAAGACCGGCAAGGGGATGGGTATAGGGGTGTATCAGGCACGTGATTACATTCAGAGTCTCGGCGGTCATATCCATGTTGTCAGCTCTCCCGGTGAGGGATCGACCTTTACAGTAGCGCTCCCGGTGACAGGCCAGAGCTGACCGCCGAAGCCTTGCAGCGCACACCCAATCTGCCAGAAACACGCCAGCCACGGATAAACGCATGAACAGGTCCACCGAAAAACAGAAACTGCTGATAATCGAAGATGACGTAGGCTTGCAAAGCCAGCTCAAATGGCATTTTGACCAATACGAGGTCATCTGTGTCGGCAGCCGCGAAGAGGCCCTGGCGGCCGTCCGCCTGCATGAACCACCGATCATTCTTCAGGATCTCGGCCTTCCCCCAGATGATGAAGGGGTGGAGGAAGGCTTCCGCTGCATCCGGGAAATCACTGCCCTGTTCCCCTCATCGAAGATAATCGTCATGACCGGCAATGCCGATTATGAAAACGCCGTGCGCGCAGTTGCCATGGGCGCTTATGATTTTTACCAGAAACCCGTCAATGCAGAGACTCTCGACCTGATCCTGCAGCGCGCTTTCCACATCTACAACCTGGAGGAGCGCCACCGTCGAATCCAGGAACAGCAGCAGGCCCCTCTCAGCGGTATCATCGCCTGCGACCCCGGCATGTTGAAAATTTGTCGAACGATCGAAAAGCTCGCCCCGACCAACGTCACCTGCACCCTGACCGGCGAGAGTGGTACCGGCAAGGAAGTACTGGCAAAAGCACTACATCGGTTTAGCCCAAGGGCAAACAAAAGGATGGTCGCCATTAATTGCGCCGCCGTTCCCGAGAATCTTATGGAAAGCGAACTTTTCGGCTATGAGAAGGGCGCATTTACCGGTGCCGCCAAACGTACTCTGGGCAAGGTAGAAATGGCGCACGAAGGCACGCTGTTTCTTGATGAGATTGGAGACATGCCCCTGTCACTGCAGGCAAAGCTGCTGAGATTTCTACAGGAGCGCATCATAGAGCGTGTCGGAGGGCGTTCGGAGATTCCAGTGGATGTCCGCGTGGTCTGTGCAACCAACAAGAACCTTCAGGCCATGGTGAAAGAAGGAACCTTCAGGGAGGATCTTTACTATCGCGTGTGCGAGATGGAAATCCATATCCCGCCGTTGCGCGATCGGCAGGGCGATAAACTGCTGCTGGCAAGGCATTTCCTGCGCATCTACGCAGAGCAGAACAATCCGTCAATTTCGGGTTTCAGCCCGGAGGCCATCGAAGCGATCGAGTCCTACGACTGGCCCGGCAATATCCGCGAAATGGAGAACCGGGTGAAGCGCTCTGTAGTCATGGCAGACGACCGTCTGGTTTCGTCCGAGGATCTCGGCATCGCAGCGGCCAAAGATCTGAGCATCAATTTACGGCACGTGCGCCAGACTGCAGAAAAGAATGCGATTTTGCGTGCACTGACGATGACCGAGAGCAACATTTCGGCTACAGCTAAAATTCTCGGGGTCACCCGACCGACACTCTACGATCTGGTGAAAAAATATAATATCCAGATTCCGGGAGGGTAAAACCTTCCCTTCAATGCAGTTCTTACAGAGCGCTGTCCACTGAATTCGCTGTAGACTCTCGGAGTCCTCGCCGTAGCGTACCGGCACTGTCGAACTATTTCACACGCGGCTCTCGCTCTGGAGCGATTTCCACCCAGAGCAGTATCCATTCTCCCGCGCTTCCGGCGCCGCGAAGAGAGACAATGCGTCCCCACGGTCATCATATTTCTTATATATCGCTCAGTTCAGTTTTGATTAAGCCCCGCCTCTGTATAAAGGTGTCCTGAAGTTGCGGGGCCTCCTGTCTACCGGCTTTGAAGAGCGCGAAAATATTTCATGTCGGGGTTTTATACATCTGCACAGTTTGCGAGCTGCTTCAAAGCCAGCAGAGACCTTCCTCGAAAGCAAAAATGTGATTAGATTCAAAAAATCAGTTTCCGCTTGAAACCATAACTGACTGATCTTTATAACTTTTGGATTTTTAAGCTACCGGAAATGGCGCCTCGCTGCCTCATTCCAGGATTAAAAAAGAGGAAATCTCCGATTGGCACAGACAGTGCTTAGCGAATAGGACCCAAAGGGCAACATCACAGAGTCGCCACGAGGCGAACAACAATTAACTCTCGATAGCAAGGATTTGGACATGGTTATGAAAAGAGGTTTGGGCTTTTTCATAAAGTCACTCGTAGTTAGCCTGGTGCTGGTATTGTCGCAAACGAGCATATCGGATACCGGTTACAGCTTTATTGGCAACCCCTTGGATGAGCCGATTTTCCTGACTATCTGCGGTATCGCATTATTGTTCATCGGTTTTTACAAGACCAAAGAGACCGCATAAATTCTCGCAGCGTCTGGAACGGATCTTCCCGTTTTCCAGGCTGCAACGGCTTCGTCCATCGGCGCCGATCCCCGCTTCACCCAATCCAGCTTTTAAAAATTGCCAATGGCGTATAGCCAACTGTTTTTAGCGTGGGCTTGCCGTTGGTGTTAAAGTAGTGCCCGGCCAAGTGCCGCCAAATTTGAAGTGAGAACGTCACCACCAGATGGGTCGTGAACTGATGGCTGAGAATTCAAGGCCGATAAATCAGAATGCCATCAATCAAAGTGCCGTCAATCATAGTGCCGTCAAATCTTGAGACCCAATATTCCGCATGAATTCGCAAAATCGGACTCTTCCTGCACAGTCCCGTAATCGGCGCCTGTTGCAAAATCACGACACCCTTGGTCAATGGATCCAGCATCTTCTAAATCTCGGCGTTGTCAGCCTGACGCTCTGCGTACTGGCGTACTGGCGCGACGAAGAAGTCGCGATGCAATACCGGACTATGCTGGTCTTTGCATTGTTGACGATGACGATTGTCTACCATCTGATGGGCGTATTCCGGCGGTTCGACCGGCTGGACGGCGCAATCCGGCGGCTATCGCGAGCATGGGGTGTCGTCATAATAATTTTGGGCTGGATGGCATTTCTTACGAAAACGTCGGAGGCCTATTCGCGTCAGGTAGTCGTTTACTGGATATTTGCAGCCTACATTGGCCAAATGGTTCTGATCACCCTGACCTACAACTGGTTCAAGCTTTACCGTCGAAAATACCAGCAACGCAAACCCGCGGTAATTATTGGTACCGGTGCCATCGCGCAGCATCTGGCGAAAAGTATTTCCGGCAATATCTGGCTGAATGACACCATTATTGGTGTCATCAGTTTTACCGGCGAGCAATCCGGCTGGCAAGACACCCAAATCCCGTTACTGGGCAACGAGAACGACATCACCCAAGTAATCCGGGCTTATAACGTACGCCGTGTGTATGTTGCCTTACCTCTACACCTTACGCACCGGGTCAAGGAAATTCACGACCGGCTGTTCAACGAAAATATTGACCTTGTATGGGCACCCGACATATTTGAGTTCCAGCTGCTTAATCACAGCGTCCGGGAAGTCGCAGGCATTCCGTTACTGAACCTCAATGAGACTCCGTTGATGGCGGGCGGACCGGCCTTTATCAAATTGATGATGGACAAAATCCTCTCGCTGGTTCTCATTGTTCTTTTCAGCCCGATTTTACTGGGCGTGGCACTGGCGGTGCGGCTGTCCTCGCCCGGCCCCATAATTTTCAAGCAGCAGCGCGACGGTTGGGACGGCCAGAAATTTAACGTCTACAAATTTCGCAGCATGTATCTGCACGAAGAGAAGGACGTCATTGAGCAGGCGAAGCAGAATGATAGCCGGATCACGCCGGTGGGCGCTTTTATTCGTCGAACCAGTCTCGACGAGTTGCCCCAGCTGTTCAACTCACTTGAGGGTACCATGTCCCTTGTAGGGCCAAGACCCCATGCTGTATCCCACAATACTTTTTACTCGGACAAAGTGCGTGCTTACCTCGCCCGCCACAGGATTAAACCCGGAATTACCGGGCTCGCCCAAATGAACGGCTATCGTGGTGAGACCCGGACCGTCGAAGAAATGCGCCGGAGAGTCGAATACGACCTGGAATACATCAGCAACTGGTCACCCATGCTGGACTTGAAAATCCTTTTCCTTACACCGATCCGTTTGATTTCCAAACGCGGCAACGCCTACTGAGGCGCCGAGCGCCTGGAGAAAACGTCGAGGTGGACCGCCTCGACGCTCCGGTGGTAATTCGAAGATTGTAGTTTGATACGTATAACGTATGGCTTGCCGAGCGTGATCATAGACCGCAGATCCTACGGGGGCGCCTCCGAATAGCGCCGCGGCGTCAGGTCAAGCGCATCCACGACCCCGCAGAACGCCAGGTGGATTCCTCAGAACTGCGCAAGCAGATATTTGAAGTTCAGACCGATGTACTCCGAGTGAAAGTCTCCACCGTCGTCGTAATTGCGGCGGATGCCTCCGATAAATGTCCTGAATTCCCCGTTACGCAAAACCCGATTGAAAGTTAACCCTATGTCAACGCGCACGTCCTGAAAACTGTCGCGGAAGTAAGAGGCGCCTACCAGCTCAGTCAGGTCACCCAGTTCTTCCAGTTCGGCCCCGAAGAGCTCCTCAAGGAAAGCCTCCCTCTCCGCATCGTCCGAATAGCTGACGGTATTAAAGGAGGTTTGAACATTGAACTCAATTCCTCGAGAGATCCTTCTGAGGAAGGAGGCGCGCAAAAATGTCTCGTCGCTGCTTAGCACGGTGAAGCGCTCGTACTCTTCCCGTTCCAGGCCGAGATCGACTTTCAGGACACACCGGGAACAGGGATTCTTGTGAGTCCAGGTGAGAATGTAATCCGTTCGGGTAAAAACATCGACCACGCCCAGACGGCCATCCTGACCTACAGATCGAGTGAACTGCGAGGCATTGCCACTGCCCTGGGATGTATCGGACAACCAATGACGGGCGGCCATGTTGATTCGGTGCACCCCTTCATCATAAGTCACCGCGAGATCCGCATAGGGTCCATCGGTTGTAGACAGTGTGCTTTCAATATCATTGGTGCCGACCTCCAGTTTATAGCCGATGGACCGCAACTGTGTCTGCCACCACGCGGTCTGTCGCCGGTTGACCAGCACTTCATCAACATATCGGTATTCCAGTTCGCTCTCTGAATAGGTCACACCAAACCGGCTTAAAGCGCTGACATCGCGCACGAAGCTTACTCCCCCGCCCAGCTGTGACGATTCGTTGATATGTACACGGTCGAGCTGGATGTCTGTCGCCCTTCCAAAGAGTTTTATCGAATTGGACGACCCCAGTCGCAGCCGGCCGTTCAACTGGGCCGAGAGAATGGTTTTGCGATCACGGTTTTCCGGGTTGTCGCCTTCACCTGGCAGGATCGGCATTTCTCGGGAAGAGTGATTCAGCTCCAGGTTCACCCGCTCGTCATCTCTCCCCAGCTGTAAAGAAGCAGTTCCGAGAACCAGCTGATCATTGCGACGATCGAACTCACTGTACCGGCGGTCCAGCAACTGATAGTCGCTATCAAAGAAAGCCCAACCGTTATCCACGTGCCCTTGTGCTATAAGCCCCCCTTCCCATTCCAGCTGGGAGACCTGGCGGGAACTTGATGGTTGTTGCCCCGCATTCTCGACATGCCGCACTTCGGCTGTCGACCTCAAGGTAAGCTCTTTATCCAGATTCTGCCCGTAAGCCGCCATGCCAGATGACGCGCAAAGCCCGAGACAGAGGCGAGCCATTTTCTTCAGGAACATAAAATCTCCAATGTTTACGATCTTTTTGTAAGCCTTATAACCTTTTCCGCATCTACCTGACGGGAACTCAGCGTTTCCAACCGCCCTTTGCCGGAAAAGCGTCTTCAAAAACGTACGGGGTAGTCACCATGGCGGTAATGGTTCACGGACTGATACCTGGCTCTACAAACAGAAGCAACAAAACGCGAATAGGACAAAGGTCATTAACTAAATAGAAGGCAGAGCCCGAACCGGCCAAACTTTATCACAATCCCTTTTTGGAAGTTCAGGCACTCGGACGAAGATTCACCTTTTTAGCAGGGTTTGGAACCGCGGCCTGGCTTCAAGCCCTTTTTTTCCGGGGGCCCATTGTGAGATACGACAGGTGCGGTACACTAACCGCCCCCGGCCGACTGGCTTTTCCAACCTGGTTCTTTATTTGCAGTGATCTACACTAAAGCGAGCGATTACGTCGAAATCCTCAAATTTGACGTTAAAATCGACAAAAATAGAGATAATTGTAAATAAACCCGACAATTTAGCGCTTGCACCGGCGGAACTACTTGAGATCGCAAGCTTCCTATTGATCAGCAGGTTGAACGGACAGTGTTATGGAACAGGTAATGGCTGTAAACAATTCCAAAACTCGAATTCTCAACATCGAAATCGACAACATGACTACCGAAGAACTGCTCGAGGCCTTCGATGAGGGAATTCTGGTCACTCCCAATATTGACCACCTGATCAAATTGCAAAAAGACGAAGAGTTCTATGAGTGCTATCAGCAGGCAGACTTCACCGTCTGTGACAGCCGCATCATCTATCTTCTGAGCAAATTCCTCCCGCGTCGATTTGCCCTTAGAGAGCAGATCACCGGCTCGGATTTTTTCCCGGCTTTTTGTGATTACCACGCCGACAGCCGCGACAAGACATCGATTTTTCTTCTCGGCGGTACCGAAACTTCCGTACAGCAGGCGATGGACCGAATTAATCAACGTTGCAGACGCCAGATTGTTGTGGGGGGTTACTCGCCTCCTTTCGGGTTTGAGAAGGATGAGGCGGAAAACGAAAAAATAATCAGAATGATTGAAGAGTCTGGTGCCAACGCGTTGGCAGTGGGCGTAGGTGCGCCAAAACAGGAGAAATGGATTTGTAAATTTCGGCACAGAATGCCCAGTGTTCGAATGTTTATGGCCATTGGAGCCACGATAGAATTTGAAAGTGGCAACTTGAAACGGGCCCCCAAATGGATGTCCCGTTACGGCGTCGAATGGGTCTTTCGCATGCTGCAGGAACCCAATCGCCTCGCGCGGCGTTATCTTATCGAAGACAGCCCATTCTTTTTTCTGCTTTTAAAGCAAGGACTGGGCGTGTACAAAAACCCCTGGCAATAAGATCTGCAATCGCTAACCCCTTGAGGGCAGTCTACTTATATTCCACGAGTGTATGCTGTCGACCAAGCGAGGTGCGTAACCACCCACGTATGACACCCTGAAGCTGTGGAATTTTTGCGAGCATGATGAACAGTGCATACCGGATTGCAGCTGAACGACCGAAAACCTTTTTCACATGCGACAGGTAGTGATGAACCCGTATAACCTGCAGGCCGAATACGACGCAATAAACGCCAAATGGCAGAAATGATCTGGATATCAGGCTCAACAGTACAGCAATTACTGCCGCTGCGCCCCAGATGACCACGCTTCGCAATTCCCGCCGTTTGAAATATTCAGGCCCCTTATGACCGTGCTTCTGGGCATTTAAAAAAAATGCATAGCCGCTGCGCTCGGCTCTCTTCCACCATTGTCCGAAGCGAGTCATACCGGCGTCATGCAGAGTCATTTCGGTGGAAACCCGCAGCACCCGATAGCCGGCCTCACGCAATCGATAGCACAGCTCTGGCTCCTCTCCGGCGATGAATGCCGGGTCGAACCCACCAACGGCCTCCAGAGCCGAGGTGCGGTAGAGAGCATCACCTCCGCAGGCGGTCGCCTCACCCACCGGCGTATCCCACTCTATATCGCACAACAGGTTGTAAACGGAGCGCTCAGGATGTCGCTCTCGCCGCCGCCCACAGACAACGGCCAAGCCCGGATCGGCTTCGAGCGTTGCGATAGCAGTTTCCAGCCAGTGACCCTGAACTTCGCAGTCCCCGTCCACAAACATCACACAGGACAATGCCGGGTAGGTCTCGCGCAGTACACCATAACCTTCATTTCTTGCTCTGGCCGCTGTAAAGGGACGCGACATGTCGAGGCGAACACAGTGAGCGCCAATTGATTCAGCGTAATCAGTGCTCCCGTCCGTGGAGCCTGAATCCACATACACCAGAGGAAGTCCACTCAAGGATTGCAGGCAGCGCTTGAGACGCTCCCCTTCATTCCTGCCAATAACAACTACACCAGCGAGCATTTACGTTTTCCTGCAACATGGGACCAGACCAACGGCGGCGGCATTTTAGCAGGAAGTATAGGCAAGTGGTGACCTCCCGGCAGGTCAGCGCATTTTTTAAGCACCCCTGGCTGAGTCAGCTTTCACGCTAACCGTGAAACACATCGCTGAATCAAGCATTTTTGTGCGGGGTGGATCGCATTTCCGGACTAATCGTTTTTCCAGCAGAGCTCTACCCCGGCTATGATGCGTCCACTGGATATATCTTTAAGTACGCCGAAGGCAACTCGGGCGCCTACTTCATAATCGAGAAACGGAAAATTGATTTCATCTCTTATTCATTCTGTTAATATCGGCGTCGACGTTTTTTCGACCTCGGGCGCAAAAGTGAATTTAAGTAGAAACCACGGATGAGCATTTAAGCCAATGCTGACCAGCCAGATATCCGCCGACAGTTGGCACCCTAGCGTTTTCCTGGACGTCGCTCGTTGTATCAGAGTGGCCTGCCCGGCCACTCCTCGCGTCAGAAAAATTCACCAGGGAGCAAGTCGTACGATGAATTAATCCGCACTTCGCGAACTGCCCGAGTCTTCATGCCCTTCCCACCATGATGTGGAAAAGCCTTGATCGCCCTGGAAGATTTTCAAGTCGGATTTGTCGCTAATTTCATTAAAGACCGAATGCGACAGGAATACCCAATAGCGCTGCAGGACGCGGCGTCCAGACAAAAATCATACCTACTACCCCTCTAAAAAGGTGTGTAGTACAGATGTTCGGAGCTAAACAACATGCTTAAACAGTTTAAATCTACTGTCCTATCCTGCGCAGTCTCGGCTGCAGTCCTTTCGGGCTGCAACATGAATGGAGTGCCGGACGCACTGATTGTCTTAGATGAAAACGGTGAAGCAAACATCAAGCCAGTGATTGTCATGCGAGGAGAAGCCTCTCTTAGCCTCGCGTTGGGCGATCCTTTCGAAGATCCCGGTGTCATTGCGATGGACGCAGAAGACGGGGATATCACGACTGCCGTAAGCTCCAACGTAGATGCAGTCGACACCAGCAAGGCTGGCACTTATCAAATCATCTACCGCGTGAAAGACAGCCGCAATGCGGAGGCCTCACCCGTTGTAAGACACGTTTCTGTCAATGCTACAAATTCTGAAAATGTTGCAAAAGCGCCGACTTCTCCCGGCTCCCCAGTGGTGGATTCCTGGGAAGATGAGGAATTTGACCTCAATGTACCCCCGATAGCATCCGTCCGGCTCGTGGCCTTCACTGATGAAGGCAATTATGTAGATATAGAAGAGTTGAAGAATGGTAGCGTAATTGATCTCTCCGCCGTCCCGACCCATCTTTTGAACGTAGTCGCAGACTCTACCAACGAGAAAGCGACGGGCAGCGTGCACTTCCGCCTGACCGGAGCAACCACCATCGACCGATGGGAAAATAACCCTATCTATACTATGGACGTTGAGGGAGACCACCTCGACATCAATGCTAATGAACTTCCCGAAGGCGATTACCGCCTGTTGATCACTCCTTATGAGAAATCCGAGATGGAAGGGGCGAAAGGTGCGCCGACATCCATATCATTCTCCGTAATCGATTCCATGGCTACCCCCACCGCGGTGCCGGATATTGTTTCTCTGGAATATGTCGGGATCACAGATACTGGCAAGTCCATCACGCTGAAGCAGTTGAAAAACGGCGACACACTGGATTTTTCCAAGGCGCCGACCGATCTTGTCAACGTCGTTGCCATATCCAAGGATTATGCGCAAACCGGAAGCGTTCATTTCAAACTGGACGGACCGACGTCTATCGACCGCATGGAAAACTCTGCGGAATATACGATGGCCAATGCGTTCAACCATATTCTGGCCGACGCAACGGCTGATCTGGACAATAATCCGCTTGGATTCGAGGCTGGCAGCTACACTTTGACTGTCACTCCTTATGAAGCCGCAGACGGTGGCGGACAAGCGGGCCGACCGGTTACGCTGAAGTTTTCAGTTGCCAAAGGTGAAGGGAGTGCGGAAACACCCTCTCCGCAGCCTCTGGCCAACGATGATTTCTATTCAGTCAGAGTTAATGCCTCGGGTGGTAGCGTGAGTCTCAGTGACCACGTTGGCAATAATGATTCATTTGATTCAGCCACTGCCAGTTTTGAAGTGCTTGAACCCCCTGCAAACGGACAGATAGAAATGCTCGATACAGGTGTCTTCCATTATTCCCCGGATGAAGGCTTTTCCGGCCAAGACTCATTTGTTTACCAGATTGCTCAGGATGGAGTGACCGACGATGCGAAAGTATCAGTAAACGTTGTCAAGGGCGGCGCATCGTCAAGTGAAGGTTTCACCGTATTCAAACCTTCAAGTGACTCCAAGGTTATCTATGTCAGCAACTCATCCGGTCGTGACGCGAACGACTGCCTGAGCCCGGCCACTCCGTGTAAAACCCTGGGCGCAGCGACCGAGAAAATGCGCTCCGGAAAACCTGATCACATTTACCTCAAGGCGGGTGATACCTGGCGCGGTCAAAGCCTGGGGGGCATCCAGTCCGGGCGCAGCGCATCAGAACCTGCAGTCATCGCTTTCTACGGCCAGGGACCTCGACCGCGCCTGGAGTCAACGGGAAAGATGTTGAGCATCAGCAACAAGGCGCTCAATCACGTCTCCATCATTGGTCTGCACCTGAGCGCATTCAAACACGATATTTCGCATCCTGAGTTCACGGGCAAGCATGAAGATGGCGACAAGGTATCTTTCCTCGGCGGCCACTCCAATATCCTGATTGAAGATTGCGTGTTTGATCATATGGAGCTGACCATTCAAGACTGGAATGGCAAGCCTTCGAACTTCACCCTGCGACGCAACATTTTTACAGGCGCTTATTACAACAATTCGTCCAATGACCGCCACATCCGGCCATCCAACCTTTTTGTCAAAGGTATTAATGGGTTGTTGATCGAAGAGAACGTATTTGACTACGGCGGCTGGCATCCCAAGGTCGCTGGCGCCGGCGCCAACATGTTTAACCACAATCTCTACATTCAGTACGAGAATGTCGGCAACAGCATCGTAGTTGAGAACAACATTATTACTCGGGCTTCGAGCCACGGTATTCATGGACGTCCCGGCGGCCGTTACGAGAACAACTTCTTTGGACGAAACGCCATCAGTCTTCAGATGGGCTATAAAGACCATCCGCTGCCAAAGGGGACTTTCGCCAAGGCGCTCAATAACGTAGTGACAGAAGGTCACAGCATGTTCAAAGGCATCAATGCATGCTCCGGCAACAATCTGTGTACACCTGCGCTGTGGGGTATTACGACGGCGGACATTGGACAAGGTGAAATTACCGTTAAAGGAAACGTCGTGCATTCCCGTGCCACAGGCGATCAGCGATGGTCAGTCTCTTATGAGAACCTGAAGTCGTTTGGCATTGGTCTGCACAAGCCGGAAGTCACCGCTCAGGCGGCGAACATTACCTGGCGCTGGGCAAGTGACAGCGAAGGTGGTTCGAGTGGCTATCCTGCACCTGGACGTACGCTCGGCGACTATTACACTCAGCTGCAAAACTCCGGCAAAATCAACGGATTGGTCGCATCAGGTTATGTTTCCAACGATGCGAAGGGCAGTGACAATTTCGATACCTTCATGAACCTCGTCAAGAAGCGAAATCCACAAACCTGGGATAACAGCCTGACGGCGGATGCCATTAACGATTACATCCGCGCCGGTTTCGGCAAGTAAAACTATCCGCACTAAATATCCGCATTAAAAAGGGGGCCTCCTGGCCCCCTTTTTTCGTTTACGTACCCTTTCCCCTTATACCTTTTTAATAACCTTTTCCCCAAATCCATACCGCTCTGATCTGGC
>CAZXLJ010000010.1:0-50506 GCA_964641175.1 uncultured Cellvibrionaceae bacterium
TGCCAGCTCGTGCTCTGCCAAGTTGCTGCGGATCCGGGTATCATGTGTGCCTTTTGGATTCAGTCGGTCTGATAATTGTACAGTTGAGGGTGAAATGGCTAGTTATTCTACCAACGAATTTCGCAGTGGTCTTAAGGTCATGCTGGACGGCGATCCTTGTTCCATCGTCGAAAACGAATTTGTAAAACCCGGGAAAGGTCAGGCGTTCAGTCGGGTTCGATTGAAAAATCTGCGTTCGGGCAGGGTCTGGGAGCGCACATTCAAATCCGGTGAATCGCTGGAAGGCGCGGATGTCATGGATCGGGAGCTGCAGTATCTCTACAGCGACGGAGAATTCTGGCATTTTATGGAGCCCCAGTCTTTCGAGCAATTGCAGGCCGACGAGTCGATAGTCGGGGATTCCGCGAAATGGTTGCGTGAACAGGATCTGGTGACGGTGACGCTGTACAACGGGCAGCCCTTGGCGGTGACGCCTCCGAACCATGTAGAACTTGAAGTGATCGAGACGGATCCGGGGTTAAAGGGTGATACGGCGCAGGGAGGAACCAAGCCTGCCACACTGTCCACCGGTGCGGTAGTCAAGGTTCCGTTGTTCGTTAACATCGGTGATGTGCTGCGCGTTGATACCCGATCCGGGGAATATCTGGGTCGGGCGAACAAATAATTCAATATGGATTTCCGTCCGAGCGCAACGCTGGACACGCTAAAAATGCGTGCACGTCTGTTCGCTCAGTTGCGCGCTTTTTTTAAAGACCGGGAAGTATTCGAAGTAGATGTGCCGGCTCTGGGCGAAACGGGGGTCACGGATGTGCACCTTGAGCCGCTCATATGCAAGACAGGTGACCGGCTGCTCTATCTGCAGACGTCCCCGGAATTTTACATGAAGCGACTGCTCGCCGCAGGCAGTGGTTCCATTTATTACCTGGGAAAAGCCTTCCGCGCGGAAGAATCCGGTCGGCATCATCGTCTCGAATTTACGATGCTGGAATGGTATCGAACGGGATTTGATGATCGGCTGCTGGTGGACGAACTGGTTGATCTGCTCCAATGGTTAACACCCGATCTTGAAGTAGACCGGACTACCTATGCTGGACTGTTCGAGAAAACGTTCGGGGTATGTCCGCACGCAGCGAAAGCAGATGAGCTTCGTCAGCTGGCACGACAGTACTTGGACTTTCAGGCTGAACTTGACGGTACGGGTGGCTGGCTCGATTTATTATTCAGTCATGTTATCCAGCCCGCTCTCGAGCGGCCAACGGTTGTTTTCGATTATCCCGCGGTACAGTGCGCCCTGGCTAAGGTTGTTCCGAATTCTTCCGGCACGATGGTGGCCCGGCGATTTGAGCTCTTCTGGCAGGGAATGGAACTGGCGAATGGGTATTGGGAGCTGACCGACGCCATCGAACAGGAGCGAAGATTTCAGACCGACCTGGAACTGCGAGCTTGCCTGCAGCGTAGGGTTTCACCCTACGATCGAAAATTGCTGTCTGCCTTGCAGCACGGACTGCCGCCTTGCAGTGGGGTCGCTCTAGGCGTCGACAGGCTGATGATGTGCCTGTCCCGGCGCACCGACATCGCCAGTGTCATGGCGTTCGCAGATTGGTAGCTTTTCAGCAACGGGTGACCGCGGGACAGTGGACCCACAGCTGATGTAGAACTTCATTTCCGTCATGGCTGTCACCCGCTTCATTTTTTGAGCTTAGCCTGTGCAGTCCCGATCACAATTAATCTGGTGGTTCATGTCCAGTGCTGGGTTGGCAGTGCGTGGCCGCCCGACCACAATGGCGGGAACGCCGACCACCGTGGTATGAGGGCTGACATCTTTCAAAACGACGCTACCAGCACCCACTTTTGCGCCTTCACCGACCGTGATGTTTCCAATTATCTTGGCGCCGGCACCAATAAGAACTCCGTGCCGGATTTTGGGGTGGCGATCACCGCTTTCCTTGCCGGTTCCGCCCAGGGTGACCGACTGCATAATTGAGACATCGTCTTCCACGACGGCGGTTTCGCCGATTACGATACCGGTGGCGTGGTCCAGCATGATGCCCTTGCCGAGTCGGGCGGCCGGGTGAATGTCCACACCGAAGGTAAGGGCGACATGGCTCTGAAACAGGTGCGCCATCGCAAATCGACCCTGCTGCCATAGCCAGTGCGCTACTCGATAACATTGCAGCGCCTGGAAACCCTTGAAAAAGATAAAGGGCAGGTAGTAGGAATGACACGCTGAATCCCGCTCGTAAACCGCAGTGATATCCGCACGCACCGCTGCGCCGATACGCGGATCACTACGCAGTGCTTCTTCAATTATTTCCCGCACCTGCAAAGCGTTGATCATGGGGTTTTCGAGCTTCTGGGCGAGATAGTAGCTGAGGGCCGCTTCCAGCGTGTCGTGATGGAGGATGGTCGAGTGAAGAAAACTGGCCAGAGCGGGTTCATTTTCTGCCTGTTCGCGCGTTTCGCGCTTGATAGTGTCCCAGATGTAATCGCTTGATTGATTCATGAAGGTACCTTAAACAACTGCAATGCTTGGGTGAACATTAAGCTCGAGGATCCTGTCTTGTGGTGGTGCAGGTAGCGTTTTCATTCATCGCGATGGCGCTGCAACAGATCGAAAGTGCGGGACCGAAGCCGGCGGACACAAGAATGATAGCGCGATTCCTGTCTGGCAGCGAAGTCACATCATCACGACGGTACAATGGGTCTTAAAGGGGATCGACCCGTCTTGATTACCCGCCCGGTGCGCCGGGGGGCAGGGGGAGTCGAAACTCACAGGAGACTTGGGTAAAGAGTGCGCGTCCGTAGACGGTAGCTTGAGCGGAGCATGAAAGTCTGGAATTTTTGAGGTCAGTTCTCTGCTAATAGGAAACTCACAGGCCAGAAGGTCGGGCCGGCACGAAACGCAAGTCCGTGTCACGGGGCCAGGTAGGAATCCTCAGTTGACCAGGCTGGTCGTCAGGGAAGATAAATCCGGGTATCGTTCAGCAATGAGTGCCGGTAACCGTTCTGCGTCTGAATATCCTGATGCGGTTTGACGGAAGTCAGGAGCAGCGTGATGGCAATCTGGGCCAGCACTATCATGAGTAACTCTTTACGACGAAGCATAGGTATCACCTTTATTATCTTTTTAAAAAGCCAGTAATACTCGATCAGAGCTGTGGTTTTAGCGTTTCCCCGATACATCATGAAGCACAAAATTTGTGCCAAGCTGACGGTTTAATGGTGTATCGGCTCCACACTAACAGGATTCTGACCGCGTATTACTGGTTAAAACCTATTGATGAGTAGCAAGCTTTTAAAACCCCCATCCTGGGAGCCGCGCATGACGGGAAAGCTGTCCAACCCGCCATGCCGCTGATTCAAAAAAACCAGCGAGTAACAATCCATCGTCGATTCAATGTCGCCTCTATCGGCGGATTCGATCCAGCGGAAAAAATATCCCGCTGGTAATGTTCCTACTGCTGCAAGCCGGCCTGGACTTGTTGGGGATGAGTCACCTCAAGCTTGTCCACTACCGCTTTAACGCCATCAGTATTTTTCACCAGCCAAAAGACCAGTTCCCTTTCTATTTCAGACGGAACTTCGCCTTTGACAATCACAATTCGATTACGCGTCTCAGCGGTAATCTTCAAACCCCGGGTGATGGTGTGACTTAAAAGTCTCGCCATCACTTTATTGTTAATCGGCACATTTGCAAGTAACTGAGTTTCAGACTCGAAACTGAATCCTTCTGCTTCCGCGCCACCCGCGCCGACAGTCAGCCGGTTTACCACTTGTTCCACCCCTGGGGTGTGAAAAGCGATTTGTTCGGCAAGCGCCTTCTCCATCGGCGAAGATACTGACCCGGTTAAATGAATGCTTGCGTCTTCAAATCTGACCTGTATTTTGCTCTCTCGCAGATGCGGACTGCTCGCAAGGGCCCCTTCCAGATACCCTTGTCTCCATTCGCCGTCTTTCACCTGTGGATGCGGCGCCTTACAGTGCGCCAAGCCATGAGAGGCGATCAGCAATAATCCGGTAAGGAGGAAAAGCCATCGATCTTTATTCATGTCCGCGACCTGATGGATCGGCTTACTTCCTTCTGCTCCTTTGGAGAGCCGGGGTTATTCGCTATTGCAATATCGTCGCCCGTTAACATGTCTGCTGTGTCTAATGCTCGATGCGTGCCAACTCCAAAAAATGATTTAAATTCAGTTGCTTGCATAAATTCATATCTGCCAGGAAGATTTTTACGACTAAAATTGTTGCCAATAAGCAACAATGAAAAGCGCTTAAATCGAAATTCTCAATAAAAACAACATACAGTGGTGTCGCCATTTGCCAACATCGCGGCGGCGTAAGGAGACGAATATCTGTGACGCACTACCGGACAGGGAGTGGTAGGACTCCCTTGTTGATTACTGCTAAAGTGGAGACCGTTTAATTGATCGACTTGCAATGACTCGCATTTACAATCGTCTGACGCTTACCCAGCAGTGGATCAGCGCTACATTACTCGCAATTCTGCCGCTCGTGGCCGCAGTTGTTTTCGCGGGCGGGCTGCTGGTCGAGCAGGCTCAAAGCCAGCGAGCCATGGTCGCCAAAGTCGAATGGTTGAGCAATGTGGATGTAACCGTACGCAGTCAAATGGCGGATATCAAGCGTTCAGCCCGGCAATATCTGTTGCTCAAAAACGAAAAATTCCTTGAGCTGTTTCAGCAAAATGCAGACAAACTTCAAGAGCTGCAAAATCAGTTGGAACGATCCGGATTGAAAAGAGTCGATGCAGCTCCTCTGCTAGCTCTGGTTCGGGGGATTGCCAGCGACCTGCGAAATGCCCCGGAGGAAGATTCTGCCGAAAGCTTGGCAGTTCTGGAGGCGCTCCAGGCCACCAACGACATCGTGCACACCCTGAGTCTTAAAGTGGATGAAGAAATCCAGGCCATAGTCGACCGGGAAGATGAGAAGCTCGCCGATGCGATCCGGCGTCTGGGATTTATCGGCATTCTGGCCGTGCCCGGAACGATTTTGCTGGTAGTGCTGTCGTCCGTGGCAGTGGCTCGCCCCATGTGGCGGCTCGCCAACGCAATCAGGCGTCTCGGTCATGAAGGCTGGGACGATCCGATAGACATTGCGGGTCCGGCTGATCTCGAATCGCTGGGTGACAACCTGGAATGGATGCGGCAGCGCCTGGTCGCCAGTGAGAAACAGAAGCGGGCATTTCTTCGACATATTACGCACGAGCTGAAAACCCCGCTCGCCGCCATTATGGAGGCGGGCGCTCTCTTGCGTGATGAAGTGCCGGGCCCGGTCAATCCGGACCAGCGTCATGTCCTGAATATTCTTAAGAATAATGCAGACAGTCTCCAGATACTTATCCAGCAGTTGCTCAACTACAATGCAGTTGCGCATGGACTGCTCAATACGCAGGCAGAGGTAGATTTGAAGTTGTTATGTGAAAAAATAAAGGACAAATTGGTGAGTAACCGACCCAGCAGTCGCTGTGAATGGCGTTTCTGGGGTCGCCCCGAGAAAGTAGTGAGTGATCCGCAGGCGCTGGACATGATTCTGAGCAATCTGATGTCCAATGCCCATGATTTTGCCCCGGAAGCCGGGAAAGTATCGGTTACCTGGGGAGAAGAAGGCGCCAGCTGGTGGTTGACCGTCTCCGACAATGGACCCGGGCTCAGTGATGAAGAAAAGGAAAATGTGTTCAAGCCGTTTTACCAGGGGAAAGCCCGTAGGCGCGGCTCCCTGAAGGGGACCGGGCTGGGACTTTCCATTGTCCAGGAATGTGTCGCGCATCTGGGCGGGGCCGTTGAGGTTGTTTCGGAGCAGGATGGGAGCGAGTTTCGCCTCAGCTTTCCTCGGCGTATCGAGGAGGCGATATGAAGTGGGGGGCAAAGCTGAGGCAGTCGGGCTACCTGGGATTTTTCTTCATGTCCGGATGTGCGCTGTTAATGCCATCGGATGCCATACGTGACACAAATCCTGCGCAAGTCGAAGAAGCACCGGTCGTACCTGCGGTAAAGTTGGAAAACGCCGGGTTATCTCCGGAGCGAAGTGTGGCCGAATGGCTCTCGCAGCGTCAGGCGATTTGCGCCGGACTGGATAAAGTGGCGGAGTCGGTACCGTCAAAACAGCAGTTTACCCAGACTGTGGAAGACAGGCTAAACCTGCTGATGATAACGACCTGTCGTCCCGCGAGTACGCCCGGGCTTCTGAGCGAGGTTTTACATGGCCTTACGAAACTCGGCCCTTGGCCGGAAGAATATCTGGCGCTGTTTGATTTGCTTAATTCGGGACAGAAAGCCTATGCCTCGGTTGAAAAGCTGTATCACGACTTGAAGACCGAGCATGAAAAAACCATTCAGGGACTCAGCGAAATCGAGAACGACATCGAGTCCCAGAATGCCCCGGTAACGAACGAAGGTATATTGCAATGACTAGGCCATGCATTTTGTTGGTGGATGATGACGCCGACATGCTGGAATTGCTGGCGATGCGTCTGGGTGCACTGAAATACGATACTGAGTGCGCCAGTAGCGGCGAAGAAGCGCTTCTTTGTATTGAACGCAGGCTGCCTGATGCTGTAATCACGGATCTGCGCATGGAAGGGATGAATGGGCTGGCACTGTTCGAAAAAGTGCATGGTGAAAGGCCCAGCCTGCCTGTAATCATCATGACTGCCCACGGATCAATCCGCGAAGCGGTCGCAGCCACCCAGAAGGGAGTTTTTTCCTTTCTTACCAAACCTGTGGACAAGGACGAGCTGGCTTCCATCCTGCAACAGGCAATAGTGGCACCGAGTGATGCCCCCAAAAGCAAGCATTCGTGGGGGCAGGCATTCAATACCTGCAGCCCGCGCATGCACCAGCTGCTGGAACAGGCCTATCTGCTTGCCGCCAGCGACGTGAACGTACTGATAAACGGTGAAAGCGGCACAGGCAAGGAAGTCCTTGCCCGTGCCCTGCATCAGCACAGCGCGCGTGCCACCAAGCCGTTCGTCGCCATCAACTGTAGTGCGATTCCAGCGGAAATGCTGGAGTCGGAACTGTTCGGGCATGTCAAGGGCGCTTTCACCGGGGCGTCTCGAGATCATCAAGGACTGTTTGTGGCCGCCGAAGGGGGAGTAATATTTCTGGACGAGGTTGGCGACATGCCCGCGCCACTTCAGGCCAAGCTGTTGCGCGTATTGCAGGAGAAAACCGTCCGTCCCGTCGGTTGCACCAAGGACCGGCCAGTCAACGTTCGCATCATCTCGGCCACGCACCGTAACCTGACCGAGTCCATCGAGCAGGGTCTCTTTCGGGAGGACTTGTTTTACCGGCTGAATGTGGTGACCCTGGCGCTGCCGAGTTTGCGGGACCGCAAGGAAGATATACCGATTCTGACCCGGCACTTCCTCAAGGCGGCCGCCGAGCGGACCGGTGCCACCCAGAAGCAGCTCGCGCCCAAGGCTTTGAGCGTTTTGCTGGCCTACGATTGGCCGGGCAATATTCGGCAGCTCGAAAACGTGATCGAACAGGTTGTAGCGTTGACACCAAGTTTGATGATTTCGGAAATACTGGTGGAAAATGCCCTGCCGGTTCATGCCATCCAGCGGCTGAAATCGTTGACTGATGCAAAAAAGGAATTCGAGCGCACTTACGTGGAAGACTTGCTGCGCTCAACGGGTGGCAGTATCAGCGAAGCGGCGCGCCTGGCCGGTCGCAATCGTTCGGATTTCTACAAGATTGTGCAACGTCACGGGCTGGATTCCGGCCGGTTTCGCTCCGCGTAGATCACGGCTGCTCGGGTCGGGGTGCGAGCCTGATCAGCCGCTCGCCCGGCTCATTCCAGCACGTCCATCCCGGCGCCGTGATCCGCCATGAATTGCGACGTTATCTGCGCATTCGTCTGCGGATCGATCAACGGATTCGCGAGAAGCATCACTTTCTTCCCGCTGCGGCGCAGCTGCAGGTCGACACTCGGAAAAAACTTCGCAAAAACCGCATTCAGTGATCCGTCAGACATGGCTATCTCCAGTCCGCGCTCGAATCTGCGTGCCAGCTCAGGTTCCCCGGCATTGACATAGAGACTGAACGGAACCGGATAAAAAAGGTTGATATCGTCGATCACTGTCAGGCGTTCAACATGCTCGGGCACGGCGTTCATGGCTTCGCTGGCCTCGAGGATGCTCAGCGGCAGGTAGTCGTACCGTCCCTTCACCAGCATTGGAAAGAGCGACTCGTAGCTTTGCGCTTCCACCACGGGCAGGCCGTTGCCCTTGAGAATGTCAACATCGCCCCAGCTTGCCCCCTGTCCCGCCCGGATCGTCCGGAACGCGGCGGCTGTTCTGATGCTTTTAAACGCAGACGCCCGAGATTTGTCCACGATGAGACTGCGAAATCCCAGGAGCCCTTTGAATACAGGGAACGGAACGCGAATGATGCGCTTTTCGTGCAGGAAAGGCCCGAGCCAATCGGGGGCGAAGAGGGTGTTGATATGTTCGCCGCGTTCGGTCTCCAGTTTTGACCGCGTCGGCGACAGACCCTTGGAATAAAACTCGATATCGTAATCGCCGAACTCGGCCCTGGATTTCTCCAGCGTGAGATGTAATACCGCTGTCAGGTATTGGCGAATGTTACGGGAAAAGTCTTTGTCATAATGTTTTATAACGACTTTATCCCTGTCTTTGGCCAAGGCGCTTTGGCAGGCCCCAAGAACCAGTAGCACGCCCAGCCATTTAAGGTAGGCGCTTCGAACGTCGGTTAACATCGGTCGACCCCACACTGAGCGTGAAACTTTTCGCCTGCTGCCCGCTGTCATTCTCGATTGACAAGTAAATAAACTATAGCGCAGGTATAGGGGAGGAATTTTTATAGTTGGCAATAAGGTTTCAAGAAAAACGCGTCCGAGGGTATAAAAAACTTGACAAAATTAAGATAACAGGAAATCCGTGGGTGCAGGGTCTATATTGGGTAAACAGCTCTCAAAACAGTAACCGACCCGAATGGCCAACGAGAACACAAGTCCACTGATTCCCGGCGGAAAAAGTTTGCGCACGGTGCTGCTGCTGGCACTGCTGGTGTGTATTGCTTTGCCGGCGCTGGCCAGCGGCAGCTTTCTGATCTGGAAGAATTATCATCGAACTATCGAAAAAGAAACCATGGCCGCTGCGGAAGGTTATGCCGATATCCTCGAAGGGGGGCTGGCAGTGGCTTTATGGAATGTCTCTCCAGATCTGGGTCAATCGCTCATCGACAGTGTCAAGATCGACCGCTCGGTCGTGTCCATCACCGTTTATGCGGAAGACGGCAGCGAATTTTTGAGCATGGACCGGAAGGAAGACGCGTCGGTATCCGAGTCGGAGCATGCCGAACTCACGCGCCGGGTGACCTACCAGGGCACGCCGGTCGGCGAGGTGTCGCTCGTCTACAGTCTGGATTCGGCCCGCGCGCGGGCTATGAACGAAACCAAACTGCTGATAACCACGATTGTCGTGCAACTGGCGTTTTCCCTGATGGCCATTTTATTCCTGTTGCACCATCGGGTGATCGCTCCATTGAGCAAACTGACACGTGCGGCCAGCAAAATTGCATCTGGCGATCTTAAAACCACCATTCCGATTCTGCGCGACGACGAATTCGGGGCGCTGTCACAGCGACTGGAAGTCATGCGCTGCGCCCTGGAACGAAATATCAATGAACTCGAAAGTCGGGTGGATGCACGCACTGAAGAGCTGATGAAAGTCAATGTGGAGCTGCGTAATACTCTGGAGCAGCTGGAGAAAACCCAGGGCGATCTCATCCAGTCGGAAAAGCTGGCAGCTCTCGGATCACTGGTGGCAGGCGTCGCGCACGAGCTGAATACGCCCATTGGCAATGGCTTGACGGTCGCAACATCCATGAATGAAGCCTGCCGGGAAATCAGCAAGCAGATGCAGGCAGGGATAACACGCTCCGCTCTGGTCCGGTATGTACAGGATATGAGTGAAGGCGCGCAGCTGGTGCATCGCAATCTCGACAGAGCATCTGAACTTGTTACCAGTTTTAAACAGGTGGCAATTGACCGGACCAGCGTGGCGCGACGGCAGTTCTCCCTGCACCACCTGGTCTCGGAAACCTGTCTTACCTTGTCGCCCATGCTGAAACGCACACCCTATGTAGTGGATGTGCAGATCAGCGACGATGTCAAATTGGACAGCTACCCCGGGCCCTTGGGCCAGGTGGTGACCAATTTGCTCAATAACTCGGTGATTCACGGTTTCGACAAGCGCGACCACGGCCGCATCACCATCTCCAATAAAGTACAGGAGGGATTTGTGATGCTGGTGGTCGAGGATGACGGTAAAGGTATCAGCAAAGAGCATCAGGACAAAATATTTAATCCGTTCTTCACCACAAAACTCGGCGCTGGTGGTAACGGTCTCGGAATGCACATTGTTCACAATATTGTTACAGGCATGCTGGGGGGACAGATTTCATTCGACTCTGAACCGGGAAGAGGTACGCGGTTTTTCCTGAAACTCCCGCTGAGGGCGCCTCAGATCCAGGATCACGAAGATGATTACGAAATGTCAGACAGGCGCGCTTCCTCTTTTTAATGGACGATTGATAGAGTTTTCAACGGGTAGTGAACTGTGATGAGCGATAAAGAAAAGCAGGAAGTTGTGATC
This sequence comes from uncultured Cellvibrionaceae bacterium, assembly GCA_964641175.1. GTDB lineage: Bacteria > Pseudomonadota > Gammaproteobacteria > Pseudomonadales > Cellvibrionaceae > CAYNST01. The sequence continues at coordinate 10,640 of CAZXLJ010000010.1, forward strand.
GGGATGGACGACGACGATGCGATGGTTTTCGTGGATGAAGTCGCCGGCTCGGCGACGCATGACCAGGGTTCGCAGGCGGCGTTGCGGACGTGGCGCATCCTGATTGCGGACGATGAACTGGACGTTCACCGGGCCACAAAATTCGCTTTGAGAGATACCACAATTCTGGGTCGCCCTCTGGAATTTTATTCGGCTTATAACAGTGCCGAAGTCATCGAAATCCTTCGTTCTGTCGAGGATATGTCGGTGATATTGCTTGACGTGGTCATGGACACATCCAACGCCGGCCTTGATCTGGTTCCTGTCATTAGAGACGAGCTTCAGGACACTGCGGTAAGAATCATCCTGCGCACCGGTGAGCCTAACCAGGCGCCCGAGCTGGATGTTATTCGCAATTACGACATCAATGATTACCGACTGAAATCAGAATTGACCCAGGGTCGGCTCTACGCAACGTTAACCGCGGCCATCCGTTCCTACAAACAGATCCGGACCATTGAATCGAGCAAAAAGGGGCTGGATCTGATCCTGAGATCGAGCTCATCCCTGCTGACCAAGGAGGGGCTCAACACATTTTCCCAAGGAGTGATTATCCATATCGCGGCGCTGCTGGAGGTGCCACCGGAAGGATTAATCTGTGCCCGTCGGAATCATTTATCGGAGCAAGAGAAATTCGTCATTATTGCGGCCGCCGGCGATTACAGCTGTTACGTGGACAGGGCACTGACGGATATCGAGCCCTCCCTGGCACAGGAGCTGCTGCACCAGAGTCTGACGGAGAGACGCAATGTCATTCATGAGAACGGCCTGGCGCTGTATCTGGGCAGTCTCGCACGCGGGGCCATGAGCTGCTATATCGCAAGTCCGCATCGCCTCGGCGACCTGGATCAGGACCTGCTGGAGATCTTCTGTCACAACATTTCCCTGTGCGCGGATAACATCAGTTTTCTGGAACGATTGCGGTCCTACGCTTTTACCGACAGCCTGCTGGGAATCCCGAACCGGAATGCGCTGGAAGAGGAAATCGACGCATATAAGGCAGCGGTGTCGACCATACCCTATACCCTTGCATTGATTGACATCGACAATTTTGCCGAAATAAATGCGGTGCTGGGCCAGGAATATGGAGACCAGTTACTGAAAACCGCGGCCGATCGAATCCGCAACTGTTTCAGTCAGCCCAACATGGTGGCCAGGGTAGGGGGTGACACCTTCGCTGTCTTCGGTCCAACGTCCCATATCAATCGAAAGCAACTGCTCCAGCCCTTTGTAAATCCGTTCCAGATTGGTGGAGAGCTGCAATTGTTGAGTGCGACAGCCAGTATCGTGCCGCTGATGCAGACGGAAGGGCGCGGGGCAGAGGCCATAAAGGACGCGAGTATTGCACTCAAGCAGGGCAAGCACTCCCACCGTGGTGAGGTCATTCTCTATCAGCGGGGCATGGTCACCGAAGCGCGTCAGCGCCTGGAGATGCTGAAAAACCTGCGATCGGCGTTTGAACTGAACCAGTTGTTTCTGGTGTACCAGCCGAAGTTGCGCCTCAATGATTTGAAGGTGACCGGCTTTGAAGCATTGCTCCGCTGGCGCGATGCCAGCGGCAAGTTTATCTCTCCCGCGGAATTTATCCCGCTGGCGGAGCAGTCAGGGCTGATTATTCGCCTGGGTGAATGGATATTGCGCAGTGCCATCAAGGAACTAGGCTTTCTGCGCTCTCAGGGCTATGCCGCTGCCTGCATGGCTGTGAATTTGTCAGTTGCCCAACTGGAGCATCCGGATTTTATCGAAATGCTCACCCGCGTGATGGGAGAAACGGATATTCCAGCTGGCGCCATTGAGCTGGAAGTGACCGAATCTATTGCCATGGGTGACGTAGAAACCAATCTGGAAAGACTGCGGCAAGTCCGCAGTATGGGTTTCCATCTTTCCATGGACGATTTTGGCACGGGCTTTTCTTCCCTTACTTATCTGCAGAAAATGCCGATCAGTTGCCTGAAAATTGACCGCTCATTCGTCAGCACATCCAACACCAACAGCGGTCGCAAGATTGCGGAAATGGTCGTGCAGCTGGGCAAAACTCTGGGTCTAAAAGTTATTGCCGAGGGAGTGGAAGAATTTGCCCAGGGGGAATTGCTGAAAAATATGGGTTGTCACGAAGTGCAGGGGTTCTTCTATGCCCGCCCGATGCCGCGCGAGGAACTGCTTAAGTGGTTGAAAACCCATCCAGTTTCGCGTTAAAAACCGCTGGCAGACATTAAGGCAGCCAACAAGAAGGCGCCCAACAAGAACTTTCGAGAAAATGCGTGAGTGCATGCAACTAAAGACGTTAGAAGCTGTTTCATAACTCGCGAGCGAAGCCGAGACAAGGCGAAAATGACCGAAGACGCGGAGTTTAGGTGGAGTAAAGGAGCAGGCTGAGGCCATTTTCAACGCGGTATCGGCGAGTGCAGCAGTTATGAAATAGCATCTAGCGAGAGTGGCAAACGGCATGCCCTGACGTACGCGCCGTGATGTCATGGATGATTTGATCGATTGACTGGGCTGGACACTGACAACGAAGTGTGACCAGCAGGCCGTAATCAACCTGCAAAATTGAAACCCGGTGCTGCATCAAACAGTGGCGCACTCTTTCTTCATACGCAAAATTCACCTCGATGGTCAGGCTTCGCAAAGGCACAATATCTATCAGCCGGGCGCAATCCACTGCGAGCGAGACGGCTTGCCCGTAGGCTCGAGCCAGACCTCCGGCTCCCAATTTAATCCCCCCAAAATAGCGGACCACAAACGCCATGACATTTATGACACGGCGCTGCATCAGCACGTTTAACATCGGCTTTCCACCGGTCCCGGACGGCTCGCCGTCATCATAAAACCCCGCCGACTGAGATCCCGCCGCGTCCACCACAAAATATGCCCAGCATATATGACGGGCATGTCGATGCTCCGCGCGCAGCGCATGCAGTCGCGGTGTCCCGTCGTCCTTGTGCACTACCGGGAGTAGCTCGGCAATGAAGCGACTGCGCTTTTCTTCATAGGTCGCGCTGGCGGATGACTGTAACGTTTTATAAAGTTCGGACATAAAGGATGCGACTTGAATGTGTATTGACGCAGCGCGCAAGGCTGCACTTATGAAAATGCATAATTCAAAACCGAAATAAAACACCGAATGTTCAGTTCAGCAAAACTTGAATGGGTTGAGGATTGTGCGGGTCAAGTCATTGATGTCGCGCTGGCGCCATAATACTCTACCCTCGGACTTCCCGCAGGCTGGATATACCGGGCGGTGGTCATCCGGAATTCACCGTTGATTTTAGAGCAGCCCGGCTTTGATCCCTCGCCGTCTCATGGTTGTCTGCCCGACAGGCAAAAACCGTAATTCGCCACCATCCCCGTTTATTACGAGGTCAAATCATGCACGATTCGCCTGATGCGCCCGCTTCCGACAGCTGCCAGCGGCACTGCCTGATGTTCTGCGCCTGGGACGAATATTGCGGGACAATCAGATCTGACGAATCCCGGGCAATGAAGCTGGTCTACGAATACCGGGCCATGGTGGCCGGGTGCGTGGCGGCGAGTGGCGGCAGAATCGTTGAAAACACGGCAGAGCATGTCTTCGCAGCATTTTCCGGGGAGCCGGCCGCGGTTGAGGCGGCGCGCGCAATCCTGCATATAACCACTCTGCCGGAGCGTAATGTGCAGTCCGGGTTTGCAGGTCAGGTTCGTATCGGTTTACACAGTGGTGAAGCCCGACAGCACGCAGAGTTTCTGCTGGGGGATGCCGTTAATATTGCCGCACGGCTGGAAGCCTGCGCCTTGCCAGGCACGGCGGCGATCTCTGAAACGGTGGTTGCTGGCGTGAAGGATCGGTTACCCGATCTGCTGCCCCTGGGTGTACAACCCTTGAAGAATATTGACCGTCCCCTGCAGATCTACCTGCTACGAGGTGCGGACTGGGTATTCAGGGATTGGAATCGTTATGCATGGTTGCGACTGCGGGGATTCGTTTATCGCTACCGGACTGTCGGCGCCTTTCTGGTCTTGAGTTTCGGGATTCTGGGCATTTCCCTGCAGGCCCGTCTCGATCCGCAATACTCGGCCAATTATGTTGAAATCCTTGAATTCGAAAATGAATCCACGCCAGCGCAGGATGACTTCCTGTCGGCCGGTTTCACCGAAGTGGTAAAAGCCCAAATCTCTCGCCTGCAAAATATCTATGTGGTCGAAGCCGAACAGGGTCTGACAGCGGCAATTCATGTGGCGGGAAAAATTTATCGCTCAGATGATCGGGTCAGCATCAGCTACCAGCTTTCGGCGGCGCAAAGCGGGCAGGTACTGGCCCAGGGAAAAGTCGAGGGAATGTACAGCGAGGTTTTTCTGCTTCAGGACCGCATGGTAAATGATTTGTCACGGGCGCTGAGCGCGGAGTTTGGCCTGCCGGGAACACCCGCGCGCAGTGCTGGCACGGAATCTGGATCAACGCCGGACATCACCGCTTATGAGTACTATTTGCAGGGGTTGGATTACCTGAGCCGCCCCAGTTCCCACGACAGTTTCGACAGGGCGGCATCACATTTTGAAACGTCGCTGGTCCACGATCCGGAATTTGCACAGGCCTACGCGGGGCTCTGTACCGTTTACTGGCGCAAGTACAAACTCACCAACCGGCCGGACTGGATAGTCGCGGCTCGCAACGCCTGCGAGCTGGCCCTGCAACGTGATGCCCAGCTGGTGGAAGTGCAGGAGGCGATGGCCGTCATTGAGCGCGACAGCGGCATGTATGAGGAGGCGCTGTATTCATTTCTGGATATTCTCAAACGGGAGCCGCGCAGAGAGTCCACCCGCATCGAGCTGGCCAAGCTTTATGTGCAGATGGGCCGGGAGGTTCAGGCCGAAACCGTATTCAAAGCTCTGCTCGCGGACAGCAACCAGAATCCGGAACTGTTTAGAGCATACGGTAATTACCTCGTGCGGCGTGGCCGGTATTCCGATGCGGAGCAGGTTTATCTCAAGATGCTCGAGCTGACCGCCAGCAATGCGGTCGCCCACAACGGTTTGGGCGTGATTTATTCGCATTTGGGAGATTTTGAGGCAGCAGCCGATAATTTCTGGACGGCGACGAGGCTGAACCCCTCGGGTTACGGCTACTCGAATACCGGGACCATGTACTACTTCTCAGGGAAGTTTGCAAAAGCCGCAATCATGTTCGAGAAAGCGGCAGCGCTGGAGCCTTCGGACTACCGGCTGTATGTCAATCTCGGCGATACCTGGCGTCACATGCCCGACCGCAGCCAATCGCCCCTGGCCTGGTACCATCGGGCCGTAGAACTGATTGAACAGGTTCTCAAGGAAAATCCTTTGAGTGTCGAAGCCAACCAGTACATGGCGATGAGTCAATTGCGCCTGGGAGACGTCGCAAAGGCGGATCAATACCTCGTGACGGCAGAGAAGCTTGAGCCGAAAAACCCTCTAGTTAAGTACGACCGTTTGCGTTATCTTGTGGCCCAAAGGGATTTTGAACGTTCCCGGTTACTGCTGGACGATTTGATTGCCGAGGGTTATTCAATCGAGCTGCTCGCAGCGGATCCGGATCTGGCTTTACTTCGGCCGCAAACCGAAGCTGCACAAATCATGGCTGGACGGAGTCGCTGAAATGATTGCGAGTCCCCTTAATAATAACGCCGCAGTCCACGGATCAAACAATGAAAAACTACCTTTTCTTGCCCGCTCTGTTATTTCTTTTAACCGGGTGTACTACCAATGTGTGCATACCCGGAGAAGCCAGGCCCATAATTACCGGCACAGGTACCCAGGTCGTCAAGGTTTCGCTGGACGCAGCCGGCAACCCCGCAGTCGATATAGAACCGGTATTTGTGCTTCCCGGTGAGACCGTAGTATTTGCGGGTCCCGTCGATTTCACTATTCGTTTCGCAGAAGAATCACCGGTTAACCAGAAAGAATTCAGGGCGGAGGACGGCTCGGTTTCTATCCGGGTGCCGGAGCGCGCATACAGCAAAAATCAGTTTTTCAAGACCATTGAAAATGTCGAGCTGGAGCGTTTGTTACAACCTGAATTTCAGGGACTTCGCGTTTACAAATACGATGTGATAGTTAATGGGCGTGTCCTGGACCCTCACTTTATCCTTCCCGAATGATACCGGTAAGATCGAAAACGGAGGTGGTTATGCTTGAACACGTTAGTCTGTTTCGCAACATGCCACCGGATTCTCTCGCTCGTTTGGAGCGGACATCGGTTCAGCGCAAATATCCGAAAAACACCATCCTGTTTATGGAGGGCGATGAAAACAGTCAGCTGTTCATCGTCCAGTCGGGCATGGTGAGCGTGTATACCGATGACGACGAAGGTCGGCAACTGGTACTCAACTATATGGGCCCCGGAGAATATTTCGGAGAGCTGGCGCTGGTGGATGACAAGCCTCGTTCCGCTTCTGTCATTACAGTGGAAGACTCCCAGTTACTGTGCATTTCTCGTGAAAGTTTTCGGGAATTCATGAAAACGCACCCCGAACTCTACGAAGTGTTGATGGTGGAGCTGGCGCGCAAAATCCGTCAGCTGACGGACAATGTCAAGGATATGGCCCTGCTGGACGTTTACGGTCGGGTCGCCAGTACCCTGGAACGCCTGTGCAATACCTCAGAGATTTCTGATGTCAAACTGACGCATCAGGATATCGCCAACATGGTGGGTGCCTCCCGGGAGATGGTCAGTCGTGTAATGAAGGAGCTCGTGGTCGGTGGTTATATTCAGATGCATCAGAAACATATCCGAATCCTGCGAAGCTTCCCCAAGCACTGGTAAGCGGCGACCCGCCTGAATCATTTCAGATCGCCGGCAGAGGGGGCCGCAGTGTCCATCCCGCATAATTCCAGCCATTTCAGAATGCCGGCGCTGCGATATTTATGCTTGTGCAGAACCGCGTAAAACATGCGACGAAAATCCCGATGAGGGACTTCCAGGGGCACCAGTGACCCCCTGCGAAAGGCGTCCTCGAGTGATATGCGGGACAGGCAGGCAATGCCCAGATTGCTTTCCACCGCGCGTTTGATCGCTTCCGTGTGCTGCAGCTCGAGCAGTATATCCAGGCGCGGCAGCAGTCCATGCATCGCCCGGTCGAAAGACTGACGGGTGCCGGAACCGGCTTCCCGCTGAATCCATCGAGCACCTATCAGATCCTCGTCGCTGAGGGCACTCTTTCCTGCCAGGGGATACTCCGGCGCGCAGAAGCACACAAGTTCGTCCTCCCTCCAGGGAAGAATGGTGAGATCCTGATGCTGGTATTCGCCCTCAATAAGTCCAATATCAATGTCGAAATTAAGGATCTTCTGCACGATGGCGCGGGTATTGGCGACCTCCAGACTGACCTGTGCATGGGGCGCGTCCTGCATGAATTTGCTAATCAGGCCCACCGCCAGGTAGTTCCCGATAGTCAGGGTGGCCCCGACCTTGATGCCACCGACTTCCCGGTGCTTGCGGAGGTCTTCGTCAAACTCGTTGGCCATGGCGAGCAGGGCCTCGGCCCTGAAGCGCAACAGGCGTCCCAGCTCGTTGAGTTGCAGCCGTTTACCAATCCGGTCGAAAAGTTGCACGTCATATTGGTTTTCGAGATCTTTCAGGGCGCCGCTACAGGCGGACTGGGACATCGCCAGATAATCCGCCGCGCGGGTTACATTTTCGTAGTGGGCGACCGCCAGAAAGACCTGGAGTTGGCGCAGGGTATAGTGCATATCGACGTTTCCGATAATTTATATCAAATTAAGCTGGTTTACCGGTATCTTATCTCTGCCATAGAATGTGCTCAATCCATCTTCTTCAACTGAGGTTTATTCGGTATGAGCAGTCTGCTAACGGAAACGGTTTTGGATGTGCAGCACTGGAACGAGTCACTGTTCACCTTTAGCACGACGCGCAATCCTGCATTTCGCTTCCGCAATGGTTATTTCACCATGATCGGTCTGCAACAGGAAAACCGGCGCCCGCTCATGCGCGCCTACTCCATAACCAGCGCCAATTATGAAGACCGGCTGGAGTTTTTCAGCATCAAGGTTCCGGACGGCCCGCTGACCTCAAAACTTCAAAGTATCAAGCCCGGGGACCAGATTCTGGTCAGCGCCAAGGCGACCGGCACCTTGGTGCCTGACCATCTGCTGCCCGGCAAGCGCCTTTATCTGCTGAGTACCGGAACAGGCTTGGCGCCGTTTCTCAGCATTATCAAGGATCCCGAAGTTTACGAGCAGTACGATCATGTGATTCTGGCCCATGGGGTCCGACGGGTCGAAGATCTGGCTTATCGGGACTTTATTGTGAACGAGCTTCCTCAGAATGAGTTTTTCGGTGATGTGGTGAGGGAAAAGCTGCTCTATTACCCTACTGTGACCCGCGAACCTTTCGTCAATTCGGGACGGCTGACAGACTTGCTCGTATCGGGGAAGATGGCAGCCGATCTCGGGTTACCGGCAATTTCTCCTGAGCACGATCGGTTCATGTTGTGCGGAAGTCCTTCAATGCTGAAAGATACCTGCAAGATACTGGATGAAGCCGGGTTCCGGGAGGTCCGCCACGGCGAATCCGCACATTACGTGATAGAGCGCGCGTTTGTGGAACAGTAGACGCTTCGGGTAGTCCGGGCCGATCAGGAAAAGGGCGCTGCAACAGCGCCCTTTTTATTGGCAGTCAACTTTGATCAGCCGACAGCGTTTCTGGAGTTCAAGGTCCTGTCGGCCATCCACGGAACATTGTTCCGTGCCAGCTGTTGGTCGAGATTGCGAACCACACAGCGCTCCAGGTCCGACAGGATGTACTGGGCAAGACCATTCTGAGTGGTTTGCCGGGTTTCGCGCATCGCGTCCACCAGGTGTTCTTCGATTTCGGGCAAGAGAACCCGACTTTCATCGCTTACTACTTTTTTCAGCAGCGGGGCGTAACGATTGGTGAGGGTACCGTGATAGCCCGTAAAGGCATCGTGATTCAAGTCGTGGGGATCGATGTAGGGCTTGATGTGGGCCGCTGCGAATTCGCGTATATCCGCCATTGCATCGAAAGTTTCCTGCAGGGTGAAAGACCGGGTTTCTCGCGCGGCACGTCTGTAAAATTCGATGCCATCGTCCAGTAACTGTAGAAGGGCAATTAAGGGATTGCGGCGTTTCATCACATACCACCTGTAGAGGATGAACGAGAGGGCTTGTGCGGATTTCGGCGCCCGAGGTTGGGTCGAATATTCACATTAGTTAATGTGTTACGAATATACACATGCCCATCGCTTGTGTGAAGTGGGTCACATGATTATTTTAGTCGACGTCAGCGGATGGCGCCCCTCCAATCCAGCACTCCAATTCTTTTTCCTGCCTATGCCATAATCCGGCGCCTGTTAATGTAGTGGCCGCGGTCGGGCTTGCACTGTCTCCTCGCTGCTGCTGCCATAAATTTAGGGGTTTGTTATGACGGGAATACTTGCCAGGCGCCGTGGTTTGTATTTGCTGCTGGTTTTGCTCATGTCGGGCTGCAGCCATCAAAGTGAAAAGCCGGTTAGCCACAGCGGAGACGCACAGCAATGGTGGGGCACGACCGATCAGACGCCCTTCGACACGTCCGCATCGAAGCGACAATCTGCCCTGAAAGTCGAAGGCCGCTTTATTGTGGATGAGCAGGGCAGGCCTTTCGGGATACGCGGGGTTAGCATCGCGGATCCGGACAAGCTCGTTCGGCAGAAGCAGTGGCGGCAGGGACTGTTCCGGGAGATAGCGCGTTGGGGCGCCAATACCGTGCGCATTCCAGTGCTGCCGGAGACCTGGCGTACCCTGGGGCGGGACAGGTATCTCGCATTGATGGACCAGGCGGTAAATTGGGCCAATGAGGAGGGGATGTACCTGATTCTGGACTGGCACAGCGTCGGCCATTTGAAAGCCGGCGCCTTTGACCACCCGAGGTATCAAACCGACCGGGCAGAAACTTTTGATTTCTGGCGCACGATTGCCGCCCGCTACGCCGAGGTTCCGACCGTCGCGGTATACGAGCTGTTCAGCGAGCCCACCACGGCCGGCGGGGCTTATGGGCAGCCCGACTGGCACGCCTGGAAAGCATTCAATGAAGATCTGATAGATGTAATCAGGGCGGCAGATAATAACGTCATTCCCCTGGTGACCGGATTCAATCGCGCTTACGATCTTTCCCGGGTAACCCGCCATCCGGTTGAGCGTCCGGGCATTGCCTACGCAATCCATCCCTGGCCGCAGAGGGAAATGCCACGACATACGACGCCGGAGCAGTATGTCAAATTGTGGCAGGCAAATTGGGGGCATATCGCCAATACTTACCCTTTACTGGCAACTGAAATCGGCTGGGTGCGTCGGGGCGGGTATGCCGCACAGGCGCCGGCGATCGATGACGGGCGGTATGGGCCAAACATCGTGAATTTTCTGCAGGCGCGCAATATCGGCTGGACCGTATGGTGCTTCGACCCCGACTGGGCACCCACCATGATTGAAGACTGGAGCTTTTCCCCAACGGAACAGGGCGCATTTTTCCGGAAGGTGATGCTGGAAGAGCGGGAGAAGTTGATCCCCGCAGCTTCCGGCACCGCGCCGCCAGGCGATTAGTTCTTGATGCGTTGCGGCTCCTTTGTTGAACGAAGCCATTAACCTCTGCAAAAACAGGGCGTGCGTATGCTGGGTTTTAACGATTATGCTCAGTTTTTTATCGCCATGTTGGCGATTGTTGACCCCCTGACAATATTGCCGCTTTATCTGCAGTTGGTGAGGCGTTTTGATGATGTCGAACGCGCCCGTCTCGCGCGTCGCGCCGCTACCGCTGTCACCATTGCGCTGGTGTTCACCGTGTTTCTGGGGCAGCAGGTGCTGCATTTTTTTGGTATCAGTATCGGATCGTTTCAGATTGCGGGCGGCTTGCTGCTGCTGATGGTTGCGTTGCAGCTGATGTATCAGAACGAGGCGCAGATCGGTAATCGCGAAGACGAGCGACCTACCCAGGCCAGCGAAGTCGTGGTGCCGCTGGCAATACCGTTACTGGCCGGCCCCGGCGCATTCTCGACGGTGATCGTCTTCAGTTTCCGCTCCAACCACTGGTTGCACGAAATTACGCTCGCCGGTTGTCTGCTGGTGCTGGGACTGATCGTCTGGCTAAGCCTGCATTTGAGCGGTCGCATCATGCGTTTCATCAGCCCGTTGAGTCTGTCGGTCGTCAATAAAGTCATGGGACTGATCATGGCAGCCATCGCGGTGGAATTCATCATGAATGGCATCAAACGCATTTTCGATCTGCTTTAAAAGCTCGACTCGCGTCATTCAAACAGGCGCAGTTCTGGCGGCAGAAGGTAGTGCACAGGTCTTTTGGTCAGCGGGCAGATAAAGTTCAGGCCGACGGCGCACAGCCTTAAGCCTTCACGGTTTTTGTTATCGCGGCCATAACGGGGGTCTCCGAGGAGCGGATGACCAATGTGGGCAAAATGACGACGTATCTGATGATAGCGGCCGGTCTCCAGCGTGACCGTCACCTGGGAACAATCAGGGGATGAGTTGCTTACGGCGTAGCGGGTGGCTGCCGGTTTGCCATCCAGTTCAATCTCAATGCGGCCTTCCGGGTCCGGCATCGGGCCGACCACTTCAGCCTGATAGATTTTTTCCACTCGATTCGACGCCCAGAGTTCGCTCAGCCGGGCTGCGGCCTGTTTATGGTAAGCAAATACCATGACTCCCGCCGCCTCCCGATCCAGTCGGTGAATCAGAAACACGGCCGATGACCGGCGGGCCTGGATCTCCACTTCCATGCAACCCCGATCGCCGTAGGGCGAACCCTGGGCAAGTACCCCGGCCGGTTTGTACCATATGCCCCAGTTCGGCGTTTCCACAAGGGATACGGGCGGCGGATAGCTGGCCGTGAGGAGTTTCTCGTCGAAGTAAAAGTCGACGATGTCACCGGCTGCGAGCGCCTGTTGCGCGCGGCGGCAGCGCCGTGGTTTGCTGTTGCCCCGAAGGCGAACCCAGCCGCCGCCAAATGCCAGAACTTTCTTGGCGAGGCTTTTCGAAATGGCACTCTCGGTGGCTACAAAGTCGATCAGAGTCGTCGGTTCGGCGACGGTTTTGCTCCAGTGCCAGCAGGGTTTGGCAGACATCGTCGGGTCTCGTGCTAGAAATGTTCCGCATGCGGGGTGGCGTCACGGCCGGAGAAATCGGGTTCGGCGATCCGGACGGGCGGAAATCATACAGGAAGTTGCGGGACCGCTTGAGTATCCGCGTGATCTGATTGAAAGCGCAGGGTGTGCCGCACGTGATAAATCCACATGACGCCATAGCATTTGCCCGTACTTTCGCGTACAATCCGCGCTCAAATCCGTTCGCCAGATTTTCCAGGAAAGGCTGGGCGACGACCAGAAAATGTAAGCGAGGCGGACACAGGTCTCCCTCGCTTTTTTGCAAATTGAACCCCTTGAGCTCTGCGCCGGTTCTCTACAATCCTTATTGTGGAGGGGATTTTTGCGCAGCGCTTTTTCGCGCGCCTGGTTTCGGGCGTTAGATACAGGTTTGGCCCGACGACCGGTTGGAGGAGTGTACCTTGACAAACGAAAGCAAGCGGCCTGCAGTGTTGGTCCTTGAAGATGGCAGTGTGTTTCGCGGGTATTCGATTGGCGCGGACGGAATGTCAACAGGTGAAGTGGTTTTCAATACGGCGATGACGGGGTATCAGGAAGTACTTACGGACCCGTCCTATGCAGAACAGATCGTCACGCTGACCTATCCCCACATCGGAAACGTTGGGACCAACCTCGAAGATGAGGAATGTTCCAGGATCTGGGCCAGGGGGCTGGTGATCCGGGATCTGTCGATCGTCGCCAGCAATTTCCGCAGCACTGAAACCCTCGAAGATTATCTGCGACGCAATAACGTCGTGGGTATTGCCGATATCGACACCCGCAGACTCACCCGGATTCTCCGGGAAAAAGGCGCCCAGAATGGCTGTATCATGGCGGGTGAAACTGACGTGGAGCAGGCGCTGGAGGCAGCTCGCGGCTTTGCCGGACTGAAAGGTATGGATCTGGCCAGGCAGGTTACAACGCAGGAGCCCTACCGCTGGAGCGATGGCACCTGGGAGCTGGGCAAAGGCTTTTTACCTCCGGCCAAAGGCGAGTCATTCCGGGTCGTTGCCTACGATTACGGCGCCAAACGCAATATCCTGCGGATGCTGGCTGCCCGTGGCTGCGAATTGCTGGTGGTTCCGGCCACCATGCCCGCAGAAGAAGTCCTGGCACTCGAACCGGACGGAGTGTTCCTCTCCAACGGCCCGGGTGATCCGGAGCCGTGTGATTATGCCATCAAGGCGATCAGTACCATTGTCGATCGGGGTGTGCCGGTTTTCGGGATCTGTCTCGGGCACCAGCTGCTGGCACTGGCCAGCGGGGCGCGCACCCAGAAGATGAAGTTTGGTCATCACGGCGCCAATCATCCAGTCAAATATCTGCCTACCGGCGAAGTCATGATCACCAGTCAGAACCATGGTTTTTCCGTGGATGAAGCGTCCATGCCCGACAATCTGGAAACCACCCACCGGTCACTGTTCGATCAGTCCCTGCAGGGAATTCACCGCAAGGACCGGCCGGCGTTCAGTTTTCAGGGCCATCCGGAAGCGAGTCCAGGTCCGCATGACGCCGATCACCTGTTCGATCACTTCATCGAATTGATGCAACAGTCTCGCAAATAATGCCGGGCAGCCTTTCTACCAGTCAGAGTTGATATAGAAGCAATATGCCAAAACGCACCGATTTAAAAAGCATCCTGATCCTGGGTGCCGGCCCTATCGTGATAGGCCAGGCCTGTGAATTTGACTATTCAGGCGCCCAGGCCTGCAAGGCGCTGCGCGAGGAGGGGTTCCGGGTCATTCTGGTGAATTCGAACCCGGCTACCATCATGACCGACCCGTCCATGGCCGATGCGACCTACATTGAGCCCATTAACTGGGAAACGGTTGCACAGATCGTCGAGAAGGAGCGGCCGGATGCGATCCTGCCCACCATGGGAGGGCAGACGGCGCTGAATTGTGCCCTCGACCTGCACCGTCATGGCGTGCTGGAGAAATATAACGTGGAGCTGATCGGCGCCAAACAGGACGCCATCCACAAGGCGGAAGATCGCGATCGTTTTGACAAGGCGATGAAGGCAATCGGCCTTGAAACCGCCCGCGCCCGAATCGTTCATACCCTGACCGAAGCCCTCGAAGTGCCCAAGGAATTCGGCTTTCCCTGTATCATCCGGCCATCGTTCACCATGGGTGGTTCCGGCGGCGGCATCGCCTATAACTGGGAAGAATTCGAGGAGATCTGTGTCCGCGGACTGGATCTTTCGCCCACCAACGAACTGCTGATCGACGAGTCGCTGCTGGGCTGGAAAGAATATGAAATGGAGGTCGTACGCGACAAAAATGATAACTGCATTATTGTCTGCACCATCGAAAATTTCGATGCCATGGGGGTGCACACTGGCGACTCGATAACCGTCGCGCCAGCGCAGACCCTGACTGACAAGGAATACCAGATCATGCGCAATGCGGCGGTCGCTGTGTTGCGGGAAATCGGCGTGGAGACGGGCGGGTCCAATGTTCAGTTTGCCGTCAATCCTGAGAATGGTCGGCTGGTGGTCATTGAAATGAATCCGCGGGTATCGCGTTCATCGGCACTGGCATCCAAGGCAACCGGCTTTCCGATAGCGAAAGTAGCCGCAAAACTGGCGGTGGGATACACGCTCGATGAATTGCAGAATGAGATCACCGGTGGTGCCACGCCGGCTTCGTTCGAGCCGACCCTGGATTATGTCGTCACCAAGATTCCCAGGTTCACCTTCGAAAAATTTGGTGACGCCGATGCACGCTTGACTACCCAGATGAAATCCGTGGGGGAAGTCATGGCGATTGGCCGGAATTTCCAGGAGTCACTGCAGAAGGCCTTGCGAGGGCTGGAAGTGGGCTCTTGCGGCTTTAATTCCAAAGTGGATCTCCAGGACGAAGATGCCGTGGACCGGATTCGCCGGGAGCTGATTACTCCGGGCGCCGACCGTATCTGGTATCTCGGCGATGCGTTCCGCGTGGGCATGTCGATAGAGGAGGTGTTCGGTCACTCCCACATTGATCCGTGGTTTCTGGTTCAGATCAAGGAACTGATCGATATCGAGAAAGGCCTGAGCAGTCAGCTGTTGTCAGGCATTGATGCGGATGGCATGCGCAACCTCAAGCGCAAGGGTTTCTCCGACAAGCGCCTTGGGCAGCTTCTGGGTGTCACCGAAAAAACCGTCCGGGATTATCGCTGGAAGCTCAATGTCCGGCCGGTGTTCAAGCGGGTCGATACCTGCGCGGCCGAATTTGCCAGCGCCACGGCCTACATGTATTCCTCTTACGACGAAGAATGCGAAGCAAACCCCAGCTCCCGGGAAAAAATCATGGTGCTCGGCGGCGGTCCGAACCGGATCGGGCAGGGCATCGAGTTTGACTACTGCTGTGTGCACGCGGCGCTGGCGGCGCGCGAAGATGGTTACGAAACCATCATGATCAACTGTAATCCGGAGACAGTATCTACCGATTACGACACTTCCGACCGGCTTTATTTCGAGCCCGTTACCCTGGAAGATGTGCTGGAAATTGTTCAGCTGGAAAAGCCCAGGGGCGTCATCGTCCAGTTTGGCGGCCAAACTCCGCTCAAGCTCTCGCGAGCTCTGGAAGCTGAGGGCGTGCCCATTATTGGTACCAGCCCTGAAGCCATCGACCGGGCGGAAGATCGCGAGCGTTTTCAGCAAATGATCGAACGGCTGGGTCTGCGTCAGCCGCGCAATGCCATCGTCCGTTCTCTCGAAGAAGCGGTGCGTGCAGCGGAAGATGTGAGATACCCGCTGGTCGTGCGTCCGTCCTATGTCCTGGGTGGGCGGGCCATGGAGATCGTGTACAACGAAAAAGAATTGCGCACCTATATGCGCGAAGCGGTGCAGGCATCGGAAGACGCACCGGTCCTGCTGGACCACTTCCTCAATAACGCCATCGAAGTGGACATCGACGCAGTATCAGACGGGCAGAACGTTGTGATCGGCGGGATCATGCAGCACATCGAGCAATGCGGCGTGCACTCGGGGGATTCAGCGTGTTCCCTGCCGCCCTATTCGCTGCCGGAGACAGTTCAGGACGAGATGCGCGAGCAGGTTCGCAAAATGGCACTGGAGCTGGGCGTGATCGGGCTGATGAACTGTCAGCTGGCCTGGCAGGACAATGAAATTTACATCATCGAAGTCAATCCGCGGGCATCCAGAACGGTTCCGTTCGTGTCCAAATGTATTGGCGTTTCCCTGGCGAAGATCGCCGCGCGCTGCCAGACCGGCAAAACACTCGTCGAACAGGGATTCACGAAAGAAATCATTCCGCGCTATTTCTGTGTCAAGGAATCGGTATTTCCGTTTAACAAGTTTCCCGCAGTCGATCCAATTCTTGGGCCCGAGATGAAATCCACGGGGGAAGTCATGGGAATCGGCGACACTTTTGGTGAAGCCTTTGCCAAGGCGCAGGCAGGCAGCGGTTCGGTCTTGCCCGAGCGAGGCACGGCATTTATCAGCGTGCGCGATTTTGACAAGGACGGAGCAGTGGCCGTTGCACGGGAACTGGTGGATCTGGGCTTTGATCTGGTGGCAACCCGCGGCACCGCCGCCCGCTTCGAGTCGGCGGGATTGCGCGTTCAGGTGGTGAACAAGGTCGTGGAAGGCCGCCCCCACGTTGTTGACATGATCAAGAACAAACAGATAGATCTGGTGATCAACACGACCGAGGGCAAGCAGGCCATTCGGGATTCGGCGTCTATCCGCCGCAGCGCGGAAAATCATCGCGTGTATTACACCACAACGCTGGCGGCAGCAAACGCGCTGTGCATGGCCATTCGATTTGGTCGAAAGCAGCAGGTGCGCCGCCTCCAGGATTTGCACGAGGGTATTGCAAAATGGCACTGACTAAAAATCCAATGACCGTGCAAGGCGCCGAGAGCCTGCGGGCTGAACTGGAACAACTCAAGAAAGTCGATCGACCGCGTATCATCAAGGCAATAGCGGAAGCGCGCGAACATGGCGATCTGAAAGAAAACGCCGAGTATCACGCGGCGCGGGAACAGCAGAGCTTTTGCGAGGGACGCATTCAGGAGATTGAAAGCAAACTGTCGACGTCGCAGGTTATCGACGTAAAGAGTATTCCTGAATCCGGACGGGTAATCTTTGGCGCCACGGTTGATCTCATCAATGTGGAAACCGATACCGAAGTGCGTTATCAGATCGTCGGTGAAGATGAAGCCGACATCAAGAACAACAAAATATCCGTGAGCTCTCCCATTGCCCGCGCCCTGGTGGGCAAGGAAGTCGGCGAAGTTGTTGTGGTCAGAGCCCCAAGTGGCGATATCGAATACGAAATTGATGCGGTCAGGCATATCTGAGGCAGGCGATGACCGCACTTCCGGGTGCAGTCCTCGACGCATTGCATAGCACGCGCTGGAGATCCAGATGGAAAACCCTGCAACCCAACGCATGTATGTCGTGTCAATGGGGAAGTTTACACTCCTGTACTTCTGTACGGCCGGCATGTATCTGCTCTACTGGTTTTACCTGGGGTGGGTCGCGGTAGAAAAGTACAAAGGCCGCAAGTTATTCCCCGTCGGTCGCGCACTTTTTTCGGTTTTCTTCGTCCATGAGTTTTTCGGTTTTGTCCGTGAACGCCAGCGCGCGATGGGGGATGAATATCCCTGGAAGCCAGCGAAACTCGCCTGGCTTTTTATTGGTGTCAATTTTTTCTACGTCACTATTTATCTGATGGCCGGCACAGCGCAGCCCCACTGGATGTTGTCATTGCTGACTTTTCTGGTGGTCCAGCTGGTGCAGTTTTACGTGTTTTACAAAGTGCAACTGGTCATCAACCGGGTCGAGGGAGATCCGTTCGGGGGAGCCAACCGCTCCATCACATTGCAAAACCAGTTATGGATGATTTTTGGTGCAATGTTCTGGGTGAATATCATCCAGACAACCTATCTTCAGGCGACCGGCCAGTTGACGCCTGCTCCCGTACAGACGCCGGTCAAAACACAGCCGGGCGATAACCGGATTTAAGAGACATCCGGGTGCTTCGCATTGCCGCTGGTGCGCCCGCTTATGCGGTGTCCAGAGGCGGTCGGGCCGGGTCAAACAAGGGATTTTATGCCGTTAACTCAATTTCGTACCTGGTTGCTCGCCGGCGCCACGCTTGCAAGTTCAGCGGTTAGCGCGGCTGCACCAGTGGATCTATCCCTCAACCAGGTCGGATTTGTCCCGGCCGCTCCGAAAATGGCAGTGGTGCCCGCCAGTGCCGGGACGGAATTCTGGCTCGTAGATGTGGAGTCGCGCACTGAAGTGCTGCGCGGGCCCCTGACCTCTCCACAGACTTGGGAGGTATCTGGTGAAGCAGTGCGGGTTGCGGATTTTTCCGAGTTCAGAAAACCCGGACGTTATCAGTTGCGCGTTTCCGCAGGCGCTGATTCCGCGGCGTTTCTGATCGGGGAAGGCGTGTATGACGAGCTGTTGCAAGCTTCCATCAAGGCCTTCTATTTCAACCGGGCGAGTACGGCACTGGAAGAGCGTCACGCCGGGCCATTCCATCGACCCGCCGGGCACCCGGACACTGTCGTCTACATTCATCCCGATGCAGCATCAAAGCAGCGACCTGCGCATTCGGTCGTGAGTTCGCCAAAGGGCTGGTACGACGCGGGTGATTACAATAAATACGTCGTCAATTCTGCCATCACGCTTTATACCCTCGGCAAGGCCTTGCAGGATCATCCGGCACCGTTCGAAGCAATGGATCTGAACATTCCCGAGTCGAAAAATGTTCTGCCCGATCTGCTCGACGAAATACTCTGGAATCTGGACTGGTTCGAAACCATGCAGGATCCCTTCGATGGAGGGGTTTACCACAAGCTGACCACGCTGCGCTTCAGTGACGCCCGCATGCCGCACCAGTTGTACCAGCCCCGTTTCATGATGCCAAAAAGCACGGCGGCAACGCTGGATTACGCGGCGGTCATGGCATTTGCCAGCCGGGTCATCAAACCGTTTGAAAATCACTTTCCCGGTCGCGCAGAGGGTTATCTTCAGAAAGCGGAAAGGGCATGGCAGTGGGCTCAGCGCCATGAGCGGCAGCCCTATGTCCAGCCGCAGGGTGTCAATACCGGACTTTACGCCCGCATCACGGACAGTTTTGCCGATGAGCGCCTGTGGGCCGCCACTGAGCTTTACCTGGCGACAGGACGACGGGAATATGTGAAAGCCATTCAGCTGCCCGGCGATGTAAAAGAACCGGACTGGGGCGAAGTCACGGCGCTGGCACTGTATTCCCTCGCAGACCGCAATGCGGTGGCAGTCGGCAAGCCGTCCGTCAAGTTGCAGCGGGCGGCGGAGCAATTGCTGCTGGACGCGGCAGACACGATGGTCGTGCAGCACCGACACTCGGCCTATCGGGTGCCCATGGTGCAGGATGATTTTGTCTGGGGAAGCAATGCGGTTGCAATGAACAAGGCCATGCTGCTGCTCCAGGCAGAAAAAATGAAACCTGGTGGCGAATATGCGGCTGCGGCGCAGGCCTTGCTCGACTATGTGCTGGGCCGCAATCCTACCCGGTACAGCTATGTTACTGGTTGGGGCGTGCGCTCGCCCAGGTATCCCCATCACCGGGTATCGGAAGCGGATGCAGTGGCGGATCCCGTTCCCGGGTTTCTGGTGGGGGGGCCGCAAGCCGGCTGGCAGGACATGTGCAAATATCCGTCGAGGCAACCGGCTGCATCCTGGCTGGACAGCTGGTGCAGTTTTTCCACCAATGAAGTTGCGATTAACTGGAACGCGCCGCTGGTTTACACCCTTGCCGCGTTGCGCGTCTATCCGGTTTCTGAGAACTCTGGTGCAACTCGTTAATCTTTCCCTACCGCTGTCCGGGCGCTGATGATAAAATCGCCCGCGTTTGCTCGGCGTCGCAAGGACAGCCGGGCGGACGCGGACAGACGTACTGCCTGCCTCAGCCCCCGCATTTCTGACAGACAGAAGCAATCCCGCAGTTACACCAGACGACCAGCCTTGAGGCCGCGTCGGCTGATGTCAATGAACAATAATAACGATCGAAACCTCGGTGCTACGCGGTCGCCCTGTGCACCTGCCGCAATCTCGGGAAATCTTCGGTCGATCATTCATAGGGTTCACAATGGCTAAAGTTCTGGTGTACGAGCTGAATGAGGTTTCCTGGAAAGTAGTGGATCGCTACCTTTCAAGCCGACCGGGTTCTTTCCTCGGGCGATTTCTCAAAGACGCGACCCAGCTGACTACGCACACCACTGATTCGGGCGAACTGCATCCGTGGAGCACCTGGCCTACCATGCATCGTGGTGTCAACAACGATGCCCACGGTATCCGCTTTATCAATCAGGATCTGCGTTGTGGCGATGCCTATCCGCCGCTATGGCAACTGCTGGTGCAAGAGGGTATCCGCACGGGCATTTGCGGCTGCCTCCAGAGCTACCCGCCGGTGCATCACGCCAACATCGATTTTCACATCCCCGATACCTTTGCCCCCGCCGCCGATACCTACCCCGTTAAGTACGAGATTTTCCAGAAGCTCAACCTCAAGCTGACCGGGGAAAACAAGGCAGTCGCCAGTCGGATCTCGTCTGCCGATGCACTGGTCGGCCTGAAGATGTTTGGCGCGGGGGTGAGTCTGAAAACCGGTGGCCGGTTGCTCCGGCATCTGCTCAATGAACGGCTGTCACCGCTCAACAAATCCCTGCGGGCCACCATGCAGGCGCACGTCGCCTTCGACGTATTCATGGACGCACTGAAATCCACGCGACCGGATTTTGCCGCGGTCTTCACCAACCATGTCGCCGGCACCATGCACCGCTACTGGAAATACACCTTCCCGGAGGATTTTGGCTACGAACTCAAGGATTCCGATTTCGACCGGTTCCATAGCCAGTCAATTTTCAAGGCAATGGATATTTTCGTAGAACAGCTGGAGGTACTAGCCCAGTTCGCCCAAAAGCACGGCTATGACATCGTCATTTCATCCAGCATGGGTCAGGAAGCGATTGACCGCGGCACTTATCTGCCGGAGCTGAAACTTGACGATGAGCGTTTACTGGCACAGATGATGGGATTTTCCGGTTCTTTTAAAATGAACCTGGCCATGCAGCCGGATATCAATTTTGTTTTCACGAATGTCGCCGAGCTTGAACGCTTCAAGCAGTCACTGGTGCGTCTCAAGGATGGCGACGGGCGTCAGATACTCACGGCGCGTTATGAGGAACAGGGCTTGTCCCTGAATCTCATGTCCTGTCGCAGTGCCGCCGCCTATCAAAGTGGCAATCTGTTGCTTGATGGCAAGCCGGTTGCCCTGCGGGAACTGGGCTTCAGCGCTTTCAAGCGCGACCCCGGAACCGGCTACCACCAGCCCGAAGGCATGCTTGTCTGGAAAATGCACCGCAGCGCCGGTCAGCCGGTTCAGGACCGTCGCGTTGTCGACAGCCGTCAATACGCACCCGCGATTCTGGCTGCGCTGGGTGCAAGCATTCCGGCTTACATGATGGCTCCGTGTGAGTTAACCGTCCCGTCGTCGCAAGAGCGATCATCAAAAGCGGCCTGAAGGCCGCAGTCTTTATTTGATGTTCATGCAGTTGGCATAGTAGGTGACGGTGGCCGGCCAGTCTGAAAAGACCCCCAGCACGCCGACGTCCCGGGCCAGCACATCAAGCACCTGGTAGACGTTCCCGTCAGACTCGATGACTTCCAGTATGCCGTCATAATAAAAAGTTCCGGCATCTCCGTGTTGCATGTCTTCCACCAGGCGCCCTGAGCGTTCCAGTGTCCAGGTGATGATTTCCAGTCCCGCCTGTTTCGCAAGCCGGGCGTAGGCCGACGGCACGATTGCACCGCGCTTGTCCAGATCAAGAAGGACGAAGGTCGGTGGCGCGACGACTTTGACTCCTTGCGCTTTCAGTTGCATAAAGTCCTGGAGGCTTGGGGTGTATCCGGCGTCTTCATAAGGGCGGGCGTCGAGAAATACACCCTGCCGCCCGAAGTCCGGATTAAATTGGCTCCAGTAAAGAACGTCGTCGAGGTTAAACGACTGCGGCCACACATGTCGGGGAGCAATGCGGGCCTGCCGGTATTCGTCAAGCATCTGCTGCGCGTAGTCCTGTTGTGAATAATCGCCTTCGAAGGGCATTGCAACTTCAGCCGCTTTTAGCTCCGGCGTATATTTCACGCCCAGTGAACGAAAAAGTTCGATGCTTTCTTTGTGGCTTAATAAGGTGCCGCAGCTGCTGTAAAGATCAGTGCGCCAGTCAGGTGTGCCTTTCAGGTATTGGGCAACGGTGGTTGCGCGCGGATCACTAGCGTCCATTTTCCCGCAGAGGGATTTAAATTCTTCCAGCGAGATATCACTCGTACAGCACCGGGCTGAGGCGGGTGTTCCGGTCACCGGATCAGCCGGTGTAAACGGTTCGCTGCATTGATCGGCAAGATCGGTCGCCAGAATATTGGTAGTCGTATGCAGATCGCATTGAGAGTGACGGCAGACCAGTTCCCGATCCTTCGTGAAAGTCACGTCGCATTCGACGATACCTGCCCCCATGCGCGCAGCCGCCTCATACGATTCACGGGTGTGCTCGGGAAACTGGAGTGGCGCACCCCGATGACCGATGGAGAAGTCCGTTTTGTAAAATGGTCCGCTTTCGCACTGTTCAAGCGCGGATTTCAGCCGGCCCTGCGGCATTTTATCTATCAGGTAAAAAGGCCGTGGTCCCAACTGGACTTGAGCGCCGCAGTGAGGACCTCTGCATGACTTGGCAGCGGTCCCTGTCGAAACCTGTGAATGGCGTGACAAAGGCTCGATGGCAAAAGAGGAGCCGCAGGCCAGTGCGAGAGCAACAGACGCGGCTTTGATAAAGGTATGCATGCGAGTTTCCTGAAGTTGACGATGGAAGACTCGACGGTAGCGAGACCCTGTGACGATGCGGTGAAGAAACCGTGAAATGAATCTGACAATTGCGGAAGTCTCGTCGAACCGCTTGAAGGGGAAAGGTCGAACCCGTAGCGGTCGTCCGAATTCCTCGAGGAATCCGCTTTTGTCCGTGCGGACACTCCTGTTAAACTCCTTCTCCGGCCGGCGTACCCGCAGTGAAGGACTAACCGGTGTCCAATAAAGGAATAGTACATGTCTCCCGAAGTGAACATCCTCGATTATTTATTCTCCGTGCAGGCGTTTTTTTTAATACTGACGCTAATTATCCTGAAGCTATCAATCAAATTCGTGCCGCAAAATCGTGCCTACGTCATCGAGCGCTTCGGCAAGTACAACACGACGCTGGAAGCGGGTATCAATTTCATAATTCCGTTTATCGACACGATTGCGCATGACCGGTCTCTCAAAGAACAGGCCGTGGATGTACCCAGCCAGGGCGCGATCACCAAAGACAACATTTCCCTTACGGTAGATGGTGTTCTTTATTTTCGGGTTGTAGACCCTTACAAGGCATCTTACGGTGTGGAAGATTATGCCTTCGCCGTGGTGCAGCTCGCCCAGACGACCATGCGTTCCGAGATCGGCAAAATGGAACTGGACCGTTCTTTTGAAGAACGGGATACGCTCAACGTCAATATCGTCCGAGCCATCAATGAGGCCGCAGACCCCTGGGGTGTGGTCGTCCTGCGTTATGAGATCAAGGATATCGTTCCGCCGCAAAGCGTGATGTCCGCCATGGAATCGCAGATGCGGGCGGAGAGGGAGCGGCGCGCAAAGATTCTGGAATCGGAAGGTGACCGGCAGGCCGCCATCAATCGCGCCGAAGGTGAAAAGCAGGCGCAGGTGCTGGAAGCCGAAGCGGACAAGACCGAACAGATTCTGCGGGCCGAAGGTGAAGCGCTGGCAATCCTGAAAGTGGCCGAAGCGAAAGCGGAGGCATTAAGACAGATTGGTGAGGCGGCGATCACCATAGAAGGGCAGGCCGCGGTTCAACTGGATCTGGCGACCCGCGCCATTGCAGCGAAAGAAGCCATAGCCAAGGAGTCAACGGTGGTCCTGCTGCCGGACAGCAGCACTGATGCTGCATCGGTGGTCGCCCAGGTTATGGCCATTTACGGCAAGACTAAATTTGAAGCAGGCGGAGGCAGGCCCTAGGACCATGCCTTCATTTATTTCGGAGCTTCCTACCTGGCTTGCGCTCATCGCTTTACTGCTGGTAATCGTAGAAGTTGCGGTATTCGGGTTTGGGACCCTGTTTCTTATCTATGCCGCAATCGGATGCACAGTCACCGCCATCCTGATGTACATACATATTCTGCCGCAGGCAATTCATGTGGCGGTGCTGTCGGTGGCGATATTTTCCCTGCTTTCGGCAGGTTTGCTGTGGAAATGCATGAAGCAGCTGCAGCGGGCCAAGCGCTCTCCGGGGGATCAGCCGAACGTATTCAAAGGCCTCAAGCTCAGGCTTGCACAGGATCTGCATCCGGGAAATAGCGTGGTCCACCGTTACTCCGGCATCGAGTGGCAGGTATTTCTGGCAGCCGGGGAGCCCTCCATGGCTGCGGGTACTGAAGTCGAAGTGATCAAAACAGAAGTGGGAAGAATGATCGTAAAGCGAGCAGATTGATTAATTCTGCACCAATTTTGCTCAAGATCGCCAGAAACAAAAGCGGGGCTGAGCAGAGGTCCTCGGCAA
Organism: uncultured Cellvibrionaceae bacterium; assembly: GCA_964641175.1. Taxonomy (GTDB): domain Bacteria; phylum Pseudomonadota; class Gammaproteobacteria; order Pseudomonadales; family Cellvibrionaceae; genus CAYNST01. The sequence continues at coordinate 35,401 of CAZXLJ010000010.1, forward strand.
AGGTCATTTCCGCGATTTGATTAAAAAATGATCATTCGTGATCGTTTCGAGTTTCATGAGTGCGTCGGTTTTATCTGATTAAGTTAACCCTATCGCAATTTTTGAATTCCGACCGATGGCATTACTCCGGTTGCTTTTCTGGCCGTATATCCACTGTGATTTACTCCGTGGTTTGGCTCGGAGCGGTGTTGTTATTCGTGACATTGTTTTAGCTTAACTGCTAGAATGGCCGCTCCTTGAACAAATCGCTGATTTTTACGGCTTTTTGTGGGGCACCAGAGATAAAGCAGGACAATCCGCTCAGTTGACGGGGCGGTCACTTCACGCAGTAAGGATAAAGTACCAATTTAATTCGGGCTTTAATCCTAGTGTTTAGTTCTGAATTTATCCGCTCGTTCTGGTACTTCTACCCAGGCGGGTCAAATCAAAAAATAATCCACCTATTGTTTGAAGTTGGCAATATTCATTCTCGAAATGCGCCAGTCTGTATACGCATATCTTCAGGCTGTGCGACACGACGAGATGCATTGCGTAGGGCATTTATTGGCCGGCATACGGTAACCGGTGCAGGTGCGTGGCTATTTCAGGCCATGTCCAACGGTCTGGACGAGGGCGGTTGCGCCCTGGATTTTTCGGTTTCACGTTGTTAACAGGTGAACAGAAAGGACCGTCCGGAATGCTCTGCCGAAAGGTAGTGGATGCAATTGAAGTGTGCTAGATTTCGCCAAAATTACGAATTGGCGCGATTCATGTATTGGCAGTTCTGGCCTGCTGCCTGAGCGCAAGCGGGACGCACGAATTTATTGGCAAAAATTGATTTAACGTGATGCGGCAGGAACGACACGTCGAAGCAGAACAGATTATTGGGTTTTTAGGCGGGACTGATGCAGGTGAATACGGCAACACAAGGGACGTCGATGGAAATATCGGGACGTGCCCAGCCTGGTGTAACTGAGGCAAACGCAAGGGTGTTAATGCTGACGTGTCAGTACATGCCGGATGTTTATGGTGGGGCAGAAAAACAGTGTCGTCGCCTGGCGGGCATGTTGGGGAAAAACGGAGTCAACGTAACGATATTGACGTCCACCCAGACCCGCGATATTACCTTCGATGACAATGGATTGAATGTCGAGCGTATATACACCGGCGTTGCGCCGGATCTGCTGGGACGCTGGTCTTTTTTTTCAGTGTACTGGTTAGTCAAGGTGCTTGCCTGGGGATATGCGCACCGTAATGAATTTGATGTGATCCACTGTCACCAGGGAAAATTCGGCGGGTTCGTCGCTACCCTGCTGGGGAAAGTACTGAAAAAGCCGGTTCTGATAAAAATCGGCAACTCCGAAGATGACATGGATTTGCTGTGTCTGAAACGGAAATTTTTCTGGGGGCCGTTGTGCTTCAACTTTATCCGGGCGCAACAGCCGCAGATGATTGCAATCTCTTCGGTAATAGAAAGAAACCTGCGTGATGCCGGCTTCAAAAAAGTGCGGAAAATCTTTAATGGCGTCGATAAAAGTATTGGCGTCGACGGCCATGACCGGAAAGCTGGAAACGTGGTGAATTTTTTCTATCACGGCCGGATAGAAGAAATAAAGCGCCTGGATTTATTGCTGCAGGCATTTGCCCAGCTCAACGAGCCCAATGTGGTTTTGCACATATTCGGCGATGGCACGGCACTGGATGGCATTCGCCGCTTGTCGGAAACTTTGGGATTGGGATCTTCCGTCATTTTTCACGGGGCAACTGACAACGTTGTCGCAGAGATCTCCGCACTGGATGTGTTCGTGAATGCATCGCGGGCCGAAGGATTTTCCAATTCCCTGCTTGAGGCCCTGTTGCTTGAAAAAGTTCTGGTATCCACGCCGGTAAGCGGAGCGGAGGAAGCAATTTCGGTGGGTGTGAACGGGGTAATTTCCCGAACCAGCGCACCGGCGGATATCGCTGAAGCCATGCGCTCGGCGATTACCATTTTCAAACGTGACCCGCAAGGCTCACGACTCGAATGCAGACGCAAGATTGACGAGATGTTTGACATGGAGTTAATCGCGAAACAGTACGTTCGGCTCTATGAGGAGTTAGCATGAGAATTTTAATAGGCATGACAAGATCGGATACCATGGCGTCTGGCTCCTTCAAGCATATTGTGCAGATAGGACAGCGGTTCCGCGCCGAAGGGGTGGAAGTGGCATATGCCATCGGCCATAACGGGCCCGCGGCTGAGTATTTGAAAAAATGTGACTTCAAGGTTTACGAAATGCCCTACCTGGAGCGGGATTTGAAAGTGTTCCGGGATTTTATTTCCCTGCTGCAACTGATTCTGATCATCTTGCAATTCCGGCCAAATGTCTGTTCATGGCACACGGCAAAAATCGGCGCTCTGGGCCGGATCGCCAGTCTCCTTACTTTCCGCAAGAATTTTTATATTCCCCACGGTGTGCCGTTTTTTGAGTCGGAGCACAACAAGGGCTACATGATGTACCGGCGCTTGGAGAAAGTTCTGGGTGTTCTGCCGGCGACTATCGTTGGCGTCTGTGAATTTGATACCGAGCAATATCTCAAGCTGGGTGTGCCAGAATCGAAAACCATGACCATTCATAACGGAATGAGGGCGGTCGGCGAACGCAAGCATTTGCTGGCAAAAGGCGAGAAAGTGATTTTCATTACCGCTGCGCGCTTTGAAGACCAGAAGGATTACCCGACGCTTGCCGCCGCCGTCAATCGGCTGGCTGCGGACCACAAGGATTTCGAGCTGCACATATATGGCGATGGCCGCAAGGAAGCTTACGTGCGGTCATTGTTTTCGGAAATCCCGGAGCAGGTGAAATTCATGGGCGTGGTGGAAGATCTTACTACCGCACTGTTGCAAGCCCACGTATTTGTTCTCAGTAGTCACTGGGAAGGTTTGCCGCGGACCATCATTGAAGCCATGTCCTGCAATATGCCAGTGGTGGCGACTTCGGTGGGCGGAGTCAAGGAGCTGATCAATCACGGCAAGACCGGCTATCTGGTGGAGCCGGGTGATTCCGACGCGGTCTACCGTTACATGAAAGAGTATCTTGTAGCGCCCGAGTTGATTATCGAGCACGGTGGTGCCAGCTACCGCAAATACAAGGCGGAATTCACGCTTGATCTGATGCTGGAACAGTACGTGAAAGCCTACATCCCGGAAATCGCCGAAGGTCGCAAGATTGTCGCAGAGAGAGTCACGGATGCGTGAAGGTGTTGTCCTCTCGGTTATATGTCCTTTCTATAACTGTGAAGATTATGTCGGTGAGCTGGTTCAGAGCCTGATTGATGATGCTAACTCGCCGCAAATCGAGGTGCTTTTCATCAATGACTGTTCCACGGATGCCTCCCTGCAAAAATGTGAGCAGGTGCTGGAACTCAATCGCGCGCTGATCCGGTTCAGTTACCGGATTATCCAGCATTCGGTTAACCAGGGAATCGCCGCAACCCGAACAACCGGTATCAAGGCGGCGACGGGTCAGTACCTGGGATTTGTCGACGGCGATGATGTGGTAATGAAAGGCTATTCCACGCTTATTTTTGCGGCCCTGGAAAAAACGTCGCTGCCGATTCTTGAGTTCACCTACCAGGAATTTCGTGATCCGGCCACACTGCAACGCAAGTTGCCTCCGCAGGGAGAGGTCAGAACCCGAAGTTACTCGGGACGCGACCGGCATATCACCCTGTTCAAGCACGGTTTTTTTATCTGGACCCGCATCTACAGGCGCGATGTGATCAGCGATGCAATGCTGAGTACAGACCGGCGGGCATATGAAGACCTGTCGTTTACCGTGGACGCATTTGCCAGGGCCGAAGGCATCTTTTGGTCAGATCTGCCCCTGATCGGCTATCGCAAGCGCGAAGGGTCTATAACCGCCGTCAGAACCGGCCGGTTTTTTGAGCAGTACGCGCAATTGACCGAGGCGATGAGGCGCAATCGCGCCAGCTTCAGCTCGTCCCTGGATCTGGAAGTGCGGTACGTGTTCAAACTGGTGATCATTTTGCTCAAGGGAATCAAGATACAGCCTCCCAAAGAACGTCTGGAATTTTACCGGCGCATCATTTCCGGAATGCATCGGCAATCACTGGCCATCAGCCCCTTGTCGGTGACCGTGTCCAGATCTATTACCTGGTGCCTGCTATGCGTCAGCAAGACGCTGCCAAGGTAGAGTAATTCCGTACCCCGAGCTGTGGCAGGAGTCGTTCATCTCGTATGCGTCAGGGTTCCCCCAAAAAATCGCTGGACGATTATTTCCCGTTTTTGGTAACCAGCCTGTTTCCGCTGGCGCTGCTCGATATGCGGCTGCCCGGCTTGCCGGTGGTGGTGCGCCTTTCGGATTTTTATCTGTTGGTCCTGTTCCCGATCTTTATTCTGTTCATCAAGGGATCGGTGAACTGGACCGTCAAAACAACCGCACCCTTTATTCCTTTTCTCGCTTACCTGTGTCTCTACACGCTATTCACCGGCGATACGAACAGCGTCGTGGAAGCCATCCAGTGGACAATGGTGCTGCTATGGGTGCCGCTGTTTTCTTTCGCACTGAATTCCGGTGACAAAAACCTGGTACGGTTTATTCTCTATTGCCTGTTTGCAGTCACCACCTATGTGGCGATATGGCACATAGCAAACGGTTTGACTTATAGCTTCAAGCACATGGGTGATGCCAAATATGCATTCGGGCTGTTTGCATTACTATCGTGTCTTTCCTTGTTCCGCTTCAATTTCACCATCGGCATTATTTTTGTGGTCAGCTCCATTGCCATGCTGATCATGTCCAATGAACGAACGGGAACCCTTGCCAGCCTGGTTGCGCTGGTCCTGTTCCGTCCTTTGATCGGGTTGATCCGCGGTTACCAGGTCAACCTCATTCTGATACTGTCCCAACTGGTATTTCTCTGTTCGGGTTTTATCGCGTTTTATCTTGGAATTTCCGGCGACTTTATTGTCACGCACTACGTCGATGAAGAGCTCGCGCGCTGGGAATCCGATTTGCACCGGGCCAATCTTATCGCCAATGGTGTGGATATTTTCATGAATCACCCGATATTCGGCGTGGGTGCCCGCAATCTCGAAGTGGTCATGGAAAATTATTATCTGAACACCACCCTCGCGCTCTATACACACAATTTCTATCTCGATTTCTTCATTGAATATGGCATCGTCGGTGTCCTGCTGTTCTTTCTGCCCGTCTTCTACAAAATTGCTTCCATGACCACTTTCCATCCGCTGTCCTGGGCGGTCCTGCCGCTCGCGTTTTACTGTATGACGGTGCCAGTGTTCATGGCGAACGGAACCACCACCATGCTGATCTATTTCAGCGCGGTGGCCTGTCTTGCGGCAACCAACTATCGGGCTCCGGTGGCCACACCGGCGGTCGGCGCTGCGTTTCCACGGGTGACGTGAATGGGCCAGCTCGGGATGTCAGCGGATGAACAATCATGGGATTGGCCGGTTACCTTTCCGCGGACCCGGCCATTATCCTGTTACCATGCCGGCGCGTGCCGAAGGGACTCGAGGTAGCCTCACCTCACTTCGTCAATTTTCTCTGCTATTCAGTTGGTTCCCAGATAATGTCAAACAACAAAAAGCTCGGCAGCGTGGTCAAGCGCGGCGCAGTCGTCTCGTCGGGTATTCAGGTCTTTTCCATTGTGGCGGATCTGATCGTCATGGCTGTCATGGCCCGGTTGCTGGACCCCGTCGATTACGGCATCTTTGCGGCCGGCATGCTGTTTATTGCCATCTGCGATCTGCTGCGCGAAATTGGCATCGGGGTAACGATTATCCAGATGCCCAAACTGTCGGTAAATGATCAGCGCACCGCCTTTACGCTGGTGCTGATGGTGGCGCTGCTCGCTTTTGGCGCATCCCAGCTGGGTGCAGGTCTGTTTGCGGATTTCATGGGCATGACGGAACTGGAAAACGTCATCAAGGTGCTGGCCTTCGGCGTGTTGATCCAGGCGTTTGGGAATATTTCGCAGGGGTTGCTGCTGCGGGACATGCGGGTGGTGCACATCACCATCATCGAGTTTGTCACCCGCCTGGTTTCGTCCCTGCTGGTCGGCATCGGGCTGGCACTGGCCGGCTTCGGTTACTGGTCGCTGGTTGCAGCATCGTTGACAGAAATGCTGCTGCGCAGTATTGCATTGGTGGTGCTGGCCAAGCCGCCGCTTAAACCCCAACTGGAACGGGATTCTGCGCGACGTCTGCTGGGACGTGGCAGTGGTTTTGCACTCTCGCGCATTATTGCGTTTGTTTCGCAGAAAGCGGACGTCACCATTATTGGTCGCTATCAGGATGCGGCGAGCCTGGGTATTTACTCCAGAGCCATCAAGCTGATGAATCTGCCGACCACGCTTTACGGCAAAGTTGCCGATCGTGTGGTTTTCCCGGCGATGGCAAAAGTGCAGGACGAACCGGCCCGGCTTAAATCCGCTTATTTGCGGGGCACAGAAGTGACGGCTGTAATCGGTATTCCCCTGACCGTCTGTTTATATTTGCTCGCACCGGAAATTATCGGCGTACTGATGGGCGAAAAGTGGCTGGGCGTGATTCCGGTATTCGCGGTGGTGGCATTCGGGATGTATTTCCGTCTGTCCGGGCGGGTGGGCGGCTCCGTGTTGCGGGCGACCGCCGCAATTCGTTCTCTGGTCCTCACCCAGGCCACGAACGCGATCATTATCATTATCGGTACGCTCTGGGTGGTGGACCAGGGCACTGTGGCGGTTGCGTGGGTGGTAACCGGCGCGACAGCGATCTGGTATGCCCAGATGAGTATCCGCGCGTGTCATCTGGTTAATGTCAGCATGGGCGAATTTCTGCGAAGCCAGTATCACGGGTTTATTTTAGGTCTGGTCTGCGGTCTGCCGTTGGCAGGCGCGGCCTGGCTGCTGCGAAACTACGAATTCAACGCCATCGTGATTCTGTTACTTTCAGGCTTTATCCTCGGAATCATTGGCGTGATGTTGATTGCCACGTCACCGCGATGGTGCCTGGGCGGCGAAGCAGCGACCATGGCGACGGCGATTCGAAAACAAGTGCTGAAAAAAATTGGACGGGCGTCGACCTGATCAAATCGGCACTAGGCCATCGCCCAAAACAAGCGCCCCGAAAATGGCGGCGGGATTTATCGGTAAGGCTTCAAATAATCAAAATGAATGAGGGTTGGAAGTTTACATGTGACCCAGATCGCGAACTAAAAATTTGGCGGATAAAACCTGAAATTGGATCACTTTTCACTGGTCAGACCCGGAACGCCACGGCTTACCGATCTATACTCGGTTAACCGGTGGGCTAACGGATTCAATCGCCAGTTTTCTTTTGCGTGTGAGAATTACCCGAACATTCATACAAAAGAAAACTGTCTGATTGTCGCTATTCCGGATCGGGGTGTGTGATGCACCGCGACCAGGCTCCGTCATGAAATTATGCGCTGTAAAAGCACGTTTTCTGATTTGAAGCAGAATGCGAAGTGAAATCTTTTCCGTGGTCGTTAGCTGGTTCCTGGCTTCAAGCCGCACATTTATGAATCTGGTTGGTTTTACACATGAAGATTTCGAAATTAGCATCTACGGCGCTGGCCGTATCCGTCCTGCTTCCCCAGGCGGTTCTCGCGGACTGCACTCTGCCAAAGACTGCAGCCCAGACTCCGGCAAGCATTCACGAACGAGCTGTCACCGCGGTTCAAATGAAGGATGCGAGTGACGGCGTATTTGTCAGCTGGCGATTACTTAAAAAAGACACGAGCAAGACTACCTTCGATGTCTGGCGTCAGGAAAACAATAAAACCCGCAAATTGACCCCCAAGCCGATCGAGAAATCCACGAACTTTATCGATCCTGTCAACTGCAATGAAACGGACTGCAGCGGCTATCGCTGGTTCGTCAAGGTGCTCTACGACAAAAAGGTACAGGCCTGCACGCCCTCGGCGGCTTTGCCCGAAGGCGACCGGACTGTGTTGAGCATCTCCAACGGTGCCAACGGGTTCGGGCGAAACGTCGCGTTCGGGGAACTGAACGGCAAAGCGGGGCTGGACTACGTGCTGCGCTTTCCTGACAGCACCATCGACCCGTTTTACAAGCTGTGGCGCCCATCGACCACGACTTTCAAGCTGCATGGTTTCGATTCGGAAGGCGCCCTCCTGTGGCGCTATGACATGGGTCACGCCATTGAAGGCGGCATGTGGTATTCGCCATTTCTTGTGTACGACCTGGACAATGACGGCATTGCAGAGATCATCGTTAAATCAGGCGATGAAAATATCGAGAAGAAGGCGGTAGCTGATACCACCGGCCGTGTAACCAAAGGCAATGAGTATTTGAAGATAGTCAGCGGCAAGGACGGCAAAACCGTTCTGGCAAGGGCACCCTGGCCCGATCGCTCCGGTTTTACCGAAAGCTCCGGTGAAGCCTATTCAAAATACAACCGTTACTCGCGTCATCAGCTTGCCATTGCTTATCTCGATGGCAAAAACCCACACGTGATTGTGGAACGGGGTACCTATGGCCGTCAGAAAGTTCACGCTTTTCGCTTTTCCAAGACTGAGGGTCTGCAACCGGTATGGCAGTGGGAAAACCACAACCCCCGGGATTTGCAGGCCTGTGCCCCGGATTACGTGATCGAAGATCTGAAAAAACGCTGGGGTCAGGGCGCGCATACCATCCGTACCGGTGATGTGGATGGCGACGGGCGCGATGAGGTCATTATCGGCAGCCTGACCATCGACCACGACGGTTCGACCCTTTGGACCATCGGTCGGGGCGATCTGGATCACATCTATCTGGGTGAACTGGACCCGCGCGTTCCCGGCCTGGAAATGTACTACGGCTCCGAGCGCGGCCATGACGCCGGCGGCATGGGTATGGTGAAGGCAAAAACCGGGGAATATCTGTGGAAATACGAAGGCAAGACCAAGCACATCCATAAAGAAGGCATGTGTGCCGACGTGTACTCCAGATACCCGGGTGTGGAATGCTACAGCGGCGAGGCGGACTCCCCTGATCGCTGGATGTGGACCAGTGATGGCCAGCTGATCGAACAGGACCGGCTTAAGGGATTGACGCATTTCTCTGCTTACTGGGGCCCGACCGCCAAGAAGCTGTGGATACATGGAACCAACGATACATCGGGCGCTGTTGCGGAAGACCTGATTGATCTGGAAAGCGGAGAGATCGTCGATCAGGTGCTGTACCCGAAAACGACCGCCGCCAATGACCGGCAGTACCGGAAGATCGTCGCCATTGCGGATCTGGTGGGGGACTGGCGGGAAGAGATTGTCACCGTCGATCGGGGAAGTCTGATCATTAACATGTCTACGATGTACACCACCCAGCGACGCCCCTGGCTGATGACCGATCACACCTATCACATGGGGGCCATCCTGGGTTCCATGGGCTATTACCAACCGCCGCTGCTGGGATACGACCCCAGTCGCTGATCCGGGAACCCGCTGGCGGCCGACAGGGACCGCCAGCGATCGGTTGATCTGAATCAGGCCTGCCGCTGCGCCATCACACCGGCCGGCTTCCGGGCTTCAAAGGCGGCAGCCTTCACCGTATCCAGTTGCTGGATCACCGCCGCTTTCCCGTAAAGTTCTATCGCCGTGTCGCGGCCGGCCTGACCGATGCTTTCGCGGAACGAATCCGAATCCAAAAGCCGTCGCAGGGATTGGGCCAGACTCTGGCTGGTGGGCTGCCGGGCAATGATCATGTTCTCGCCATCCCGCCCGTACTCGCAGATACCACCCACCGCCGTGGCCACCACTGGCAACCCGTAACTCATGGCTTCCAGGGTGGCGATGCTCAAGCCTTCGCGGGTGCTGGACAACAGATAAATGTCCATCTGCTCGGTCAGGCTGGACCACTCGCTGGTGAATCCCAGCAAGGTGACGCAGCTTTCCAGCTGGTGTTCCCGGATAAATTCCCCCAGTGGCTCCCGTAACTCGCCTTCACCGGCGATATGCAAGTGCACCGGATAACCTTCCGCTTTCAGCTGTTTGATCGCCAGTATGGCCTCAAAGTAATTCTTTTGCGCGTTCAGCCGGCCCACGCTTACGATGCCGATGGGCGACGACAGGCCGTAACGGGTTTTGCGCACTGCGCCCTGGGCCACAAACAGCGGTACGTCATACCATTCACGATCAGGCCGTTCCGGCAACCGGCTTTTGACGGCCTTGAAGGTTTCGACGTTGTCGTAGAAACATGCATCAATGCGGGGCGAAAGTCGGTTGATGATCTTTTCGTAGATGGCTTTGGAAAAGGCAGAGTTGTGAAAGAAGGTAATCATTTTCAGGCGTGGGTGCACCCTGGCGGCCAGCAGTGCGAGGATATTTGATTGCGCCAGGGACGCGATCAGGACGTCGGGTTTTTCCTTCGTCAGGTGGCGCGTCAAATATAACAGTCCCTTGAGCATGGTCGCAGGCTTCAGGTGGGCACTGCGGTCCACCACCCGCACGGTGGCAACACCAGGGTGTTGTTGCAGCCGCTTGAACAGCGTTTCATCCCCGATATGGAGCAATATCACGTCCAGTTGCACGTCCGCAAAAAAGCCGTTGTCCAGCAGCATCAGCAATCCCATCTCGGCACCGCCGGTACTCATGGAATTAATGATGTAGCTGACTTTTACCGGGCCTATTGGGGAGCGGGCGTTCGGACGAGCAGGGGGTGTCTGGTGTGTGGTGGACAAGGTGCATTCCCGGAGATAGTAACGTGACCACCTCCGGTGGTCACAGACAGGTAACGACCACGTAGCGAGGCCATTAACCGGTAAAAGTCACGTCAGCTGGCGATACGAACGGACGAAATGCCTGATCTCAGGCGAGTTCTTCCTGGGCGATCATCTGTGGCGAGCCATACTGGCCGTAGTTGTACTGCCGCAGTTTTTTCATATCCACGTTATTCAGGACCACCCCGGCAACCCGTGCCTGCGAATGCTCCAGTTCGCGAATCCCCTGCTTGACCAGGCGAGAATCGGTTTCATGCGCGGCGACTACGTAGACCACATGGGTGGCGACGGCGCAAAGCACTTTGGTGTCGCTGACACCGCAGACGGGTGCGGCATCGATAATGATGTGATCGTAATGCTCGCGCAGCCGGGAAACCAGTTCCCTGAAACGGTGGGACGACAACAGTTCCAGCGGGCTGCCGGGCAGGTTGGAATTATTGAAGAACAGGGCTGAGGCGCGTCCCGTCGGCATGAAGTCGCAGTTGCCAGGCTGTCCGGGGTAGATGCAGTCGGTAATGTCCACGCCGTCGGCCAGCGCGTTGATCAGTCCCGGGGTCGACTCCGGAAAACCGAGGGATTTGGCCAGGGTAGGGCGGCGTACGTCGGCGTCAATCAGCAGGGTGCGTTCCAGCCGGCTGAAGGAGGCCGCGAGATTCATGGCGACAGTGGACTTGCCTTCGTTCTGCACGGACGAAGTAATCACCGTGACCTTGTGTTTCATGTCCATGCCCAGCAAGGTCAGGCTGGTCCGGATCGAGCGGATCGCTTCGGAGAACATGCCGTTGCTGGTTTCCAGATACCCGTTGTAGGCCAGATCGCTGCGATTGGTTTTCACCTTGGGCAGATAACCGAGCAGCAACGAACTGAGCTTCAGCTCCACTTCGGCCGGCGCCTTGACGGTGGTGTCCCGCAGACCGCGAACCATGAAGAAAAGGCTGAGCAAAAACGTCATGCCGGCAAAGCCGGCGGCGGCAAAGAGTCCACGATCGGGGCTGGCCGGACGGTTGGAGATATAGGCCTTTTCGATCACCTTGATCTGGTTGCCAACATAACCCTGGGCGTGGGTCAGGTCACTCATCTGTTCCAGAAACTGCCGGTACAGATCGCGGTTGACGACCACGGATTCTTCCAGCTGAGCCAGTACGGCCCGCTGACGGTCCTGTGAAATGGAGGCAGTCTTGGTCTGCTCCAGCTGCTTTTCCAGATTTTTCATGGCGGCTTTGGAAGACTGCAGCTCTTGCGAGATACCCTTGGCGACGGTGGACACCTGGGCGCGCAGTTCGCGCATCAGTTCGTTGTAGCGGATCCGCTCTTCCTGCAGGTTCGGGTGGTCGTCCATGAACCGTTCGCGCAGCTGGGAATAGTTTGCCGATACGGTGGATATTTCTTCCAGCATCTTGCTGACGATGCGGTCGTCACGGATGGGGCCGATGGCGGTGAGGTCATTCACGTCGTAATACTCACCCAGGCTCCGGATCTGGCTGTGGACCGCGGACAGTTGTGCCACCTTTTCCTGCTCGGCGCTGTAGGCACCCAGCAGACTTTCGAGTTCAACATTGCCGATCTTGCCGTCGAGCGTGCTCGAATAGACGGCTTCGCGCTCCTTGTATTCCTGCAGTTCCTTTTCGGATTTCTCGACCGCTTCCTTGAGCGTAAGCATGCGCTCATTCATCCAGTCCGCCGCCAGGTTTTTCTCCGTGTTGAAATCCCCGTACATGAAATCCTTGTAGCTGGTGGCGAACAGCTCCGCCACATTGCGGGCTGTTTCAGGGTCGAAACAGTACGCGGTGATGCGGAACAGGTTGGTATTGCGCACCGGCAGGATCTCGATGTTGCGCATCAGGTCAAAAGCCAGGGCCTGCACACCGCCGGCGGCCGCCATTTCTTCAGGGGTCAGGGTGCAGGTAGTGCCCGGTTCGGCTTTTTCAGCCACAAATTCAGCCAGTCCCCGGGAGGTCATCACCTCATACTGGGTATACAGAAATGTCTTGTCAGTCGGTGCCCCGGGGGCTGCCGCCTCCGTGGGGCGGCCATTGATGGCGCCGTCAATCTGCAATGTTACGGTGGACGCGTATTTGGGAGGGATCAGACCGGACAGGTACCAGGCTGCGCCCCCGGCCAGAAGGCCCGCTATAAGCAGCTTGTACTTATTGGCCAATACATTTCTCACACCGCCCATGAGCACTTCCAGGGGCATAGGTTCGGACTGTGATTGACCTGCGGTCGCTTGATTCATTTTCAAAACCTGACTGAATACTTTCGTTTAGGTTGCTGCACCTGATCTGGCCAGCTACGCTTTTACGGGAGCGGGCGGCGCACTGCCTTAGCTCATGCGAAGAATAATCGTGGAATGCGCCGCGCGGGCGACCCGTATTTTCACATCACATTTGCTTGAATCGTGGTTCTTGATTCGGCCGGGTTGAACCTTCAGAGGGCGCATCGAGCCGGCGCAGTTTGAATTCATTGCGTTTTACGGAATCGGATCTTCGTTCGATATCCAGCTGAGCAAAATCAGCAAGCAATAATTGAACCACTAAATCAGCCATTGCCGTGCGTTGATCTGTGCGAGCCAGCCCGGTCGCGGTTCAATAAAGGTCCGCCGACCATGTGACTTTGCGATTAAACCAGCGATGGACGGTATATCCGATGCTGTGTTGCTTGCACCTGTAGCCACCCACCCCCTTTCAGATGACGAAAACGAGGGCTGCAGTTATACGGCGTCGTGCAGAGATCGGCGCTGATTATACACAGGAGCGGACGCCATAATAAACGGCAAAAAGCGACTGTGACGCACACTACGCAGTAATCTTGTCGGTTGGATGACAGTGTGGGCCCCGGGCGGCCCCCGATGTGTAAGATTCTTCGTCAGTGCCCTTTTGCAGTTCGTTTTACCGCAGCTCACCATCCCGGTCCGCGTCATCATCCAGGGTGACTTCTTCTCCCGGTATCGCGTGACCTTCGCTGGCCCATTCGCCCAGGTCGATAAGTTTGCAACGGCGGCTGCAAAAGGGGCGTTGCGGAAAGGCGGGGGTCATCAGCACTTCTTTCTTGCAGGTCGGGCAGCGTACAGCAAGCGTCTTGACGGTCATGGCAGGTTTGTCATCCGGAATCAGGCAGAGATTTTCAGCAGGGTTCGGTGCAGGTCTTCCACCTGCGCCCGGGTGGCCGCGCGGGAGCCGCTATTATCAATGATGTAATCCGCGCTGGCCAGCCGCCTGGCTCGGGGCAGCTGGGACGCCATGATTTTGCGCACATTATCCATTTCGGTCTGATCGCGCTGACTGGCTCGCAGCAATTGCGTCGCTTCGTCCACATCCACTACCACGACTTTCTGCACCAGTTCGGTCTGGCCGGTTTCGACCAGCAGGGGAGAAACCAGAATGTGATAGGCATCCGTCGGGGCTTCAAGCTGCTGCACAATGCGGCGCCGGATCAGCGGATGCAGCAGTGCTTCCAGCCACTGTTTTTCCTCGGGCTGCGAGAAAATCCGCTGGCGCAACCGGGCCCGGTCCAGAGTGCCGTCGCGTTGCAGGATAGCGTTGCCGAAATGCTGGCGAATTTCCTCCAGAGCGGGCTGCCCCGGCTTCACAACTTCCCGCGCCTCGACGTCGGCATCCACCACCGTGGCGCCCAGCGCGCGAAACTCATCGGCCACAAAGCTTTTGCCCGAACCGATACCACCTGTTAAGCCGATCGTGATCATGGTGCTCCAGAAAGGGATATGGTCAGCGGTGACACCTTAGTGCCTGATATTAGGGAGTGCAAGGCAATGGGCAGGTCGGGTTTCGCGGAAGGGTCATAGCCTCTGAATCCAGCTTCCAGGGGGAGGAGCAAAATTCCCCCCTGCAGAGGTGGATCTACAAAGTCCCCCCTGCAAAGGGGGGATTTAGGGGGGTAATGCATCTGGTCCATTTGGGCAATACCCGAAATAGGCCACCAAAGCCCTTCGGAGGGGAAGGGGGTCAGTTTTTCGCTCTTGACTCAATTTGCTTTTTAATAATTTCGTAAACACCCTCGATGTTTTGCATTACCTCATCATTCTTGATTCGAACCGTTACAAATCCCAGCGACGATAAAAATTTGTCTCTCGCAGCATCGTAGTTGCAAGCCTCGTCAGAGAAGTGACTGTCGCCGTCGACTTCGATAATCAGTTTCAATTGGGCGCAGTAGAAATCAACAATGTATTGACAAATTCCATGCTGCCTACGGAATTTGACGCCCAACTGATTACTGCGCAAAACTTGCCATAAACGTTTTTCAGGTTCAGAAGAGTTGTTCCGCAGTGACTGGCGATATTGCTTGAATCGGGTTTTATTGAAAATTTTTTTGTTCTGTGATTCATCCATGACTTTTATCCCTGAATATTAAACCCCCCTAAAT